>NZ_CP071953.1:0-312910 GCF_020084865.1 Candidatus Kaistella beijingensis | reverse complement strand
GCCCTACGTTCATTTCTCTCAATTTTAGAAAGTAATGCTGTATCAATATTTAAGAGTGCAGCCAGTTCTCGTAAAAGCATACCATTACTCTCACGAAGATTTCGGATTTTTTCGCCAAATGTTATAGAGTTCATTATTTTGACTTGACAAATATTGTCAAATATAGGAAAAAGAAAATGTAAAAAAAATAAATAAACGGTATGAGTTATCCACAGTACTTTCAGGATTTAAAGGAAACTGAGGATATTCCATCCTCAGCGCCCTAAATTGCAATATCAAAAAAATTCACGATTGTAAAAGTGCGGAGAGACCCTCTCTCTCCGCAATATCCTATATTTCCTTGATTTCCTCAGAATCTGCAATGGTGAGATTGATATAATTGTCCTGGGATTCGTGGTGGATTAGGCCATCTTTTTTGAATCCTGCGATATAGCCTTCTGCGGTTTTGCCGGGAATGCCAAATTTTTCTGCAACTTCCAAATATTTCTGTCTGTTGAAGTTTCGGGGTAAGTCACTGAGAAATTTTTGTTTTTTGGTTAACTGCTTCTTTGGCCTTACTTCCTGTGGCAATTCGCTATAGACTTTTGCAGAATGAATGACCAACACTCTGATCATAGAAATTACAGTATTGAAATCCTGATTTTCACAAATCATTTTTTCGGGAATTTCCCCATGTTCCATAATCCGCAACACTGATAGTATCATCGCCAATCTGAACGCCACCAAACCCAATCTGCGAACCGAAGCCATATAATCCAAACCTTTTAAAGTGATATACATTTGCTGTATCTCTGAAAAAAATTCATTGAATTTCTGTTGCTGTTCGGCAGTTAAGGTAAACTGTATTTCGGGCATTCGCATCAGGTTTCCATAGAGCGAATAGAACTCGTTTCCCAAATCATCAAAATAGGCTTCCAAACCGTTGTCGGTGGCAGATTCAAATACATTTTTCCAAATCGGACGAACATTCATCGCATAAAACATAAATCTGCTGAAAAGTCCGTTTTCCGCACTGGGAATTAATGCTGAAACCTGGGCGGGCGTTCCCGAAAGCACCGTGGAAAGGCAGGGATTTTCAATATCCACATATTCGCGGTCGGTTCTCCGGTAATAGGAAATGGTTTCGTGGTGGAAGGCTTTTCTGAAGCCATCGCTGTAATTTCCATAATCACTTTTGAAGGCTTGCGCCAGTGTGTCGCCTTCGGTTTCAAAAATAATTCCTCTGCCATCGCTGTCGCCCAACAACTGATACGCTCCCGTAGAACTGTTATTGGCAGGAATGAACAACATTTTTTCAGGTGGTTTTGCAGGTTTTTCAGCGTTTTCATCTTTACCTTTTGCAGCGTTATACTGCGCCAATGCTATTTCGTAACGTTGTTTCAGTTCTCTTGCACGGTCCCGTAATTCTTTGTGAATGGGATTTACCAACTGTCTGCAATGAATGAGCCGACCTTTGCCAGCGGACGCCTGCGCTGTAATGAACAGAAAAAGATTCGGAAAAACCTTTCTGCCATCATAAATGCCAAACAATTTTGGAAGGCAACCGCTAATTGCCGTAATGCTTCCCAAAAACAAAATATCTTTTTCCTCGGCAGAAACTGCAACCTGAACCACTCTTTTGAGGAATTCAGGAAGTTGGGGAAATAAGGATGCGGGGAAGTTCGGAAGTTGCTCTGGTGGAGGTGGCACACCATCATTGGTGAATTCACCTTTAATTTCGCCGACTTTTTTCTCACTACCACTGCTTGAATCTTTGGAAGTTTTTTTGAAGGAAATATCAATTCCTGCATCTTTCGCCAAATAGAAAAACGATTTGATTGTAACGCCTGTCTTTTTGGATTTTAAACAACTTGAAAACTGAGCGTCACATTCGACTCTGTCATATTTGGAATGAAAGGCACTGACGCGGTGAAACAATTCCCTGCCGTTTTCGCCAAATTCTCCCGAAAGTGCAAAGCCAATGTTTATCCAGTTTTTATAGGATTGTGTAATATCTATACGCTGTTCTTCCAGGCGACTTATGATTTCTTCCACTTCCTCCAATACTGTTGTTGGTTCGGTGGATTTCTGCTCTGTAACTTTATTTTCGGGAATGGATTCTGTGAGCCATTCCTTCGGATTAAATATCTTGTTCATCTTGTCTTATAAGTATTTAGGATTAATATAAACCTCGGCATCGTGAGGAAGGAAGCAGGCTCGGGAAACATCTTTGCCGGATTCATCAATTGAGAAACCGTAAGTGTGTTTCACATAATTGAACACTGCCTGAAAATATTCCTGTTGTGAAGCCTGGGAAAGGTCAATCGGAATTATCCATTTCAAGCCATCGCCAGATGGCGAAACAAACATCATTTCCGTTTCAAAATATTCGTCCAGCAAAAGTTTTTCTTTCAGGGCAGATACATCTTCCAAATGGTCAAAATCCACCGTAAGCAAGCCGGAATGTTCTTTGAGTTCGGCATCGCTTCTTTTGCTGAAAGTTCCCGAAAATGTAGCGTAATGAAAGTTGGAAGATTTGTATTTCCGTGCTTCTTTTTTATCCTGAATTGTCCGCAGTTTTTCAGTCTGACTTTTGAAAGCGTCGCTTTTAATCTTGCGGTAAATCTGCACCAATGACATTTCCTGAAACGGAATGGTATTCTGAACAGGATTTTTGAAATAACTTACCAATGGTGCATCCATTGTTTTTGAAATCAGTTCTACAGCTTTTTGTGGCAGTATTTTATTTCTGTAAAAGTTTTTTTCTTCATCCAGTTTCAGGTGCATCACTTCATTGATTTTATCCAACAGTTCCTGACCACTTAACTGAAAAGCCAGTTCGGCAAAATCGAACACATCACCCTGAAATTCCCAATTCTCTGAATCAGTATGCCGGGCGCAACCATCAACAATCCTCACTACCAAAGTTTCCTTATGATTATTGAAAGGATTTTTAGCGGGTTTGCAGTCCCTTCCCGAAAGGGAAAGGACCGTTTCACCCGGGTAGTGCTGGCGCAGGATAAACGAATAGACATTCAGCCCGTAATGCGTTTTATCCAATATTGCTTTTCTTGTCACCTTCATCTCACCGAATTTTGGATTTGGTATAATTGGCTTCCAGCAACTCCTGAATATCCGTTACCTTATAATAGAATTTTCCATTAATCCTGCTGAAAGGCAAAGTTCCGTTATCACGCAAAGACTGCAAGGTTCTCTGGCTGATGTGCAATGTCTGCATTACAATCTGTCCATCTATCCATTCGTCTTTCAACTGCATCAAAGAAGATTTCGCTATGAAATGTAATGCTTCCTTGATTTCCTTAACATCCTGAGAAAGGGATGCTATATGTTCTAAGTGTGCATTCATAACTTTATTCTTCCTTTACTGATTAAATAATCTGCCGCTTTGCGGTCTATTTCCTCCTGTGAATCGGTGCGGTTGCGAAGCAACCAAGCATCCAACTCCGTTCTACGGAAATAGATTTTCTTTCCGTTCGGTTTATAGAATGGAATTATTCCATTGCTCGTCAGTTTGTAAAGGTGCGACTGGGAAAGTTCCAGGTATCTGCATGCATCTGTGAAGTTCAATACTTCTTTTGTGTATAAGCCCTGCGATTCTATCATTTTCTGAATATCGTCGAGGCGTTTTAAAATATCTTCCATGAGTTTTAATTCAAAAATTTTACAATTGATTTCCGGCCAGAAATCGTTAACTGTGTTGAACAACGAGGTCAAAATTAGTGTTGAAACAAAGGGAGATGCGGTTTGCAACTGGCTGTGCGGAGCGGTGCGCGGTGCGCGGTGTGAATAATAAAACAAAAAGACTTTGCCTATGACAGACAAAGTCTAAAAAAAAGAAAAATAACTTTCTAAAAGCGGTGCGCAGTGTTACCTACTCAAGTAGTTTAATTGATTTATCAATTTTGGCAACTGACAACTTTGGATCTTTAGTATCCTTAAATTTTTTTCGGTCAAATTCTTTACCATCTTTATCAACAAAACAATTGCAGGTTATTTCCCATATACGCTGCCCTACATACTCAACTAGTTCTTTTTTTGAATGCAAAGTCTTTACGAAATAGTAAAGTTCAGATTTATTACCCGTCCATTTAACAGGCATTAAAACATCTTTTCCTGAAAAAATCCTTTTAAAAGCTGCAAGCGAGGTTTCTGCATCAATCCAACCGTTTCGGATAAAATTATTATGTAGATTTGTTAAATTTTGAGGAGCGTGATTATATTTTTTGTAGGTAAATGAAGGGCGATCAGATTGTGCAGAATGCTTATTATTGGAAACCTGTTTTTTATTATTTGGTATAACTTCTTTAAATTTTATTCTTCGCAATGGCAGTTCGCCAGGAATAGGTTCTCTAAAAAGTTGAGTATAGAAATCTTCAGGAATAAATATATCTTCTATATGCTGTATAAATTCTTCCTGAATTTCAAGATATATCTGCATATAGGCAAGCCTTAAAAATTGCATGATATAAGTATTTGTATGATGATTTCTTTCGGAAGGCTGCGGGACATAACTATTCTTCAGATAAGCTAAAGAATAATCCTTTGCAGCAATAATTTCTGATATATCTAATAATTTTGTCTTTAAGTTTTTGTATAAAAATTCATCGGTGTAGCAAAGCAGTATTTCCTCGTCTTCATCTTCCTTCATCAGAGAAATAGAATTTTGCACAGTTGCTTCAATAGCATTTTCAATTAACCTCCGATAATATTTAGTTTTCGAATTAAACGGACGTGGAAATGACAATTCATATTTCAATTGAACCGCATTTTCTTGAAGTCTAATAGAACTAATTTTTGGGGTGTAACTTTCGTCAGGGACATTATCCTGAAGCCAAGGCTGTAATTCACCGTATAAAACCTTATCCAAATTGGGGTGAAATGCACTCATAAATCAAGTTGTATTTTGTTAGCGGCTTCTATCTTTTTGGAATCAATCACCTTGGCGTAAATCTGAGTAGTGCGTAATTCCCGGTGTCCAAGAAGTTTTGAAACGGTATAGATGTCGGTTCCGGCTGCCAACTGGAGCGTAGCGTAAGTATGGCGGGCGCAATGGAATGTGATGGTTCTATGGATGCCTGCAGCCATCATCCACTGTTGGAGTTTCAGGTTGTACCAAGCGGAATACCGTAGGTTTACAAAAACTCTCTCGTCCGGCTCTCCACGTTCGCCCAACAATCCAACTGCCTGTTCCGATATTGGAAGTGTTTCTGCACCCTTGGTTTTCTTCTGAATGAATCTGATATGATTTCCTAATTCATTTGAAAACTGAATTTCGGACCATACCAATTTTTGGCAATCAGACCACCGCAAACCTGTAAGTGCGGAAAACAGAAAAGCGGTTTTCATTATTGGAATTTCACAATCTGTTTTAGCGACTGCTTTAAGTTCTTCTAAACTTAAGTATTCTCGCTGAGGTTCTCCCTGTTTGAAACCATCAACTCCTTCGCCTGGATTGGTTTGTAATATTCTATCTCTTACCGCTTGCTTTAAAGCCGCTTTAAATTTATTGAAGTAGGAGTATTTAGAATTCTGGGAAAGTTTAACGCCTTCAGACTTTGTTTCTGCACTAGCAAGATAATCTTTAAACCCCTCGACAAAATCACGATCTAAGTTTTCAAACAAAAGATGTCCATTGGTGTACTTCATAAGATGTTTATACATTGAAATCCAATTCCCGTGATTGCCACTGCTGTCTTGCTTTTTGTCTGCAAGTTGCTTAATGTAATCTAATGCACTGGCTTTTAGTTTCTCACTATCCTGGAAGCCATACACTCCGTTCTGGATTTCAATTTGCCTTTTGGCTCTTACACTTTCTGCAAGTTGCAAGGTTTTTTTATTCAAATCCTTTTCTTCCTTTGTTTTGGCATTCGGATTCAGATAGAGTTTCAAATATTCCAGTTTGCGTTTACCTTTATGGTAATAATCCAGATACAGACTGGTTTTTCCTCCTTGGTTGCGTTCTCGTAAAGTGACTTTCATATCTTGTGGTTTTTGCTTCTGTCAGGCTGTTTTCAAGGTTTGTTGCTAGAAACAATTTTGTTGTTAGCAACAACAATACAGAAACAAAAGTAAGTAAAAAAGTGCAAATAAGCAACAGAAATAGGAAAGAAAATTTATATAAAATGCAATAAATGAAGGCGTTAACTAATCAAGTGCAAGGTAATTACTTTCCGATACAAAACTTAGAAAAAATATTCCCCAAAACCTCATCATTTGTAAATTCTCCCGAAATTTCACCGAGGTATTCCAGGGCGTTACGAAGTTCATAGGCCAAGAGTTCGGTGGAGATTTTGGTGTGTACCGCTTCTTCTACTTTCTGAACGGATTCCAAGGATTTTTGCAAGGCCTGAAAGTGTCGCTGATTGGTGATTACGACATTGTTTTCCTGTGTTTTAAGCTCCTCAACATAGGAGGAAAGCTCGTTTTTCAGATCCTGAAGATTTTGGTTTTCGAGTGCCGATATTTTGATGAAATCAAATTCCTGTGCGATTTCCTGTCTTAGCAAGGCCTCCATTTTTTCGTGTTGTGATGGTATTACTTCATCAATTTTGGTCGCGCAAATGATGAGTTTTAAATCGTCACGAAGCAACGGCTTAATCATCAATAAATCTTCGGTAAAATCATCGGTTGCCGAATCGATGAGGTAAATCAGGATTTCCGCCTGCTCCACTTTTTCAATGGCTTTTTTAACACCGATTTTCTCGATTTCATCGGTAGTTTCCCTTAAACCAGCGGTATCAATCAGCCGGAAAGCATTTCCTTTAATGTGCAACAATTCTTCGATCGTGTCGCGGGTAGTTCCGGCAATATTGCTCACAATGGCGCGCTCTTCTTTCAGCAGGGCATTTAGCAGCGTTGATTTTCCGGCGTTGGGTTTTCCTAAAATCGCCACTGCTACTCCATTTTTCACCGCATTCCCGTACTGGAAACTTTCGATAAGCGATTTTAATTTCTCCTCGATTCTTTTTAAAAGTCCAATAAGTGCTGTTCTGTCAGCAAATTCTACATCTTCCTCTGCGAAGTCCAGTTCGAGTTCTATTAACGATACAAAATTGAGCAAATCGGTTCTTAGAATCGAAATTTCATTGGTAATTCCACCTTTCAGCTGATTTATCGCCACTTTTCTGGACGCTTCATTTTCGCTGGCAATTATATCTGCAATCGCTTCTGCCTGAGAAAGATCAATTCTTCCATTCATGAATGCACGCATGGTAAATTCGCCGGCTTTCGCCATTCTTGCTCCGTTTTTAATTAAAACTTCAAGAATTCTTTTCCCAATGAAAGGCGAACCGTGGAAGGAAATTTCCACCACATTTTCTGTAGTAAAAGTTTTTGGAGCCAAAAAAACCGAAACCATAATTTCATCGATGATTTCTTCACCATCCACCATGTAGCCGTAATGCACGGTATGGCTTTTCTGTTTTTCCAGATTTTTACCTTTGAAAGATTTTTGGGCAATACTTACCGCTTCTTGCCCGGAAAGACGGATGATTCCGAGTGCTCCTATTCCGTTGGCAGTCGCCAATGCGCAGATCGTATCTTGATTCATGGCACAAAAGTAACAAAAAGCGCCCAAACATTTTAATTCTGCCAAATAACTTGGACATCACATTCAGTTGAAGCAACGACCATTAAATAATAATGAATTTTAAGCTGCTTTGTAAAATTTTACCTTGAACATCATTTGCAAAAAGTTCATCTAGGCGTTACAAATCTTTAATTTGGTTTGATGACCTTCCAGAATATTGCTGAGATTTCCTTCAATCCCGCATTTTGCAAAATCTGTGTTACCTGCCGTTTTATTTTTTTCTTATGGTCTTTTTCTGTTTTAAAATCATTGCTTTATGCTGTAATTCATAAATGTTTTCGAGGGTCAATTCTAATATTTCAATTGCTAATTTTAATTCTTCAATAGATGGTTTTTCTAATTCATGAAGTGCTTCATTTCCTAGAAATCTTAATTCATGTAAACTTTCTGCATTTTCTTTTACTAATAATTTATTTTCGTGTAACGCATCAATTTTGCACTGCAAATTATCACATAGATACTTTTTTCCTTTTTTATCAGTTTTATTAATTCCTAAAATTTTCTTTTCTAGAAAAATAGCTTCTACAAGAGCTCTTAAACCTCCTGAGCATAATATTAATTGGTTCTTATTAAAAGCATCAATAGTCTCTCTCTAAATTTCTTTAATCTTGAGAGGTATGTTTTTAAAGTTTTTTGTTGGAACGCTATTTGGTCCTCTCATTGGATATAATACTTGAGAATATGGTGATCCAAATTCTGCAAAAGATGCCAATTGTGCATTTGTAGAAACTGTTCGATAACTTACTTCATCACATCCTCCACATTTAATAATCTGATAGTTATTTTCTTCCCACCATAAATGGTCGTCATCTTCATAAGAAGTTTTAACTTCTTGTAATATTATTTGGTTAGTTTGTCGATTACACTTGTTACAATAACTTTTCATGTCAATTTTGCTTTAAAATTTCAGGTAACAGAAAAAGTATTGGCGAAGTGCGTTAGAAAGAAGAACTTTAGTTCAAATTCGACCAAACGTAGCCGATGCTTTTTCAATTAAACTAAATTACAATAAAATGTAGAATTGAAAAGCATGAGCGGTTAAATATTCTGCTTTTCAATTCACACTTTAACCCCGCATTTTAGCAATACTATATTAGCAGTAGTTGTTATTTTTTCAATTTATTTACAATATTTTTCATTTCCTCTACACTGAGAGGTCCAGAAATTTGTAGTTTTCCATCAGGAATTTCAGAAGCAATTACAGGCATTATAATAATTTTCTTATCAACAATTATTGCCATTCCTTTATTAATGTTATTTGCAGTAATTTCTTTTAATTTTTTTGCAGATTCATTTTTGAACTTTATATCAATTACTAAATTTCCTTGATCGTTATAAATTGATTCAATTTCTTCAATATCTTTTAGTGTAAATAACGGATTAGTTTCAAGTTCTAAATTACTTTCTTCGCGATCTATTTCATTTTCAGTAACTAAATAAAAACCATCTTGTTTTTCATATTTTGATTCAAAAAAATTAGTTAAATATGAAGCTTGATGAGATTTTTTCTGTTGATTTTCTTCTTGAAGCCGTTTTATTTCTTCAAATACATCTACGAAATTATCTTTTATATTTTCCTCAACTAAATTATTGCTTTTAGCGAATTTTTTTCCAGTTTCAGAATTATAAAATTTATAAATTTCGTTAATTTCATTCTCTGAATATGTTTTGGAATAGGCATTAACAAGTCTTTTTAGAATTTCTTTGTCATTTATTTTATTTTCAAGTGTTTTAATCCTATTATCATTTTTATCTCCATAATTTTTCAAATTCTCAATGTGATAATCGAAAATTTTACTTTTGATTGAATTAAAATAGCCTAATTCATCAATCAAAAATTCAACTTTTTGTTCTTTAGATTGGGCATAAAAATTCAATGGAAAAAGAAATAGTAAAATTTGGAGTGCTGTTTTCATAAAATTACGGCTAACGGAAAAAGTATTTGCGAAGGGCGGGCTAAATTTACCAAAAAGTCAATTTCGACCGAACGAAGCAAAATTGCTTTTTCAATGAAACTAAATTACACTTTTTTATGGAATTGAAAAGCATATGCGGTTAAATATTCTGCTTTTCAATTCACACTTCAATCCCGCATTTTAGCAATACTATTTTAGCTTCAGTAATACTTTGTTTTTTAGTCGTAATGAAATCTACATTTTGCAATTAAAATTTCTCCTTCTTGATATTTATATATCAATCTATGTTCATCATCAATTCTTCTCGACCAAAACCCAGAATATTTATGTTTTAAAGCCTCAGGTTTCCCAATTCCATCAAATGGACTTCGAGAAATATCTTTCAATAAATCATTTATTCGTTTCAATTTTTTCTTATCGGTTTTTTGCCAATAAAGATAATCTTCCCAAGATTCATCAACGAAAATATATTTCATCTTATTCTACAATTAATTCCTTTGAAAAGGATTTTCCATTTTTCAATTTTTGAATAGCAGAATCAAGACGCATTTCATTAGTTCTTGACGATAATTCGTGATTTGTCGCCATTAAAGAATTGTATTCTTCAAGAGACATCACCACAATTCCAGAGTCTTTTCCACGATTAATGATAAGAGTTTCAAAATTTTTTGCAACTCGGTCTAAATATGATTTTATATCTTTTCTAAAATCAGAAACACTTGCGATTAACATATTTTTGTATTTTTATTTGTACAAATATATGTACGATTTTTCAATTATAAAAATATTCGAAATGTCGGAAAATTATTGAATCGAACGTTTTGGGTATTGCCGAAAGCGGGGATTTTAGCGCTAAATTTCAATTGAAGAACGTTGGTCAAACCTTGTATAAATCTCCAATCGAAGCCGTTCAGCCACGCATTTTAGCAATACAATGTTAGCTGTACTGCTTTTTCGGATTTCTTTTATCAATTGATTTGTACAATCCACAAACACAAAAATAGGTTCGACCAAGATATTTTTCTATAGCTTTTGTTTTCTCCATCAATCCATAAGAATTCCATCTACCCTATTTAAAAAATCCATTACGAGCGATGGATGTTTTGGTTTCAATAGTTTACATTTGGAGTCAACCATTATTTTTGTTTGCATTTAGAATGATAAAAATATGAGTGAGATTTTAAGACGTCAAATTGAGAAAATTACGCCATTAACTGACCAGGAGTTCGAGTACATCCTGTCTCATTTTACCTTGAAAAAATTTAAAAAGCATCAGATTTTAATTCTAGAAGGAGATACCGTACAAAATGATTATTTTGTGATGAATGGTTTATTAAAAGCATCTTACCTGAATCAAGAAGGCAAAGAACATATTATGCAATTTGCAATGGAAGATTGGTGGATTACCGATTATCAAGCATATTTTAATCAAACGGAAGCTACTTTTTCCATTGATGCATTAGAATCTACCGAAGTACTTACTTTGTCTCTCTATAACCGAGAAAAACTCTGTGCAGATATGCATAAAATAGAACATTTTTTCAGGAAAAAGTCTAATAATGGTTACATCGCGCTCCAAAGAAGAATTTTGTCTCTGCTGAATAGCAATGCCAAAGAACGCTACGAACAATTTATTTCTCAATATCCCACACTTTTACAACGATTGCCCAAAACATTAATCGCTTCATATTTAGGTGTTTCCAGAGAAACCTTGAGTCGGCTTTCGGTGTAATGTGATGTAGGTCACAAAAAAGTTGTGAGGTAGGTCTCCTCAATCTGCTCATGCAGTTGGCGAAGCTGTTTTAGAAGAGCTTAAAAAACTTCAATAATTAAGAATACAAAAGAGACTGTTTTCAGTCTCTTTCTTTTTATGCTAAATTGAAATTTTATTTGAAAAATCAATATAAATCTTGTATACATAGCAAAGGTTCAACCTTTCACAAAATGATATAAAAAAAATGGAGCCGGGGAAATACCTGGCTCCATTTAACTGTATTAAAAATTGGTGTTCATTGCTTACTTTACTGCTAGTAGATCTACCATTTCAAGTACAGGTTCTTTAGCAAGTAATTCAGAAGCATTGGCCATTAAAGCCTTTGCAATCTCACCATTCAAGTGAGCATCTCTTGCATCTGTAGTTCCGAACGTATCGAATATACCAAAAGTAGAAGGGCCAATTTGTAAAGCATACCATCTTACGGTTCCTGGCTCACCTTCCGCAAGCGGCAAGGCAGACTTTAGGAATTCCAATACTTCATTTTCTTTACCCGGTTTTGCTTCTACTCTTGCTAATATTGCAAACTTTTCCATAATTTAAAATTTTAATGTTATTAAGAGTGTTCTTCAACTCTTTCTAACAAAAATAAGTCTTCATTATTAAACTAAAAATACAAAAGATGTTAAATAACGTTAATCATCGAAAATCAGCCAATTTCTAATGCTCTCCCCCATTAGAATTTGTTCATCATAAAATATTTCCTCCGACCAACTAAAAATCCGCCTAATAATCTTATTTTTTTAGAATTTTTCTTAATGCTCTCTAAAATATTTGATAATAATAGTACGATTATCCCAATAAACGCCAAACCAAAAGAAATAGGAAGTGGATATTTTAAAAATGAATAAATATCTTCTTATGTTTCAATCATAAATTTTAAAATTTTGACAATTTAAAATTATTAATTTCATTCGTCTGAAAATAATCTTAATGAATTTTTTTAGTAAGGTGGTCTCAAATTGCTAGTGCAACTTTTTGTTTAGGTACAAGTATTTAATTTTTTGTATTAAGTAATAAAATATTAATAACTTTTTTAGCCTTTTTTGGGCAGAAAGTTACCCACATTTTATTTCCAGCGACAACAGCTATGTTTTTCATTGTAATTGATTTAAAATTAAGCTGTTAAATACATCTTTTGGAGTTTGGTAATAACCGTTTTGATGATTTCCAGTTTTTCTTCAGGTAACAACCTCATATACTTTCTGTATTTTTCGGTTATTCCAGAATTTCCAAACTTTTTTTTCGATGTCGTAGCGGATGACAAGGTCGGCAACCGTTTCTTTAAGCTTGCGATTCTCTTCCCGAAGCTGAGAGACTTCTTCGGAGGTTGCTTGGCGAACAGTATCTCCCGAGAGTTGTTTTTTAACAGCTTCAATGAATTCTTTGTTCCATTTGTAGAAGGTTGATTCCTGAATAGCGTGCTTGCGGCAGAGTTCGGCAATGGAATTTTCTGCCCGAAGGGCTTCCATCACAATGAGGATCTTTTGTTCCGCCGTGAAAATCCTTCTGGTTTTTCTGCGCATGTCTTTTAAATAATTTTCAGGGGTAACTGTTTTCTTGTTTGTGATAATAAATCAATTTGATTATTTTTTTGTTCTGTTTATTATGAAAACACTATCTTAGTTCTGAACTAAATCAGTACACTTTTTGCTGACGATTTACATGCAAAACCAGTCGAGAATTTTGATGTCAATCGCTATGTAGGTACTTGGTACGAAATTGCACGATTTGATTTTCGTTTTGAAAAGGATTTAGACAATACTTCGGCACAGTATAAATTAGATAAAAAAGGAATGTAATGGTCTTGAACAGTGGTTACAATTTCGTGAAAAAGAAATGGCGTAAAGCCGATGGATTGGCAAAATTTAGAGGACATAAAAATGTAGCTGCATTGAAAGTGAGCTTTTTCGGACCTTTTTATTCAGGCTACAATGTAGTGGCTTTAGACGAAAACTATCAATATGCTTTGATTGCCGTAAAGGATTTGAATTATCTATGGATTTTATCCCGCACAAAAACCATTCCCGAAGATAAAAAAGCAAAATACTTGAAAACAGCTGAACAAATTGGCTACGATACATCCAAATTGATTTGGGTAAAACACGATAAAAACGATAATCCATATTTGAATGAAAACTAAAATTTCCATATTCTGGTTTCGTAGGGATCTGCGATTGGAAGATAATGCAGGATTGTGTCAGGCTATGGCTTCGGGATTTCCGGTATTGCCAATTTTTATTTTTGATACAGCTATTTTAGATGCGTTAGAAAATAAAAGCGATAGACGAGTAGATTATATTCATCAGGCACTTTCAGCTATCAATTTAGCATTAAAAAATTATCATTCAAAACTGAGTTCTTTTTATGGAAAACCTTTAGAAATTTTTCAACAACTTTCGCAAGAATATGACATTCAAGCGGTGTTTTGCAATCGGGATTATGAACCACAAGCCATCGAAAGAGATACCGAAATTTATAATTTTTTCCAAAGCCAACTCATTCCTTTTAAAGCATTTAAAGACCAGGTGATTTTTGATAAAAACGACATTGTAAAAAATGACGGAACGCCTTATACGGTTTATACGCCTTATGCTAAAAAATGGAAAGAAATTTTAACCGAAAAAGATTATCACATTCATAACGCAGATTTTAATCACTTTTTGAAGCAAGATTTTACCGAAATTCATTCTTTAAAAGATATTGGATTTAAGAAAACAGACTTTCATTTTGACACGCCAAAATTAGAAGCAAAAATCATTGATGAATATGATAAATACAGAGATTTTCCGGCACTTCAAAAAACAACTCAATTGGGGGTTGCGTTAAGATTTGGAACCATCAGTATTCGTAAATGTGTGGATTTTGCTTTGCAACACAATCAAACTTGGTTAGGCGAATTGATTTGGCGGGAGTTTTTTATGCAGATTTTGTATCATTTTCCAAAGGTGGTCAGTCATTCTTTTAAGACGAAATACGATTTTATACAATGGCGAAATGACGAGCAGGAATTTAAGTTGTGGTGTAATGGAAAAACAGGTTATCCGATTGTAGATGCCGGAATGAGACAACTGAACGAAACGGGTTATATGCACAATCGGGTTCGAATGATTGTTGCCAGTTTTTTGTGCAAACATTTGCTGATAGATTGGCGTTGGGGCGAAGCGTATTTCGCTGAAAAGTTGAATGATTACGATTTGTCTGCCAACAACGGAAACTGGCAATGGGCAGCAGGTAGTGGTTGCGATGCTGCACCTTATTTCAGGGTTTTTAATCCAGCATTGCAAACTGAAAAATTCGACAAAAATTTTGAATACATCAAAAAATGGTTACCCGAATTTGGAACTGAAAAATATCCAAAACCGATAGTAGAACATAGTTTTGCCAGAGATAGAGCTTTAAAAATTTATGCTGAAGCAGTAAAATGAAAATAGATTATAATTATGATGCATTATACTAATGGGCAAATAGCTCAAATGGAAAAATTAATAAGAACTGCTTTTGTCAATTCATTAAGTGGATTTAAAAGCCTTAATTTGATTGGAACAAAAAGCAATGCAGGGCAAACCAATTTGACAATTTTTAACTCGGTTTGTCATATTGGTGCAAATCCGCCATTAATGGGATTTATATCTCGCCCTAATTCGGTAGAAAGACATACGCTAGAAAATATTCTGGAAACGAATTATTACAGTATTAATCACGTTAATCAAAATATTTTTAAGAAAGCACATCAAACATCCGCACGCTACGCTCGCCACCAATGTGAATTTGACGAAACTGGTCTTACTTCAATTTATAAGAATAATTTTATTGCACCTTTCGTTGAAGAGTCGTCTATACAAATTGGTTTGGAACTAAAAGAGCTATTACCGATAAAAAGCAATGACACGCTGTTAATTATAGGCGAAATCTTAGATGTGTATTTTCCAGATGATGTGTTGCAAGAAGATGGTGTGCTTGATATAGAAAAGGCCGGAACTGTAGTGGGATCTTCGCTAGATGGCTATCACACCACACAATTGATTAACCGATTAAGATATGCAAAACCGTAAAAAAATATGATTGAAGCAAACAAGGTTTTTCTTGTCAATAAATAAGATCAACCTATCGGAGAAATGGCAAAGTTGGTTGTTTAAGAACATGACGGAGCAAGATTATGGACAAATACCTGATGTTCGCATCCACAATGAAGGAAAAGGTTTTGGAGAGTGCAAAGAAAAGACTGCAACTGGAAATGGGAATAGATTGTAATTTGAAATGCGTTTATTCTTTCATTTATAAAGAAAAAGTGGAAAACAATTTAATTGAACACGGGTTTGATCACATTTTTAAAGGATATTCTGATGAAAAACCAAAGCCAAACTTACATGAAATCAAAGATTATAAATGGATGAGTATTGCGGATATTTTTAGTGACATTCCTAATAATCGATTGAACAAAACCACCTTTAAGAAAATTCATGTGTAATACCCTTTAGCACAAAAGAATAACTCTCCTCGTCAACAAAGTGCATTGTTTTAAAAATGCATTCCCAGTTTTTCCTCCTGTAAATCGAGCATTTTTAAATGTTTGCGTATAATTTCTTCATCCAGCAGAATTTCCTCACGGTTTTTGGAGATCAGCCATTCGCGCTGCTGGTTGATGATATCCAGGTAAATTTCACGGTATTCCGGAAAATTCAGAATAACTTCCGAACTGTTCACACGGTTTTCCCAGGCTTGCAACTGATCCTGTAACGCCGGGAATTTTTCAAGTTTTTCAAAATGGGTATCCCGGATTCTCTTCACTCCTATTTTTGCAAGTTCGTTCCGGATTTCATAATCGATTTCCTTTTCAGAGCGGGTAAAATCAGGATCCTGAATTTTAAATTTTTTGATGAGAAAAGGCAGCGTCAAACCCTGAACCACCAAAGTGAGCAGGATGACCACGAAAGTGATAAATAAAATCAAGTTCCTGTGCGGAAAGGGTGTTCCATCCTGTAAAGTCAGCGGAATTGAAAGTGCTGCAGCCAGTGAAACTACGCCGCGCATTCCTGTCCAACCGATTAAAGCAGGTCCTTTCCAGCCTGGATTTTCTCGGTCGGCAACAGTGATGAAATTACGCATAATCATGGTAGTGAATACGGCGCCATAAGCCGCAACGATTCTTGTTATCATCAGAATAACTGTAATCAAAACGCCATAACCGAATGCTGTGGACAAGTCTGTTTCAAGCCCTGAAACAATCTGTGGAAGGTCGAGCCCAATCATCATAAAAACAATACCATTCAGCACAAAAACCAAACTGCTCCAGACATTTAGCGTCCCTAAACGCGATGAGGTAGCCAGAAACGAATGACTTCTGTTGGAAAGCAACAAACCACCACTAACTACAGCCAAAACACCGGAAGCGTGCAACTCTTCCGCCACAAGATACATGAGGAACGGCGCCACGAGTGTGAGGACGATATCGATATTGGCGTCCGTTGGCAACAGGCGGTGCATCTTCATAAAGAAAATCCCTATAAGGATACCGATTCCTGCACCACCGATACACATCCACAGGAAACTAAGGGCAGCTTCATGCCAGATGAATTGTCCTGTCGCAACGGCAATCATTGCAAAGCGGAAAATAATCAATGATGAAGCATCGTTCAGCAAACTTTCACCTTCAAGAATCGAAGAATACCGTTTCGGAATTTTTACAAATTTCAAAATCGCTCCAGCACTTACGGCATCCGGCGGCGAAACTATTCCACCCAAAAGAAAACCCAGCGCCAGCGAAAATCCAGGAATAAACTGATTGGCGACAAAAGCTACAACCAAAGAGGTAATAAATACCACCACGAAAGCAAAACTGAACACAATCCTGCGCCAGCGCCACAATTCTTTCCACGAAGTCGCCCAGGCAGCTTCATATAAAAGTGGCGGCAGGAATATAAAAAATATCAGTTCAGGTTCTATATGAATTTTAGGCGTGCCGGGAATAAAACTGATGCCCAGGCCTGCCAGGACCAGCAAAACCGGATATGCAACTTTTATTTTTTTGGCAAGCATCACCAGCAAAACGGTGATGATCACCAGAATCAGGTAAAATGTGAGATTCTCAAGCATTTAATTTTTAGATTTTATGATTAAAGAAGTTTCTCGAAAGCTTTTCTTTCACCGCCTGCCAGGTAAACCTTGCCGCAATAAGTATAGCCTAGTTTTTTGAGTAGGTGAAGCATGGCTGCGTTATCAAAATTCGTGTCCACTTTTACACTGAAAATTCCGTTTTGGCGAGAGAGATGTTCAATCCTTCGGAATATCTCCGTGGCGTAACCTTTTCCGGCAACCTCATCTGAGACTGCTACGCGGTGCACCACATTGAAATCACCGTCCGAAAGCCATTTACCCTCAATATTTTCATAAGCTGGTTCATCGTTCAAAATCACGGCACTGTAGGCGACAACATTATCATTTTCCACAAGAACATAGCCGATTTGCTTTTCGATATCTGAATTTACGGTTTCCGTATTTGGATATCCGTTTTGCCACTGTAGGGAGCCGTCCAGCCTGCGTCTTTCGATGGCCTGCTGGAGAATTTTCCAGATTTTATCGGCGTCTTCCTGCGTTGCCTTTCTGAATTTTATTTCTGATATCATTAATTATAATTATAAACCTCACTTCTAATCCTACTCAAAATTTCAAACGAAATAGCGAGTGAGCTGACCAGTATCCCAAACCAGAACCAATTGCGAAACTGGTTTTGATTGACGGTCATTTATTTTGTGACCTCACAAATATATATATAAATTGTTAAGAACTATTCAGCAATGTCATTACCTGATAGATTTTATCTAATTTAAGTTTTTCACAATTGTATTGTGCGCAATTTAAATTGGTGGTACATTTGCAAAAGAATTTTTAGACTGCGAAAGTTTAAAATAATATTTCACTAATTTAAAATACATTATCAATGTCATTATTAGAAAATCTACAATGGAGACACGCAGTAAAGGCGTATGACCCAACCAAAAAAGTTGCAAAGGAAGATTTAGACCGCATTTTAGAAGCGGCCAGGCTGGCTCCAACTTCATCCGGACTTCAACCCTTCAGAATTATATCTGTGGAGAACCAGGAACTAAAGGAAAAAATGGTCGCCGGTGCTCTAAATCCGGAAGTAATGAGGGATTGTTCTCATGTCTTAGTTTTCGCAGCCTGGGACAGCTATTCCGAGGAAAAAATTGACAAAGTTTATGACTATCATACAGATGTGAGAGAATTGCCAAGAGGCAGATTCGGGAGCTATACCGATCAGTTGAAACAAATTTACGGAGCGCAAACTCCAGATCAGCATTTTGCACATACAGCTCGCCAAACCTATATTGCTCTTGCATTGGCAATGGCACAAGCTGCTGAATTGAAAATCGACAGCACGCCTGCCGAAGGTTTCAGCAATGAAGTGGTGGATGAAATTTTAGGTCTGCGCGAAATGGGCTTAAAAAGTGTAAGTTTGCTTTATCTTGGCTACCGCGACGAAGAAAGAGACTGGCTTTCCAGTATGAAAAAAGTAAGAATTCCAATGGAGGAATTTGTTATTTTTAAATAAAGTTCTTTCCTGCAAATGATGGAAAATTCGGAATCTTTAAAACTTGATCAACAAATCTGCTTTCCGCTCTACGTTCTTTCCAAGGAAATTACGGGACTGTACAGGCCTATTCTGCAGGAACTGGATTTAACCTACCCACAATACCTTGTGATGATGGTCCTTTGGGAACAGGAAGGCCTGACAGTATCTGCTATCGGCGAAAAACTTTTTCTGGATAGCGGCACTTTGACTCCTGTGCTTAAAAGACTGGAAAGCAAAGGCTTAATCAACAGAATCAGAAATAAGAGCGATGAAAGAATGGTGCTGCTGTTCCTCACCGAACAGGGTAAAGATTTGAGACAACAGGCGTGCTGCATTCCGCAAAAACTTCTTTCGCAAATCAATATTAAAATTGAAGATCTCGAAAATTTTAAAGAGACCTTAACCCATTTAATCAATAATTTAAAAAAGTAACTTATGAAACCAATGTACACTACCAGTGTCACCGCAAAGGGTGGCAGAAACGGCCAGGTAAAAAGCGACAATGGTGTTATAGATTTAGCAGTACGAATGCCCAAAGCACTGGGCGGCGCGAATGATGATTTCGCCAACCCAGAAATGCTTTTTGCGGCAGGTTATTCCGCATGTTTTGACAGCGCCCTGAACAGAGTCATTATGCTTACAAAAACCGAAACCGGTGAGACCACCGTAACAGCCAAAGTAAGCATAGGCCAAATTGAAAACGGCGGATTCGGGCTTGCCGTGGAACTCGATGTAAATATCCCGGGTGTTTCCCTGGAACAAGCGCAGGAACTTACAGAAAAAGCGCATCAGATTTGCCCTTATTCTAATGCCACGAGAAATAATATCGAAGTGAAATTATCGGTGACCAATAATTAGTGTTTCCATACATAGATTGAAGAGACTTCCAGAAAGGTCTCTTTTTTTTGCTCGTGGGTTTTAGACGTTTTTAATTAAATTTTATAAATCCATCAGTATTTTATCGACACAATTTCAAACTGCTTTTCCGATTTTCCCAATTTCAATGTCACGCGATCGCCTACCTTTCTGTCCATAAAGATTTTCGCAATCGGAGAGGTAAACGCTATTTTTCCTTCTGCAACATTTGCCTCATCGACGCCCACGATCTGATAATGCTGGATTTTGGGATCTGAGTCAACTTTAAAGTACACTTCAGCACCGAACTTCACTATATTTTTTGGTTGTTTGGCAAGGTTAACAATTTTCGCAGACGAAATTCGATCGAGTAACAGTTGCAGTTTCGCATTGATTAAATTGACGGCAATGCGATTTTCATTCTCGTCCGAAATCAAGGTATAGTCGCGCTCGTGAATCATTTTATCACGTTCGGCGAGCAACTGAGCGTATCCGAACTCGGTAACGAAGTTTACCGTACCGGGCGGTAAATCGGCACGCGGCAGAATCAGCGGAATTTCCTCCTGATCACCCTCTTTCACAAATCCCCTACTCATATATTCCAGTCTTAAATTTATTGCTCCGTGTTGAGTTTGAAATATTTATCTAATAAAATTAACCGTTTCAAGGCTATAAAGGTTGCAAATCTGTTCGGAAAAGCACTTAACTACAAAGCACGCATCGCAGCCAACAGCCGTAAAGACGCCATTAATTCATGGTCTGTGTTGTAAATATACATTTTTTTAGTCACTTAGCGTTCTTCAGACGCAAGAATAAAATTTTTACAAACTATTGAATTTTTTTTCGCACCGCCACTCAAATAGCATCTCTGTCTGTAATTTGATAAATTTTCTAAACCTCACTTCTTATCCTGCTAAGTGTTTCCTGAGAAATGCCAAGATAAGAAGCTATCATCCCAAGCGGCGCACGCAAAAGTATATCAGAATTTTCTTCTAAAAGCTGAATATATTTTTCCTTTGCCGTCATATACTGCAAGGAATTGATGCGCCTTTCCATATTCGACATCAGAAGCCCCAAAACACGGCGGCTGAAATTGGCTATGGTGAGCGAAGTTTCGCAGAGTTCTTCCATTTTCGAGTAACGGAAAAAGACAATCTCACTGTCTTCCAAAGTTTCAATGGAATGCCGCGCCGGAATTTTCTCAAAAATGGTGTCTATATTGGCGAGGATGCTGTTTTCGGGGTAAAAATTGGTGGTGATATCTTTTCCTTTTTCAAAATAAAACGAGCGCAGAAGCCCTTTTTCTACAAAATACACCTTGCGGTTTAGCGTGTTTTGATCGCTGATGATGGTTCCCTTTTTCACAGAAATATTTTCGGTTTGCGTGTTCAGAAAACTGCGGATATCATCATCGATCGTAATATATGTGGCAAGGATTTCGGGAAAAGTCATCAGGATTCAATTTGTACAAAAATAAAAATAATGCCCCAGAATTGAGGCATTATTCACTAACTAAACATTAAAAATAAACTATTAAAAATTAATCTTCTGTAGCCAACTGAAAAGTTCGTCATATACTTTTTCTCGCACCGGTTTTTTGGAAAGCACCAAATCGTGAATGCCGCCTTTAACGGGAATTATCGTGAGATTCCCCCTAAAATTTTCAGCATTTTTATGAATATCCTTAACGTTCAGGATGATATCGGTAGAAGTCACTTCCTCATTCCAGACTTTTGGATAGCCCGATTTTTCAGAATGCATCACCAATACCGGAACCTTGAGTTCTGCGTTGCGGATGTCTTTCTGTCCGCGATGAATGGCACGGATAAATCCAAAATTTACTTTCCCGTTGGCATTGGGTTTCAGTTTTAAATCATAATTCCATTCACCTTTAAAATCTTTATGCAGACTTTCGCCGTAGAAAGTGGAAAATCCACCGCCAACTTTCGTGTCAGGATAATGTTTTCCCAAACCACTGATGATGGGAACCCCAATTTTTTGCGCCAGAAACCCCATATTGAAATCATAAAACGGACTGTTAACCCAAAGTCCGGCAATGTTCGGATTTTCACTGTGATATTTCATATACCGAGTCGTAATCAAGCCGCCGGTTGAATGCCCTGCCAGCAGAATTTTGTGATGATTTTCAAAAGCAATGATTTTTAAAGCCTCATCGATTTCGGCATTGTATTCGTCCAGGTTTCTGACATTATTACAAGTTTGATGGGGCAAATATGAACGCCCATATTTTCGTAAATCCAAAGCATAAAAGTCAAACCCTTTTTCATTGAATTTTTCAGCCATTTCCGCCTGAAAGAAATAATCGTTAAACCCGTGAATATACAACACAGCTTTATGGGTGGGACTTTCCGCTTTTTTGCGGATGACTGTTGCGGTAACTTTTCCTTCGTAATCAGTTGGAAAATTCAATGTTTTCTGCTCAAAACCGTTTCCCAAAATATCCGGCGAATATGCCTGCGAGTACAAAAACCCCGAAAGGAAGATCAGCAGCAGTAAAAAGGTCTTTTTCATTGTCCAGTTGTTAGTTATCGCAAAGTTCGGGCTTTCTTTGAAAGTTGGCTTTGACATTAATCAAAAAAACGCCCGGAAATTTCCGGACGCCCTTCCTTTACAAATGAAAACTTTCTATTTCAAAAAATCTTTACCCTGAAAAGTTGGGTTGGGATATTTATAAAAACCTTCGCCGCTTGAAACGCCGAGTTTTCCGGCATCTATAAACTGATTTTTCAGCACGTTGACAAACTTCATTTTTTCCTCATTTCCGGTGCGCTCCGCCTCGGTTTTAAAAATGTGGTACACCGTTCCCAAACCCACTACATCCAAAATACCGAACGGTCCTATTGGCGAACCGGTTCCGAGCATCCAGGTTTTGTCGATAGTTTCAATGTCGGCAACGCCTTTGGCATACAGCAGAATTCCCGAACTCAACAGCGGCACCAAAAGCGTGTTAAGAATATAGCCCGGCTGTTCTTTTTTCAGTGGCAGCGCAATCATTCCGATAGATTTTGCAAATTCCACGAGTGTTTCAAATACTTCGGGATTGGTCTTTTCGGTACCCATAATTTCCGCCGTGTTGTGTTTCCAGATTTCGTTGGCGAAATGCAAAGCGAGAAATTTTTCCGGCCTTCCGGTTTCATCCATCAATAAACTCGGCAAAAGTGTGGAAGTATTGGTGGCAAAAATTGTTTTTTCGGGGGCGATTTTGGATAAATTTCTGTAAAATTCCTTTTTAATACCGATACTTTCAGGTATGGCTTCAATCAGAAGATCCGCTTCGGAAACCGCTTCCTGAAGGCTGATGGAAAACTGGAGTTTCTGATAGGCTTCTTCCAGTTTTTCAGATGAAATCTGAAGGTCCGATTTGTATCGGGGCAGAAAAGTATCAATCAGTTTTTTGGATTTTTCAATTGCTTCGCCGTTGATGTCGTAAATGGTCACGTCATAGCCGTGCAGTGCGGATTGAAAAGCAATCTGCGAACCCAAAACGCCGCTTCCGGCTACGGTGATTTTTTTTATTGTTGTCATTTTTTTTAAATTTTAGAAAACCTTACAGGTATTCAAGACCTCTCAGGTTTTTCAGGTTAAATAATTACTCCCCTTCTTGCTTATGCTCAAAGAGACCTTTCAGTTTGTCCCACTGCTGCGCGAAAAAACCATCGTGTTCGTCGTGAGAAATTTCAGGAAGAATATGCTCGAAATAGGTATTCTTCAAAACTTTGTTCAGAATTCCGCTGCCCGGAAAACCTTTGCCGTCGTTCAAAGTATTGGCGGCTTTTAACAAATGACGGATGTCGTATTGCAACGGATTGATGTCAGGGACCTGTTTGTTGCTGTCCAGAAGTTCATAAACCGCAATTCTCGCTGTTCTCACCGAACTTTCCATTGTAAAAACCACGTCGTTATTGGTTTCCACAAACTGTCCGACCAGTCCGAGATTCACGCAACCATCGGGTACAACCTGTGGACGGTCACCTTTGGCACGCGGTAAAAACATCGAGGTGATATACGGCATATAAGAGGTTTTCACAATCGTATTCTGTATGATATTGTCCAGTTGATTTTCAATACCTAAATGATAGGCCAACTCTGCCAAAATCTCGTTACCGGTGCATTCCGGCATTGTTTTCTGAACGTAATTTCCCTTTTCGTCCATCAGCAAAGCATACACCCAGATGACCAAAACATCATCCGGCTGATTCGGGAAATGGGGCTGTCTGTTGCAGGTAAAACTCATCACCCAATTGCTGTCGGTAATCGAAATAATACCGCCTGTAACGGTTTTGCCGGAATACGGGTCGTTCACCGAATACTCTTTCAGTTTTTCTACAAAAGCAGACGGTTTGCAGGTGAGCGTTGCCGACATCCACGCCGATTTGGAAACATCCGAATTGAATTTTTCAGGTTTGCCAAACACTTTAGATTTTTTTGCCAGATTATTCCAAACAGTCCATCCTTTTGATTTGCCGGAATTTTCTTTGGTAAAATCTACCAATGGCGCCGTAACATTGTCGCCGTAGCGTGTATCTTCCGTCATCGATCCAGTAGTGACGATCACAAAATCATTTTCGCGTAATGCAATGTTCACTTCAGAACCGTTCTGTTCGGTGATGATGTTTCTGACGATTTTTTTATCGCCCGTGATTTCGATATCCAGGTCTTTTACCACGGTTTCAAATTGAATTTTTACGCCGAGTTCTTGTAAATGTTTCCGTAACGGCACTACGAATGTGTCATACTGGTTGTATTTTGGGAAAACCAGCGACGAAAGGTCGTTCAAACCATCAATCGCGTGAAGGAAACGGTGAAAATAGAGTTTCAGTTCCAGTAAACTTTGCCAGTTTTCAAAAGCAAACATGGTGCGCCAAAACCACCAGAAATTACTTTCCAAAAAGGTTTCGGAAAACCAATCTTCAATCGTTAAATCGTCCAAATTTTCTTTTTTCGCGAGCAAAAGTTTCATCACCGCCAACTGATCTTTTTTGCTGAGCCCGAATTTGCTGAAATCTTTTACTTCGCCTTTGTTGTGAATAAGCCTTGCTTTGGAATGGTTGCGGTCGTTGTCGTTTACAATTCGGTATTCATCGAGCACGGAATAAGGCTTGGGAAGTTCCAAAGCGGGAATATCCTGAAACATATCCCAGAAATTTTCGTAGGTAAAATCCATTTCACGGCCGCCGCGAATAATGTATCCGGTTTCAGCATTTCCCGAGCCGTCCAAAGAACCTCCTTCAATGTTCAACTGCTCTAAAAAAGTAATATTTCCGGCAGGAATTTGCCCGTCGCGAATGAAATAATAGGCCGAAGAAAGTCCGGCGATTCCGCTACCTACAATATAAACTTTGCTGTCTTTAAATTTGCCATCCGGAAGTCCGATATTTCTTTGGTAATTCCCAATCTGATCCGGAAAAGGCATTGTGTTGGTGGGAACATTTTGCAGGCGCGTTTGGCTTGCATCGGGTTGATGATTTACTTTTCTGTGATTTTCGGTTGTGTTCATAATTAATTTTTTGTTGATTAATGATGACTCAAAATTACGACCGCAGGTTTATTAATCTTTTGACATTTGTCAAAAAGTGATTAAAGGTGAGAGGTGCGAAGTTGGATTTTAGCACTTGACCCGCCATTACGCAAATCCGATGTTGTGCGTCCGCACTTATTTCGTTATTTTCTGTCCCTCTTCAATTTGTTTGTCGCCCCAATCTTTAAGATAACTAATGAAAGGAATAAGTTCCTGTCCTACTTCTGTTAGTGTGTATTCTACTTTCGAGGGAACTTCGTCATAAACTTTTCGGTTAATCAAATTGTCGGTTTCCAACTCTCTTAAAGTTTGTGTCAGCATTTTGATCGTGATGTCGGTAATGTCCTGGTTAATTCTCCATAACGCAAAATAGTATGGTCGTTTAAATACCATAAAATTTGCCTTTATACTTGCCTCCAATGCGTCTAAAAGCGTAATCAACAGAGCAAGTTGCAACTTCTGGAAAAATTTTTTCTTTGTTTTTCATTTTACAATTTATTGATAACTTTAATTGGTAATGAAAATGACAAAAGAACAAAAACCACTGTTGGCGCAATCTCTGATGATGAGTACATTCGTGTCAATAATCAATGGTTAGTTACCAAAAGAGTAGGTCATTTTAATTGGCAAGACAAAACGGAAGTAAAATCTTAAAATTGCGGTTTTGAAATTAAAAATGCTGTTCTCCGTGGACAGCATTTTTGTTTTTACGTGTCATTTAGTATGACGCACAACGTTAAAAGTATTTGCGAAGGTAGTGCTTTGAAAACCGTCAGACCAAATACAGCAGAAAAGCTGATAGAAGTACAACTGTTGATGCATTTCAGTCAGCCCTGCTTTTACCAAACCGATGTTAGTGGTTCGTTGCATTGTTTGATAATTTCTGTTATAGATTAGCAGTGTATAATTTGCCTAAAAATTCTTGTACGGTAGTTGGTCTTCTTCCCAGTAATTTCTCTAGATCTGTACTTTCTTTATCCAACTCACCTTGTGCCTGTGCAACTGCAAAGCTTGAAAATATGCCAATTACCTCTGCGGGCACACCTTGGCTAGCTAATGTTTTGCCATATTCTTCTACCGAAGGCGAAATGTAGTTAATCGGTTTTTCAAGGGCTTCTGAAACGGTCTTTGCAATATCATGGTAAGTAACTGCCGTTGTATTTGTAAAGTCGTATTCTTTACCAATATGACTATCAGTCACTAAAATATTTGCAGTTGCTTCAGCCATTTCAGATCGTAATACAGCACTTACTTTGCCATTTTCAGCTGGCACGAAAATTACACCTGTTTCTGCAACTTTTTCACCAATAAAGCCAGGTAAAAAGTCCATATAAAGATTGTTTTTCAAAATGGTGTAATCAATACCGCTTTCCTTCAACGATTTTTCAGTTTGAATATGCGATTGAGCTACTATCCCTAATGGAGAATTTTCGCTTTCATTTCTTCTCTGAAAACTGGTGTAGATCATGTGTTTTACACCTGCTTCTTTAGCTGCATTAATTACGTTTAGGTGTTGAGCGGTACGATTCATAAGGTCGCTGCCTGATACTAAAAGTAGTTTTTCTACTCCTACAAAAGCAGTTGCAAGCGAATTGTAATTGTTGTAATCTCCAATTAATGTTTTTACACCTTTCTTTTTAAATTCATCAACGGACTGTTCATTTCTAACTAATGCTGAAATTCGTTTGGCTTCAACTCCTTTTTCTAAAAGAAAATTAATGGTTGCATTTCCAAAATGCCCTGTTGCTCCTGTTACTAAAATCATTTTTTTGTTTTTTTTAATTTATTAATTACATTTGTTACACAAAGTAACTAATAATAGTTTATAAATGTAATAAGTTACCCAAAGGTAACATTAAAATTAGTAGTAACGATATGGTAACTAACGCGAAGCAAACAAGTGAAATTAATTGTCCCGTAGCAGCAACGCTTCTACTTATTGGGGGTAAATGGAAACCTATTATAATGTACTGTCTAAGGTCAGAAACAAGAAGGTTTGGTGAAATAGTGGCAAGAATTCCTACCATCTCAAGAAAGGTTTTAACCGAACAGTTGAAGGAATTAGAACAAGACAATTTAATATCCAGAAAACACTTCAAAGAGATTCCACCCAGAGTTGAATATTCTTTGACAGACCTCGGTAAGAGTATGGCTCCCGTGTTTTTGGAAATAGAAAAATGGGGTTTAGAGAATATTATAAATAAAAGATAGGTCAGCTATATTTTGTAACTGATAGTTGTAGAGTGTAGCTTTAAAATGACCGCTAACGGTATACATATTGGCGATGGTGGTGCATTTGAAAAACGTCAGCACTACATTTGCACAAATGCCCGATAGAATACCAAATGTTGAATTTACAACTGTCAGCCCCACTATTGCCAATGCGATGTTAGCCGTTCGCCTTTCTTTATTAGTCCTATATGCTTTTAATACTTAATTACTAATTTTCCAATTGTGGTGCCACTCTCTAATTGAGTATGTGCATTTTTGAAGTTTTCAACCGAAAAACCTTGCAATGTGGTCGTTAAGGTAGATTGTAATATCCCATCATCTAACCACTTTGAAATTTGATTTAGGATGTGATGTTGCTGTACCATATCATCAGTTTGAAACATAGAACGGGTAAACATTAACTCCCAATGAAAACTTACACTTTTACTTTTTAATTGACGTAAATTAACAGGTTCAGTCGGGTCGCTAATCGAACCAATTTTCCCTTGTGGTTTTATTAATTGCACCATTGTTTCCCAATATTGATTTAGGTCCACAAAGTCCACAATAAAATCAACAGTTTCATAGCCGATGCTTTTCATCTCTTGTAGTAAGTTTTTATGATTTACTACAAAATCAGCACCCATTTTTTTACACCATTCTATTGAGTTTTCTCTTGATGCAGTGGCAATTACTTTTAAACCTAAAATATTTTTAGCAATCTGCGTAGCTACCGAGCCAACGCCGCCAGCACCGCCGATAATTAAAATTGATTTCCCATTGTCTTTTTCTGCACTTAATTGCATTCTGTCAAATAATATTTCAAAAGCTGTCAATGAAGTAAGCGGCATAGCAGCAGATGCCTCGATATGGATATTATTAGGAGAGAACCCTACAATTCTTTCATCAACTAATTGAAATTCTTGATAACTACCGTCCTTTGTTATATCTCCTGCATAAAAAACGTTGTCACCCTTTTTAAACAAAGTGGCGTTTTCTCCAACCGCTTCAACAACTCCAACAGCGTCCCAACCTATAATTTTGGGATTGTCTGAGATTTTATCTTTCAGACTATTCTGGCGTATCTTATAGTCCACAGGGTTTATTGATACAGCTTGTATTTTCACCAACAATTCATATCCT
The DNA here is from genome assembly GCF_020084865.1 of Candidatus Kaistella beijingensis. Lineage (NCBI taxonomy): Bacteria > Pseudomonadati > Bacteroidota > Flavobacteriia > Flavobacteriales > Weeksellaceae > Kaistella > Candidatus Kaistella beijingensis. The sequence continues at coordinate 284,290 of NZ_CP071953.1, read as the reverse complement.
TTTGGCCCTGGTGTTTCTTTTTCAAATTGTATAAAACTGTCTGCTTGTGAAATTGGTAAACTTGTTTTAAATCCTATTGCTTGCATATTTTTTTTTATTAAATTATTGTTTTGATTGTTTTGCTAAGGTGACGGTTAACGATTTCGGGCTTGCCGAAGGCGGACATTTTTAGCACAAAAAATCAATACAATTACCTTTGTTGAAACTTGCACAAAAGATCAAACAACGAACTTCATCCCTGCTTTTAGCAAACCTTTGTTGGCTACTGTTTTATTTTTGAACTTTCAGCTTTAGTTTTTTTAACCATTTTTCTGTGTCTGCAAAAAATTGTATTGGTTGCTCTACCCAACTAAAATGTCCGGCATCATTTATTACGATTTCTGTTGCATTAGGAATATTTTTTACAATTCTGTCTGCTTGGGATACTTTGTCGCAAATAAAATCGTCATCACCAACTACAATTAACGTAGGGACTTTAATCTTGGTGAGCAGTGGAAATAAATATTCTGAGCCAAAAAAAGAGGCATCCGTATATTCTCCGGCTTTGTCACTTATTTGTGGATCACCCAATTTCTCAAATTCTGAAATCTTATTTACATCGTGAAAATAAAAAGGAAAAATATAGGGCATCATTTCCGAGTTTTTATTTTTTGTAGTGTCCTTTCCAAAAAAGATATTTGATCCTGCTTCGAAATACGGTTGCCCTTTACGTTTCATTACCATTTTTGTAAACTCTCTTTCATATATACTGTCCCTTCCAGCAAGTGGTGCTAAAGCAATTATTCCATTTAGGTTTTTATTATGATGTATGCCATAATTAAGTACTTGAAATCCGCCCATAGAATGTCCCATCACCCAAACTTTGGGTTGTTTTAGGTAAGTTCTTAAACTGTCCATATCATTCATAAAATCTCGGCTTGAATATTTTGTTGAATCGTTTGGACCAGTCGACTGGCCACTACTTCGTGTGTCGTAATAAACAATTGTAAAATATTTTTCAAATGGTGTTAGGGAGTTTTTTAGATAATTAATTGATGGTCCCCAACCTGGTGAAGGTACAAGACAAATTGGACCTTTGCCACTAACATAATAGTGAATCTTTATTCCGTTAATGTCGGCAAAATGGTCTCCTTGCGATAAAGCGCTTTGTCCAAATGCCAAATTTGTTAGACAAAAAGTAATAATTGTCAGAAGAAAGCAAGTTCTTTTCATATGTTGTTGTAACTATTTGGTTTCTTAGGGTGTCTGCAAAATATCATCCAACGGGAAAAGTATTAGCTAGGAACGGGCTACTTTCCACACATTTTCAAAGGAAAACCGAACCTTAGCAAAAATTTTTTCCTTTTGCTAATTTAATAAAAAAAGTTAAAGAAAAAATTTTTTTGCGGATACTGCTAAATCAGTTCTCAAAGAATATATTCACCCCGTTTTCGCCAATACAATTTTGGCAGAAGTTTTTTTATTAGTTGTCCTTAAAAATAAGTTTAGCTTGTTTACCCTTTATTTTTATGTAAAGATTATCGCTAATTTTTAAAATACGATTATTCTGTTCTGTTAAAAGTGAAATTGTTATTTCCTTTATTTGAAATTTTGGCAACTTTTGTACTTCGACAAATTCGATTGTTGTTTCACTATTAGCAATTTTATTTTTTGTTCTTTTACAATTATTTATTGTACCAAACTTTTGTAAATCATCAATAAGTTTTTTGTCTGCATAAAGTTTAATATAGGTTACCATTGAAAACTGTCTTGGATATTTTTTTCCATTTGATAAAATACTATTATACTCTTTATACGTCATTGACTTGTCTATTTGCTCACCGGTGAAACCTAAATACTTTAAGTATTCATTTTGATATTCTAAAATTGATAATTCATTTTTAGAATTTTTGAAACTTAAAGTTTTATACCAAGGAATAATAGTTAAACTGTCTAAAAATGTGGTTGTAGAAGTATCAATTGGATATTTAAGCAATTTTGATTTTCCAATTATGTCGTCTAGAATGCCGATTTTACGAGTTTTAAATTCAATTCCCCAATCGCCAAAATTGTCTCCAAATTTGTCAGATTTTTTGGGTTGGAAAAATTCTATTGTAGAAGATTCTCCAATAAAGTATTTGCCTGTATATGAATTGTTATTTGTCTCTTGATGACTTTCTTTACAGAATAATAATGTGTCTTTTAGAAACTTGTTTTGAAATAAACTTTTGTAAGTAATACTGTCAACACAAATAAAAATTGTGTTGAAATCAGTTTTAATATTTGGCTTTATTTGTCCAAAGGATAATAAATGCGTTAATGTTAAAAATATAAGTATATAGAGTCTCATGTCATGTCCTGAAATAGGTTGACTTTTTTTGGGTTAATATTTTGTTTTTTTTCACGATTTAAAAATAGGAATTTTCGATATTAGTTTCGGAATAAATTATGGAAAAATATCCAAGGTTTTTGCCAACAGATTTTCCCACAATTTCTTCCATTTTTTTCACCAACAACATCATGCTGATTTTTTACGATATGATTTGTATATTTGTGTATCAAATTCATTATGAGCTTGTTGCGGTGTTTTTAGGTTGAGGCTCCAATGTAATCTTTCGTTGTTGTAGATTTCTACAGCTTCTTTAATCATTTTTTGAGCAGTTTTTAAATCAAGAAGAACATTAATAAAACCAAATTCATATTTCAAAATGCCATTAATCCTTTCAGCGACTGCATTTTCGTAAGGATCATACTTTTGTGTGGTGCTCATTTTGTAGCCTAATTTCCTTGCAAAATCAGTATAATCTGGGCAACAATATTGCAATCCTCTGTCGGAATGATGAATGATATTCTCAGTATTAAATTGTCTGTTGTTATGCGCCATTTTAAGGGCTTTTTTCACCATTTCTACCTTCATATTGTCTTACAGAGCGTAACCCATTATTTTCTTGGAATAAGGGTCTGTTACCAGCGAAAGATAGGCATGTCCTTCATCCGTTTTGATGTAGGTAATGTCGCAAACTACGGCCTGTTCAGCGTGTTTAAGTTCCGTTTCTTTCAAGAGATTTGGTGAAGTGTAGTAAAAATGTTTGGAATCTGTTGTGATGTGACAGCATTTGTTCTTTTTGATGAGCATTCCATGGTTTCGAAGTAGCGTGAATAAAGCATCACGCCCTATTTTAATCTTATTTTCCAAGAGTTCTGTCTTGATTTTATCCATGAGTTTTCGCGTGCCCATTTTTCGTTGTTTTTTACGGGCGTTTTCTACAATTTCAATTACTTCTTGATTGAGTTTTTGCTTCTCTTCAAACGTTTTTTGACGCTTGTAATAGGTTTGCTTGGAAATCCCAAACACTTGATACAAAAGCCTTATTTTAATTTTTTCTTCTTTTTTTGTATCTCGTTTGATAAATGTTTGGGTAATAATTCCTTTGAGAGTTCCTTACCTGTAACTCGTTCAAATTCAATGATTACGTCTTGTTGAAAGTCTTTGATCCACTGGAGTTCTTGAAGTTTTTCTTTGAGTTTTTTGTTTTCGTCTTGCAGGCTCATTGCTTTGGATTTTGAGGTGTAATTGGATAGTTTTTTCGCCAATAATCGATTGTGTTTCTTGAAATGTTGTATTTTCTGGAGGCAAAGTTAGTGGAAATTAAACCATTGTTAATCTGGGAAATAACGAAAATTTTAAATTCAAAAGATGTTTTTTTTACCGTTTCTTTTTCGGCAGGGCTGTCCATTTGTTAAGTCCATTGTTCAGTAAAAGTGCTTAATTTTTGGTCAACCTATTTTAGGACGATACATTTTATAAAATGGCAGCTAACGGAAAAAGTATTGGCGAAGTGCGGGCTAAATGGAACGAAAAGTTCAATTTCGACCAAACGTAGCCGATGCTTTTTTCTTACACTAAATTACTCTTTTTTGTGGAATAGAAAAGCAGCGGCGGCAAAATATTACAAAATTTCCAACTAAAACTTCACCCCGCACTTCGCCAATACTATGTTCTCTGCAGCCAGAATTGCGGTTATTTAATCATTTATGTGAGATTCGACATCCATTTGTTGATGAAGTATTCTGATAATTTCTATACATTCTTCCTTAAAGTTAATTCTGTAAAATATAAAATGAGATTTTACTCGAGAACGAAAATATCCTTTCCTAATTTCGTTATAATCTTTTCCCGATTTTGGATTTTTAGAAATATATTCGATTTCATCCATAATCAATTCAAAATAATAGTCAGCTTGTTCAATCGACCATTCTTCAAAAGTATAAAGCCAAACATTTTCTAAATCAATTTCTGCTTGTTTACTGATTTTGTAATTCATTATTCTGCAGAATATTTTTGATGTAAGTTTTGTTTGAAAGTTTCTCTATTAAAACTAGCCGCAAATCCCGATTTTTCACCTTTTTTAAGTTCTTTAATTAATTCAGATTTTTTAGTTTCCTCGTGTTCAAACATTCTTAAAGCGGCTCTTACAACTTCACTTGCTGAAGAATATTTTCCATTTTTAATTTGTGAATTGATAAAATTGTCGAAATAATCGCCCAATAAAATCGAAGTATTTTTTGCCATAACAATTTGATTTAATATTCAAAATCAAATATACCAAGTTTTGGTATTTAAACCAAATTTATTTACGTAATATTGGTCAAATCTGGTTGCAGATAACGGTTTGCCGCTTTGCGAAGGCGGGGTTTTTAAGCACTAAACTTCATTAGAAGTACAAAACTTGAATTTAGCACTTTACTGTCATAGAAGCACGAAACCCCCGTTTTTGCAAAACGGCTGTTATACGATGTTCTTTATTCAGTTCCCCCTGTATGTCGAGTAACCAAAAGGCGATAAAGTTATAGGTACGTGGTAATGTTCGTTGTCAACAAGTTCAAAAACTACTTCGATGAATGGATAGAATGATTTTTGTCCAATGGTATTAAAGTATGGACTTGTATGGAAAGTTAATTTATAAATCCCAACGTTATTTGTTCCGTCTTGTTTAAGAAAGTCTTTTATTCTTCCGTTCTCATCAGTCTTTTTTTCATCAATTTTTATCCAGTTGTCATTTTTATCTTTTTTTGATAATGTGATTTTCACACCTGTCGCTGGCTTGCCTGCTGTAATGTCAAGAATATGACTTGATAATTGATACCTTGTCTCTTGTGCGAAACTAAATTGTACCACAGTCATAAAAGCTAGAAGTAATAATGTTGCTTTTTTCATTTTCCGTTTTTTAAGTTATTTGTTTATTGTAAAGTTAAGATTTTGTATTGCAGTTAGGGCAATGAGATGGTCGTTTTCTCCGCCACCGCCACCCGATACGCCAAGGCTCCCAACTAACTCTCCGTTTTTCCAAATAGGTACACCCCCACGCAATAAAAGTAATTCAGGAATTGTATTTAAATTTTTAGAGTCTGGATTAGCGTCTGCTTTTTTGATTAATTCTAAAGTTGCTGTCTTTGTTGAAAGTGCAGTAAATGCTTTTCGTCTTGAAGCTTCGGTGTTGTGAGGTCCAACATTGTCGCCTTTAAGTAAAAGAATAACTGTACCTGATGCGTCTAAAACTGCAATTGATACATTTTTTTCGAGTTTAATGGCTTCTAGATTCACTTGTTTCGCTAGTTCTAATGCACCAGATTGGTTTAAACTTGTTGATTTTGTCGTACTATTCTGTCCAAATATAATCAAAGGAAATATTGATACGAATAGAATAATTTGAAAGAGTTTTTTTGTCAACATATTTTTTTCATTTTTCTTATGTGTCTGTTATAGAATATTGTATAACGGGAAAGGGCTTTGCGAGGTGCGGTCTACTGCAACCGAAAGTGGAGAGGAGAACCAATCTCTAGCAAAAACCATTTTCATTTTTTCAAATTTACAAAAAAAATGGAAAAGTTTTTTGCGGGTATTATCTAGAATATTTCTGAGATTTCTTTCAACCCTGCATCTTGCAAAACCCATGTTGAACTAAACCTCCGGTAGCTTTTCTCATTCGCCGTTTTAGTAACTTTGTTTTTATTAACCTTTTAAAAACTTATGAAATGGCTAGAAAAAAAATCTCCGGAGGATTTAAGACCTGCCTTGAGCGAAGTCGAAAGGACGAACAAATTCCTGAATCGTGCCTCAAGCGAAGTTAACGGTTTTGCCGAACTTCTGCAACGCTTCGAAAGAAATATTTCCATCCTGGGCAGAAGCAAGCGTACCTTCGACAATTATTCCCGTCACGTTGCAGCCTTAGCGCTTCATTTCGGTAAAGTCCCTACCGAATTAAACCCGGAAGAGATCAAAGATTACCTTTTTGAACTTCAAAAGCGATCAAAAACCCCTTCTCAGTCGTACTTTAAACATACCGTTTACTGACTGCGGTTTTTGCTGAAAACCGAAGGCTTGCCTTACAGCTACCTTCATCTTCCCGCGATTCCAAAAGTAAAAAAACTTCCCACTATTTTAAGCCGTGAAGAAATCTGGCGAATGCTTCAAAGTGCTGAACTCCTGAAAGACAACCTGCTCATCGGCCTGATCTACGGTTGCGGACTGAGCCTTCATCTGCACCTGCACTGCTTTGTTCCCGGTGGAGGCACTAATAAATAGGGAAAATGGAAAGGCAAAGTACGAATGTAATCTCACCCAACCTTTCTCTACGGAATATCCTTCGCGGGTAAGGGAAGCTGTGTCCTACAGCCAATAAACCCCGCAGAAACCACTTCCAAAGGCTACTCAACACAAAAAAAACTAGTCCTTCCGAAAAAAACTGCATTGTGTATCAAAATTCTAAAAACGACAACTCCATAAGGGGCCATCATACTGCTGAAAAGCCACCGGAGTTATAGTTTACCCTGAGCCTGTCGAAGGGTTCAACGGGCTTTCATGTTCTGTCCTGCGGACAAGACGAAAGCTTAGTTATTGGGCAGTTTTTTTGCTTGTTCCGTCCAATACATAGTTGACTAAATTGTCGCAATAACGTTATTCTGCGGTTGTCGGGTCAATAATTGTCACAACCTCACTAACAGAATTTGCAGGGAACCCTCCTTGCTGTGCATGTTCACGAACCGTCTCTTCATTTGGTGCTATGTAAACGCAATAAATTTTGTCGCCTGTTACATAGCTCTGAACCCATTGAATTTGAGGTCCCATATTACTTAATACTCCGCAAGAAGTTTGTGAAATACTTTTTAATTGTTCTGCAGTTAACTTACCTGCACCAGGAATTTCACGTTCAATTACATACTTAGGCATAGCTTATAATTTTAATTTTCCTACTCGTATGGCTTTTCGGTTTCGCCCCGTTTTTTTTTAAGTAGTGTCTGGTCTCCACTATTATGTTTTTTATTGATCGTATAAATTGTCAATCAAATTTAAATAAAATTTTTTCATAAGTTTTGTTTTGCATGTTATAACTGGCTTGTCTAAACTTGCCCATAACGGAAAAAGTATTGGCGAAGTGCGGGGAATTCGAAAAACTGGAAGTTCAAGAATTCACAAACGAAGCCGATGCTTTTTCAGATTGACTAAATTACATAAAAAAACAATATGAAAAGCAGCAGCGAAAGTAAATTTTACAAATTCAATGCAAAATTCAAGCCCGCATTTTGCCAATACAATGTTAGCTGAAGTTTTTTAGTATTAATTCTTCAATTAACTTTTGAAATTTCAATAAAGCAATTTTTTTTGCAGTCATTAATTCATGTAATATTTCGTCATTGTCTTCATTAAATTTTCTTAACTCTGAGACTGTGTAAAACTTCATGATGTTATGAATTGAAAGTGCTACTGAAAAATTATAATTTTCATCGTCGAATTTGCCATATTCATTAAGAAGAGCAATTATTTCTTTCATTCCAGATTCTTTGACACCTAAAGCCCGAATGATGCCTTCTTTGTTTCTTATATGGTAGTTTCCAGATAAGTGTTTTCGCAAAGGTTCAATAGCTTCAGGATAGCTTTGCTGTGTATTTACTAAATCCCATATAGAATCTATTTCAAGTCCATTTTCTTTTATTTCGTTCAGTAAATATCTAGTTTCTTCTCGTAACTCATTAGAAAAAATTTCTCCTGCCATTCTCATTTGCTCAATTTCCTCCTTAGTTTTAGTGGATTTTTTTAAAAGACTTAAGAACACTTTTTCGGAATCTGAAATATATTGCATTTTATCCATTTGCGGTTGGTAAAAAATTACAGCTAACGGTTTCGGGCTTGGCGAAGGTGGCGATTTTCACCGCAAATGTTGATGCGGAGAACCAAACTTTGATTAACCACAAATGTGTCTGCGGAGCACTGAACCGCCACTTTTGCCAAACCCGTGTTACCGGGTCGTTGTTCTTCTTTCAAGCTCATTAAGTTCATTTGTTAGTAGTCGTTTTGCTTCATTGATACTGTCTTTTTTTAATGGAATACCCATCACTAAAACTGTGTTTGCTACTTCGTTAATTCCGTTCTTATATTTTATAGATTTCAATTCTAACTGGTCTGATGGATAACAAAGAAATCCATATTTAAAGTCTGTCTTACTGAAAGAAGTATAAGCCATAATTTGGTGTAAATCGTGTCTGTGGTCGTCTTTCAGAGTTTCGCTATTGTCGAACTTGTTATAAAGGTTTGATTTGTATTTAGCATCTATGAATACTAAGAGGTTTTCCTTTTGATATATAGCGTCTGGTTCAATGTGTTTTAGTTCCCACGAATAATGCTTAGAAGTTCGTGAGTGGAACTTGAAATTCGCAAATAATTTTCCTCCGGTCTCTCTAGCAACTGCTTTAAAAATGTGTTGAACGAATTTTTCAAAAACATCTGAGAAGTCTACTCTCCATGCTGTGCTGTCAACCAAATTAAAGTTAAGGATTTTATTAGCTTGTTCTTTACAAGCTTTTACTGTTGGGCTGTCGGATGACTTGCCAACAATATTATTTGTCGCTTTAGGTTTATGGTGATATAATTTTTCTTCAATGAAACTAAGCTTTACACGGATTGTATTTTTTATTCTTTGTGGCGTATTAGAAGAAAGTAATTCATTCTTACAAATGTCAAATACATATCTTATTTCGGCATATTCGCTATGAAGCTCACTTAAAATATTTTTCCGAGTTGGAAACTTTAAACGATTTTCAATTTTGTATTCGTTGTTGATGTATTTGGTCCAATTGATTTGTCCAGAAGGTTGGCTAGATATTTTTTCAATGTTATCAAACTTACGCCAAGGTCTTGATAGTAATGCTTCAAGAGAAGCAATGAATTTAACTGCTTCTAAATATAACGGTGGTCGGAAGTTTTTACCAGAAGCAAGAGGAAAGCTGTCAATAACTTCCGGGCTAATTTCTGTTCCAAGTAAATTCAGAATTTCAATGTAATCTTCAAAACGGTCACGACCAGTAAACCTTGGCATTACAACAAAATCACCTATTTGCTTTCCTGTGTCAGATGCTCTTAGAGGAATAGTGCCAATGAAGCTGGAAGAACGGAATGTCAATGAGGTATTTTGGTCAGAGCCAATAATTAATGGCTGAACGCCTATGAACTTGAATTGCGATGAGTTGTAGTCTATAAACTTTTGAAGGTACTGGCCTATAATTCTTTTGTCAGCCGATTTAAACCATTTTTTTTGCAAAGCAATTCCACTTAACTGTCTTGATTGTTCAGTTAAGCAAGGCACTTCGCAAAAAACATCTAATGGCTTGCTCATTCAAAAAGTGATTTGTTTATTCGAATAGCGAAATAATTATTGAATTCTTCTTTGGCATTTCTAATCAACCCTTCTTGTAAATATTCTTTTATCAATGGGAATATTTCGTACTTGATACGATTTGTCATTTCTTCTTCGCTGTCTGCAATAAAATAGCCTTGTCCAGGTTGCAGCGATAATTCATTGCTTGAGGCATACCAATCAAATATCTCTTGAATTCTTGCAAAATCCTCTTTGAAAAATTGGTTCGATTTAATTGCCTTTGGTTTTAATGTATACCAAGCAAATCGTCTACGCAATGCAAAGTCCACTACCGCCAAGCTTCTGTCAGCTGTATTCATAGTTGCGATTACACAAAAATTATCTGGGAGTTTGTTAATCTTGAAACCAGGAGAAATTTCAATTTCAACATTCGATTTATCCATCTTGTGTTCAAACAAATAGAAAATAGGGCCTAAAACATTCGAAAGATTTGCTCTGTTTATTTCGTCAATTATCAAAAGGACTTTTTCATTCTCGTGGTCTTTCGCATACTTCAAAGCCTCGGTAAAACTCCCCAAGTTTTCTTTGTAGCTAAGTTCTTTATTGTTTAAGTCTGGGCGAATACCAAAAATAAAATCTGAAAAACTTGTCTCTGCGTGAAACTGGGTAAAAAATGTTTTGGCTTTAATTTTTTCTGCAACTTCTTTTGCTGTTCTTGTTTTTCCAGTACCTGGAGGCCCTTGAAGTACGATATATTTTCTTTCGTTCAAAAGATTTTTAATTTCTTCTGCTTCATCAATTGTCTCTGTCTTCAAGAAAGGTTCCAAAGCTTCTGAAATAGCTTTGCGGTGGTCTTTGTTTGAAGGCCAGTCCCTAAGTTTTGCATAACCTGCTACAAATGCAGCAATTGTTTTCTTGCCTTCTTCACTTTCCGGGTCATCAATAATTTGGCAAGCTGGTAAAACTTTTGTGTAAGTCTTTATTGTGTTTTTTATGTGTTGTAAATCTAGGCTGCCAGTGATGGACTTTGGCAAACTTGTTTCTATGTCAGAAAAGTCCGATTTACAAAATCCCTTTTCATTAATAAGTTTAGAAAATAGTCGTCTTAGGCCTGGATAGGTGGCTAGTTCATAGTCATTTTTAAAACCACTGGAACCAATACCCAAACAAACTAACCAAGGTTGGTCTTGGTCGTTTGGAAATATAGTTAGTGAAAAGTCGTGGAATGGTCCCGAAGCTTCTTCTTCTGGATGAATAAAACCAAAGTAAGCTCCGTTGTCTTTTAAAGCCTCTTGTCCCGTGTTGTTACGCTCAACATAAGGCTTATTAAATTCGTTGTCTGTCTTGGCACCGAACTGTTCCGCTTTCTCTTTGATGAATTGTCTAACATTTTCTATGTTCATATTGTATGTTTGAGTGTCGTATTAAACTGCCCGGTAACGTAAAAAGTATTGGCGAAGTGCGGGGAATTCGAAGAACTGGAAGTTCAAGAATTCACAAACGAAGCCGATGCTTTTTCAGATTGACTAAATTACATAAAAAAACAATATGAAAAGCAGCAGCGAAAGTAAATTTTACAAATTCAATGCAAAATTCAAGCCCGCATTTTGCCAATACAATGTTAGCAGAAGTTCTTTTTATTGCTCATTAATTTCAGTTACTATTGATGACATTTTTCCAGAAAGTGGAATTTGTAAATTTGTTGATGAAGAATTTATAAAATAAAGAAATTTATTTGTTTGAATGGGAAATATAGATCTTGATTTATCGTAACTATTTCCAGTAATTATATTATCTGTTATTTTTTCAAAATTTTTATTTATCTTAAATATTAATGCATCTTGTTCATTACCACCTCCTAAATCGCCAATAATTAAAAATCCGCCGTCACTAGATTTAGTTATTTGGTTTGCAAATGGCTGTTTTTGACTAGAGAAATTAATCACAGAACTTTTTATAATATTTCCACTTGAGTCTAGTTTATGTAATTCGTAGTTTGTAAAAGTAGAGTTTACTACCAATATTTCATCATTATAAATATTGATGCATCCCGAATTAATTCCATTTGTATTTTTTTTCCAAATAATATTTAATTCATCATCAATATTTACAACCCAATTACCAATTTGAGAAAAATCATTGTTAGTAGAATTACTTTTTAATGTTAAAATAAACGTATTATTAAGTTTAGAAATTTTTCTACCTAAATCATCATTGTTCCCTCCGTATGTTTTTTGTTTAATTAAATTTCCATTATTGTCAATTTTTGAAACCCATACATCATAACCTCCATTATTATTTGAAATATCGAAATTAGTTGATGCTGTATAACCAACAAAAATAAAATTGCCATTTGTTGTTTCAATAATTGTATTGTCTTGACTTACACCTTCGTAACCACTTCCACCATAATTTTTGTTCCAAATAAGATTTCCGTTTCTGTCAATTTTAATCAAAAAAATATCAAAACTTCCATAATTCTGTTCAATATTCCCATCAGTTGATTCAGATTCCCCTATAACCAAAAAATTACCTTGCGAATCTTCAAGTATACTTTCTGCATAATCTTTTTTACTTCCACCATATATTTTATCCCAAACAACATTAAAATTTGCATCAAATTTAATAATGCGATAATCATCTGCAAATACTATTGCAATATATTGATTATCCTTTGTTTTTATTATTTGTCTAATTTCAATATTACCTAGCGATTGTTTGTAAGATAAATTAAATTTTAAATCTGTTGATGTTTCTGTCGGATTTTCATTTAAATCACTATTATCTTCTGATCTACAACTAAATACTATTGTTATTATTAATAAAAGTAAGAATTGTTTTTTTTTCATATGTTCTGTTTAGGAATTTCTGCTAACGGTAAGGGGCTTTGCGAAGTGGCGGATTATCAGCACAAATGTTCATTTGAAAAACTGAACTTGAACCTAGCGCTAAACTGTCATAGTAGCACTTAACCCGCCATTTTGCAAAACCCATCTTTACTTTGCATCCATAAAATAAATACCTTTAGAAAGCAAAACAGAGTGACCTAAAAAACCCTGTAAATTAAGTCAGATTTAACTAACATATCAGTACTCTGTTTTGCATAAAGGTTGAACTGATGTTTCAAATAGAATATTAGACAAGAACTACTAAAGATTTTAAAACCATTCAACCACCTTTCAAAAAATAAAGATATGAAAAATTACAAAAACTACCTGGGTTTCGATGTCTCCAAAAACACCTTGGACTACTGCCTCCTGATTCCGGAAAGAGACACGGTAAAGAGAGGAAGCGTCGCCAATGAGAAAAAGTCTCTGCAGACGATATTTGCAGCGTTTTCAAAGGAAGGACTGATGATGGAGGACACACTCGTGGTCTTCGAGCATACCGGAATCTACTCCACTATTCTGGCGGTGTTCCTGTGCGGGAACGGTTGGAACTATGCGGAAGTCCCCGCAATCGAGATCAAGCGTTCCAGAGGTCTTTCCAGAGGCAAGAGCGACACGATAGATGCGCAGGGGATCGCCAAATACGCGATGCGCAACGAGGACAAGATCCAACTCTCGGAAGTTCCCGAAATCATCTACCAGCAACTTAACCTCATGAATGCGGAACGCGAAAAGCTCATCGCCGCGATAAAAAGTTTCGAGCGCACTTCGGAGGGCGAGGAATTCTTGGGAAAGGAAGTCTACAGGAGCGTGAAATCCGCCAACAGAAAGACGGTAACGTTCCTGAAATCCCAGCTGAAAACCCTGCAACTGGCAATAAGCAAACTCGTCAGGAGCGATGAAGACCTTAACGCTAAACAGGAGCTGTTGCGCAGCATACCGGGAGTCGGAGAAATCGGAACGCTTTATCTGCTGCTCACCACGAAGGGATTTCTGCGGTTCAGGAATGCGAGAAAATATGCGTGCTACTGCGGAATAGCGCCATTCGGGAGAACATCGGGAACCAGCATCCGGGGGAAAAGCAGGGTGAGCCCTTTTGCCGACAAAAAGATGAAGTCGATACTGCACCTGCTTTCACTGACGGCAATAAAGTACGACCACGAGCTGAAGCTCTACTACGAGCGAAAACAGGCGGAAGGAAAACCGAAAATGTTGGCGCTAAACAACGTTAAATTCAAACTCGTCAACCGGATTTTTGCGGTCATAGGGCGTGGGACTTCCTACGTGAAACACAACAATTTGCGGCATGAAAAAATTCAAAATAGTACTTGTTTTTTGACATAGAATATGTTAGCGGTTCGGCATTTTTTATTCATACTCATTTTTAACAATAATCATCAATTGTGTCGCCACCTGACCATTCAAGTCCTTGTGCAAGTGTAAATTGTTTTTCTGCTCCGTTCTTTTCAAAAAATGTTCCAAGGCTATTATGAACGAAAACATCATTTTGATAGGTTATCTCTGCCAATGAATAAGGTTTAATCGGATTTTCGTCACCACTTTTGCACATAATCCACAGTGTTTTTTCGTCTTTGGAAATTGCAAATCGCTCAATAATAGAACTCGTATATTGGTTTTGGGAAAATATATTCCCTACTTTTAGGTTTGAAGTATAGTCAGCAATTGAGTTATGAGTGATTGTCTTTGGACAGCAAGGAAATTCGCTTGGTGTTTTCCAATTTCGGGCTATTTGAACAGCGTTTGGGGTTAGTGAATTTATAAATTCTAATTCTTCTGCAACATTGGCAGTAAATTGATTTGATAAACTTCTATTGTAAATCCATTCACCTAAAGTTCCACCTTGTAATGGTTTATCACTTTTTGCCCAAGCTAATAATCTTTCTTTGCTCGCTTGTGCTTCTTGGATACTAACTGTACACATCCAGTCATAGTTTGGGTCTTGAAATTTGTCACGAAATTTTGAAGGGTCAGCAAGAAAAGTTTCAACACTCCCGCAAATAATTTCGATACGCTTTGCGGTGATTGGGTTAAGCAATATGTTTTCTAATCTTGTTACCCATCGAAGATTGTCTGGTCGGTTATTTTGCTTGTTTGTGTCAATGTGGTCAACAACGTATTCTTTTGTTGGTGCTTCTCCGAGAAATGCAGTTGCAACTATTCTGTGAATGCGAACCGAAGCAATTTCTAAATATCCTGTCCTGATGTTTAGTTTGCCAAAAGTCCAATTGTTGTCGGTTGGTCGTTGACGTTTTTCATTAAGTGGATGACGTAAAACTGCTCCGTTGTCACGAACAGAATAACGCTCATCTTTATAATAGCAAATTAGTTCATTTTTAAAGTCGTCAACACAAAAACTCATAATATTCACTCAATATATACGGATTACTAATCTTTCATCTTCCTTACCCCATTGAACTTGCCAAGTTCTTCCGTCTACTTGGTCAAGCAAAATGAAAGTGTATATGTTAGTTGTTGGATAAAGAAAAAATCTACCATTTTTCTCTTCGTCCTTATTTACCTGAGAGATGTCTGATAGTGTACTCTCAAATCTATATTCTTTTCCTTTATTACTCCATTGAACTTGCCACATTTTACCATTTCTTGTATCTAGTTTGATAAATGTGTACATATTTCGTGTTGAAAACAGTCTATATGTAACGGCAGTGTCCGTAGAAATAATTTGTGTAGGGACTTCTGATGTCGTTTGTGCAAACGAAAAGTTTGAAGCTACTAAAAGAAGTAGTGTAATTAATGCCGTTTTCATTATGTCATATTTTAATGGCTTTTGTTTGATGTATTGTCGTTCTATGCTGACCGCTAACGGAAAAAGTATTGGCGAAGTGCGGGCTTTCGAAGAACAAAAAGTTCAAGGAAGACCAAACGTAGCGAATGCTTTTTCAATACTGCTAACTTACACAAAAAATGCAGAATTGAAAAGCATGAGCGGATTATTTTTTCCACTTTTCAATTTTGCACTTTCCCCCGCCTTTTGCAAATACTATGTTATCTGCAGGTTTTTTTATTTGTTATTGGACTCAATTTTATTCTTAATTTCAATCTGTTCCGCAATAAAACTTTCTAAAGGTTTTGCATTTGGTAAGTTTTCCTTTTGAAATTTTTCAATAATAGGAATTGTTAAGGCAGTTTTGAAAAAAGTATAATTGTCAGAAATTGAAGCATTATTTTTTTCAATGATTCCACTCATTTTTTTGAGATTTGAAACTCTCATATAATATTTCGATTCACTATTTTTTAGTAGTTCAATTAATTTCTTTTTAAGCAAAGAATCCGTGATTGATTTTGTATTGGATACAACTGAAGAATAATAATTTTTAGATTTGTCGTCATAAGAAAATAATTCTTTTCTTACTTCGTGTGATTTATTCAAATTATTTAGAATTTCACTGTCAAATTTTTGTAATTCTTGGTCGTTTTTAATTAGTTCAGCATATAATTTATCAACTAAATTTTCATCATCATAAGATCTAAAACTTCCGCTAACGGAAACTTTATTATCATTCAACGCGTCAGGAATTTGATTGTTGCTTTTTTCTTGTCTACACGAGAAAAGTAAAATTGAGCAAAGTAAAAAATAGTAGTTTTTCATTGGCGTAACGTTTTGATAAACTTGCAGCTAACGGAAAAAGTATTTGCGAAGGGCGGGCTAAATTTAACTGAAAGTTCAATTTCGACCGAACGAAGCAAATTGCTTTTTCAGATTGTTAAATTACAAAAAAATACAATATGAAAAGCAAGTTGCGACTAAATGCAACAAACCTTTCTACGTGGTTTCAACCCCGCCTTTTGCAAATACTATGTTAGCTGTAGTTTTTATTTCCCTCTTTGAAGTCCTTTTGGAATT
This sequence comes from Candidatus Kaistella beijingensis, assembly GCF_020084865.1. Lineage (NCBI taxonomy): Bacteria > Pseudomonadati > Bacteroidota > Flavobacteriia > Flavobacteriales > Weeksellaceae > Kaistella > Candidatus Kaistella beijingensis. The sequence goes on along the minus strand of NZ_CP071953.1, from coordinate 267,887 downwards.
TTTATTCGTTTTCTTTTTTTACTAATTAAAAAACCGGAATCTCCATTAATTTTATATTCAAAATAATGTTTTTCTCCATCAATAATGTCAATTTCGTAGAATATCATTTTTGTTTTTTCATTTTGTCTTAATCTAATATCCCAAAGATTATCATTAAAAACATCAACTCTATAATTTTGTTTCATTAGTTTATCAATATTCAATATATTTAATTTAGGTCCAGGAATTCCATCATCAAAAGGAACATTGTTCCAATCAATTTTTCTTGTAATAGAACCGTTTTCTGAATATTCAACATCATTTCCAATTGGAAATTCTGAAAGGTGTGCTTTTCCAAATATTCCTTGTCTTTTTGCTTTTAAATACAGATATGGGTAGAACTCATAAAAGATAGCATAATTTCCTTTAACAATGTTTATTCTTGGAATATCATTTTTATACTTCATCATGATAACCAATGAATCATTTTTTTTGTATTCAATTCGTAATGAATCTAAAGATGTCTTAGATAATTCATTAAATAATTTAATATCAAAATGCTTTTTTTCTGTAATTTGAGCATTAAGCACATTAAAAATAAAGAAGAAAAAATATGCCGATTTCATTTTACGCCCCAAATTTATAAAATTACAGCTAACGGAAAAAGTATTTGCGAAGGGCGGGCTAAATTGGACGGAAAGTTCAATTTCGACGGAACGAAGCAAATTGCTTTTTCAGATTGTTAAATTACAAAAAAATACAATATGAAAAGCAAATTGCGACTAAATGCATCAGGTTTTTCTATTATATATTCAACCCCGCCTTTTGCAAATACTATGTTATCTGCAGTTATTTTTTCTTTTTCAGTTTAAATTCATCGCGATAATTAAATCCAGAAATCATAAAATTGATTGTTATAATCAGCGTTATTATTGCAAAAATTATATTCCATAACGTTATGTTTGTAAAAAACAGAATTCCGATTTGAAAAACTAAGCTAATAAAAAACAAAATTGCAAAAGTCATATGATTTGATTTTGTTCTATAATAATAGGGAAGATTTCCACCTAAATAGTGACCAGGATTTAATCTGTTATTACTCCATTCTTCAACTCCTTCCATAAAATTTTCTTGATCAATGGTTTCGCTTTCGTCGAGCTTTTCGTTTTGGATAATAATTTTTGCGCTATCAAAATCAGACTCATTTATTAGAACTGAATTGTTTTCGGCGTCAACTTCAGCAATAATTTTATTCTCATTTAAAACATTTTTTAAATATTCAGCATTTACTAAATATTTGCATCTATATATTTCTATCAAATCTTTTGTTGACGGCATTTTGTGATAATTGCAGATAACGGGAAAGGGCTTGGCGAAGGCGGGGATAAGAAAGCCGGAAATTCCAACCAAACCCGAACCGAGCAAAAACCATTTTCGTTTTTTCAAAATTACAAAAAATAAAAAAACGAAATGGTTTTTTGCGGCTAAAAGTGCTGAAATCTTCTAAATGATAACTCTCCGCCCCGCTTTTGCCAAACCCATGTTGTACGACGTTTTTTTTATGCAGTTATAGGATTAACTCTTATTTGTCCGCCAACTGCTTTCAAAACTTTCATAATTGTTGAAAACTGTGGTTTTGCACCTTCAGATAGTGCTTTGTACAAACTCGGTCTGCTCATTCCAGTTTCTTCTGCAATTTTTGTCATTCCGATTGCTTTTGCAATATTACCAATTGCTACAACAATTTCAGAATCATCGCCTTCTTCAAGGACAACATTAAGATATTCAGCAATCATTTCGTTGCTGTCCAAATAATCTGCAATGTCAAATTTTGAAATATCCATTCTTTATTCTTTTATTTTTTCCCAAATTTCTTTCGCTTTTTCTATATCTTTTTGTTGGCTTGATTTGTCGCCGCCAATTAACAAGATAATAATTTTTCCATCTGTCTCTTTGAAATAGATTCTGTAGCCCTTTGCAAAATTTATTCGCAATTCGCTGATTCCATTTCCAACAGGTTTGCAATCTCCAAAATGTTCTTCGTTTTGTAATTTCTGGATTCGGAACAAGATTTTAGCCTTTGCTCGGATATCTTTTAATTTTCGGAACCACTTGTCAAACTCATTTGTTTTCTCAATAAAGTACATTTTGTATTCATTTGGATACAAATATAGTAAAAAGTTAAATCAATGCAAAATTTTTGTTTTAAAGCGGAATCTTTCTAAAATGTCGTACAACGGGAAAGGGCTTTGCGAGGTGCGGACTACTGCAACCGAAATTTCAAGAGATGACCGAACGCTAGCAAAAACTTTTTCCATTTTTTAAAATTACGAAAAAACTAAAAAATGGAAAAGTTTTTGCGGGTATTTTCTAGAATTTCTCTGAGATTTCCTTCAACCCCGCATCTTGCAAAACCCATCTTTACTTTGCATCCATAAAATAAATACCTTTAGAAAGCAAAACAGAGTGACCTAAAAAACCCTGTAAATTAAATCAGATTTAACTAACATATCAGTACTCTGTTTTGCATAAAGGTTGAACTGATGTTTCAAATAGAATATTAGACAAGAACTACTAAAGATTTTAAAACCATTCAACCACCTTTCAAAAAATAAAGATATGAAAAATTACAAAAACTACCTGGGTTTCGACGTCTCCAAAAACACCTTGGACTACTGCCTCCTGATTTCGGAAAGAGACACGGTAAAGAGAGGAAGCGTCGCCAATGAGAAAAAGTCTCTGCAGACGCTATTTGCAGCGTTTTCAAAGGAAGGACTGATGATGGAGGACACACTCGTGGTCTTCGAGCATACCGGAATCTACTCCACTATTCTGGCGGTGTTCCTGTGCGGGAACGGTTGGAACTATGCGGAAGTCCCCGCAATCGAGATCAAGCGTTCCAGAGGGCTTTCCAGAGGCAAGAGCGACACGATAGATGCGCAGGAGATCGCCAAATACGCGATGCGCAACGAGGACAAGATCCAACTCTCGGAAGTTCCCGAAATCATCTACCAGCAACTTAACCTAATGAATGCGGAACGCGAAAAGCTCATCGCCGCGATAAAAAGTTTCGAGCGCACTTCGGAGGGCGAGGAATTCTTGGGAAAGGAAGTCTACAGGAGCGTGAAATCCGCCAACAGAAAGACGGTAACGTTCCTGAAATCCCAGCTGAAAACCCTGGAACTGGCAATAAGCAAACTCGTCAGGAGCGATGAAGACCTTAACGCTAAACAGGAGCTGTTGCGCAGCATACCGGGAGTCGGAGAAATCGGAACGCTTTATCTGCTGCTCACCACGAAGGGATTTCTGCGGTTCAGGAATGCGAGAAAATATGCGTGCTACTGCGGAATAGCGCCATTCGGGAGAACATCGGGAACCAGCATCCGGGGGAAAAGCAGGGTGAGCCCTTTTGCCGACAAAAAGATGAAGTCGATACTGCACCTGCTTTCACTGACGGCAATAAAGTACGACCACGAGCTGAAGCTCTACTACGAGCGAAAACAAGCGGAAGGAAAACCGAAAATGTTGGCGCTAAACAACGTTAAATTCAAACTCGTCAACCGGATTTTTGCGGTCATCGAGCGTGGGACTCCCTACGTGAAAACACAACAATTTGCGGCATGAAAAAATTCAAAATAGTACTTGTTTTTTGACATAGAATATGTTATCTGTAGCCATATTATTTCATTTTTGGTTTGCCTAAATCAGCTAGTTTTTTATTTAATTCGTTTCTTTTCTCCTGAAGAATTTTTGGTTGAACAAAATAAAAATCAAATAAGGACTCAATTACATCAAGCAACCATTCTGCTTCGCCAATTTCAACCGGAACAATTTCTCCGGTTATTTTACTTTTGTTAGGATGAGCAGCAAAATTCCCTATATTTCGTATAGCATCTATACTTTCAATAAGATAAGTTGGAAGTTTGCCATCGTCAATGACTTCTTGGATTTCGTTAGCTAAATCTCCTTTTTTCACTCCCGCCTTCTCTCTTAAAATATTTTGTAAACACCTTCTACTCAAAGCAGCACTTGCTTTAGGACTGAAATTAACAACTAAACATGCTTCATTATAGTCATCAGAAAAGTTTTTGTCAACTTCAACTGGAACGGGCGGCCTACTCGCTGTTATAGGTCTAACCAAATATTCTTCAATTACTTTATTAAGATTATCTCTTTTTTGTAGTTTGATTATGAATTTTTCACATTTTACATTGGGACAATTCATCCATAATAAATTGTATCTTCCATCCTTGTCATTTCCAATAAAATTATTAGAAAAATTTTCATTTACTTCAATGTTACAATGTGGGCATTTCATATATAGTATTTGTTTTTATGGTTACAGATAACGGAAAAAGTATTTGCGAAGGGCGGGCTAAATTGGACGAAAAGTTCAATTTCGACTAACCAAAGCGAATGCTTTTTTCGTGGAACTAAACTACAAAAAAATTGTGGAACGAAAAAGCAGGCGCGACTAAATGCAACTAATAGTTCTATTAAATATTCAACCCCGCCTTTTGCAAATACTATGTTAGCAGAAGTTTTTTATTTCCACTTCCAGTCTAAATCTATATTTTCTTTCAGGTTATATTTTGATTTGATTTCGTTTAGCATGGAATTAAATTGTTGAATGTTTTGAATTACTTTTTTAGGAATTATTAGACTTTGTGAAGTTAGCAATTTTAGGAAATAATAATTTTTAGTTTCATTAATTTCAGTCAAACTTTCGAAATTTATTTTGGATTCTCCTAGTTTGCTTTCCTCAATAATTTGGTTTTCGGCAAAATTTAGTTTGCACATTAGTCCAAATCTTTCTTTGTAGTTTTCATTTATGAATTTTTTGTAGTGATTTTTGTATCGATATGTTTCATAAATTTTATAAGCTATTATCAAGGCAATGTAAATAAGCAAAGGAATAATCGGAAAGCTTTTAGTGGAATTATAAATTGAAATGAAAAAAGCTAAAAAGATTACAATCATTATTATTAAATTTCGTCTTCGCTGATTTCTTATATTTTTACTTTTTGAGGCGGTATAAAGTTGATATTCTAAGAAATCATTTTCATCTAAACTATAGTTTAATTCCATTTATGACAGGTCTTTGGATAAAATTTCTGCTAACGGTGGGGTATTGCCGAAGGCGGGTTTTTTTTGCACCGATCTTCAATATAAATACCATATTTTTAATTAATTACTTAAACTATTAAAAATGTACTTCAGCCTCGCTTTTGGCAATGCCTTGTTAGCAGAAGTTATATTTAATTGCAAAAGATTATTTTTTAATTAGTTTACTACTATAGTTTTTGAAATTAGTAAAAATATTTAGAAAATATATTCCAGCTGATAAATTTTTAACATTTATTATTGTATTATTATGTGTAGAGATAATTCTACCATTTGCATCATATATGATTATTTTTTTTATTTTTTCGCCGTTATTTAGTATAACATTAAACTCATTAGTTGCAGGGTTCGGATAGATTAATATCTTATTACTTACAATATTATCATTACCAACGTCTAATGTGTTAATTGAATCAGAAACAAAAAGTTCTTCACCGTGATTGTTATATTGATCGACACTAAAATAAATTTTTGAATTATTTGTATATAAACTTTTAATCCACGTATAGGCAGGTTGTTGTAAAGGTTGATTATTTATTGTAAAACTCAGTTGTTGATAGTTTCCAGCACTTCCATTAGTTTTGAAAATTCTTTGCATAGAATCTACTGCATAGATTTCATTATTTAGACAATTTAAAAAAGTGAAGTTTTGTCCGATAACTCCAGTTTGATAACCATCAACAACCAAAAACGTTCCATTTGTTGTACCATCAGTCCTATAAATTCCCGTTGTTTGATTTCCTCCATAATTAGCAAGAAAATAATTTTGATTTCCACATTTAGTTATAGAATTCTCACCAGTGAAATAACTTGTAGTAATTAATTGGCTCCCCTGTGTAGTCCCATCTGTTTTATGCATTTCAGTGTAATAACCGTTACTACTAGAAGTGAAAAAATATAATTTATTATTTGCAACAAATGAATTTCCGTCAATAAATCGATAATTGTTTTGAATCAAAAATTTTTGGTTACTACTATCATCAATATAATATAGCTCTGAATTTTGCAAGTTTGTATATAGATTATTTGCAAAAAACACTTTATTATTAAGAATACCTAAGAAACATTTTAATGCGTATATGCTACCAACTTCTGTTATTTTTATCGTATTACTCAACGTACCGTCAGATTTCCAAATTTCTGTTGTAGAATTATTTATCATTTTAAAATAAATTCCGTTGTCTGTCTTTACAAAGTCATTATCAACGTTTAATAGGGAAGACGGCATATTATTGACATATTTTTCTATTAATAAAGAAAAATTTGTTGAATTATTTTCCAAACTCCAAATTCTCATATATTTATCAGAACTATTATATGTTTTTATAATGACTTTGTTATTGTTTGGTGGGTATATTCCATATATTTTTTCATTTGCAGGAGGTAAGATTTGATCCGTTGAACTGGTTGCTGTATTTGTTCTGTATATTTTACTGTTGTGAAAATAAATAAAATTACCCGAAACAGTCACAGGTTTATATTTTAATATATTGTCTGGAAAAGTCTCTTCCAAATTGTTACTTAATTTTACCAAGTTGTCATTAGTGTCTATTTTATATACTTGATAATAGTAGCCATCTTTAGATAGAAAATAAACCTCTCCATTTACTTCGGTATGATAACGAGGTGTTCCATAACTATTATAAATTAAATCTTTTTCAATGTTTGAAATATTATTCAAGGGATCATAAGAAAATAATTCGGTATTTTTATATGTAGTATAAAAATCAATATAAGAATCAATATAACCTGAAAAAATTAATCGATTTTGATATTCAATGAATTTACTATCATTTGCAGATTTTATATTTGTTTTTAATATATTACTATTATCATAAAAATAGATTGGCGAAGAATTGTTATTATATTCCTTTAAAGCTAAATAGTTACCATTATTACTAGAGGAAATTGTTTGAAATACTGTATTGTTAGAATCTGTTAGAGGATTTACTTGGTCTAATTGATTTACATAAAATAAATTAGTATTTGTATCAATGTAAATTTTGTTTTTATAGTATGAGAGTTTATTAATGGTAGGAATACTATTGTAAATAAGATTGGTACCAATAAAAGTTCCGTCCGTTTTCCACAAATCTCCATTAACGGTAAAAAGAAGTTTATTATAATTTTGAAAATCAAAATCATAAAAAGTAGAATTGTTAGTCAGAGTATAAAAATTTATAGTGTTTATTTCATTCCCGTCGGTACTCCACAATCCTAAATTATAATTACTATCTCTGGCTATAAATACAATTTTATTATTAAAGTTATACATTTTTTCATAACCATAAACGATTGAAGAGTTTATACCAGAATTAATATCTTTTACGACAGTTGTGCCAGCGATGGAACCATCTGTTTTCCATATTTCTCTACCGTAATTAGCGCTATTACCAAAGAAAAATATATATCCATTATTTTCGTACAAATAATTTCCAACATTAGCTGCATTGGTAATTTGAATTGTTCCGTTTGCTGTTCCATCACTTACATAAAGTTTTTGCTGAAAAACAAAATATAGTTTATTATTTAGAATTTTAGCTATAATGTTATTTGAATTAGAATAGTAGATATTTAAGTCTTTTACTTTTGAAGTTGTATTTGTACCTAAATCTGTTGTCCATAACTGAAGATTAGAATTGTCTGTAGCAAAATAAAATATACTATTGTTTATTTTATAAAATTCATTCTTGATCATACTATTACCAGAATTATTATTAATATTCTGTATCATATTTGCCGAATTCGTTTGCAAATTATATTTATGCGGTTCGATACCACTGCCTGTATTAGCGGCAAATATTATATTGTCATTAATTTGTAATAATCCACTAGGTTCAGAACCAGGGAAAAAATTTGTTTCTTTTATATTCGAATTAATTGGTGATTGTGATTTTATTACAATAATCAAAAATATAAATAGAACCAGTTGTTGTTTTTTCATGCTTTTATTTTTATAATTTCTGCTAACGGAAAAAGTATTTGCGAAGGGCGGGCTAAATTTAACTGCAAGTTCAATTTCGACCGAACGAATCAAATTGCTTTTTCAGATTGTTAAATTACAAAAAAATACAATATGAAAAGCAAGTTGCGACTAAATGCATCGGGTTTTTCTATTATATATTCAACCCCGCCTTTTGCAAATACAGTGTTATTAAAAGTATTAAATCGTATGTAGCTTTTTGCATTTAAATACATAATTATCAATAAGTTATAAAATTATAAAGAGCGAAATAATGCAAAAAAACGCAACGAAATGTTAGGTTTGTTGTACCAAATGTTGTACCTTTGTATCAGGTTGCACCGCTTTGAAATAGCTGATTTATAAAGGGTTTCATCGTTTTGCACTCGATTGTTTTTTTAGTACAACAAATATAATACTTTTTCTTATGGCTTCGATAAAATTAGTGCTTCGGACAAACCAAGAAGACAAAACAGGTCATAGCCCTTTATACATAAGACTTATAAAAGATAGAAAAGCCAAATTTGTTGCCACAGGCGTAAAGCTGAAGCACAACGAATGGGACGATGACAAACAGAAGATAAAGAAGAACCACACCAATAGTGCGAGAATGAACGCCTTTCTTGCCCAGAAAATTGCCGATGCCGAAGGAACAGTTGCAGACCACGAACGCAAAAGAAAATCCGTATCAGCCCGAAAACTCAAAGAAGCAATAAAAGGTAAGGATATGGCAAACTTCTTTGAATATGCTTACAATCGTTGCGAGCGTATCAAAGGAACGGTATCAGTTGCCACCTATAAAAATTACAAACAGTATGTAGCCAAGTTTGAAAAATTCATTGGACACAGGGATATTTATTTCGATGATATTACTGTTACGATGCTGAAAGACTATATCAATTATATGTCTAACAATTTGAAAAATGGAGCAACTACGGTACACTATTCTTTATTGATTTTATCCGTAATGTTTCGTGATGCTCAAAGGGAAGATGTAATTGAAGAAAACATTTATCCGTTTTCAAAAGTTCGTGTAAAACGTGATAAAGGCAAACGATTATTTTTGAGCAAAGAACAAGTAGAAAAGTTACGCAATTTTAAAATCGAATACACAGGAAAAGACGAAGTCTTTAGAGATATGTTCATTTTTTCGGTGTATGCAGGTGGCTTACGTTTTAGTGATGTAGTGAGCTTGAAATGGGAAAACTATAATGAAAAAGAGCAACGCATTACAAAAACCATTCGCAAAACAGGAAGAACCCACAGTTTTAAAATCGGCCAGACGGCAATAGATATTCTGAACCAGTACAAAACAGCTATATCACAATCAAGTGATTTTGTTTTCCCGATATTGGAAGATGTAGAAAGATTTGATACCGATACCGATTATCAGGCACATATCATCAATGCAAAAAACATTCTATGCGGTCAGAAGTTAAGAAGAATAGGTAAGGATATGGAATTGCCTTTTTCGTTATCATTCCATTTAAGCCGTCATACATTCGCTACAAATGCTCTTAACAACGGTATGCGCATTGAATATGTTTCAAAGCTGTTAGACCATTCAGATATCGGCATTACGCAGATTTACGCCAAAGTGATTAGCGAGGAATTAGATAAAGCCGTGGATAAGTATATAAATTGAAGAAACCATAAGCATTACCCAATATTTTAATTACTAAATTTACCCTATAAATTTCATACCGTGAGCAAAGTTTTAATCATAGACGACGAAGAAAAAATCAGAACCTTACTTTCCAAAATTATAAGTTTGGAGGGTTTTGACGTGGTGGAGGCTGGTGATATAAAAACCGGCTTAAAAAAACTGGAAATAGCTGATGTCGATGTCGTGATATGCGATGTAAAATTACCGGATGGAAGTGGCGTTGAAGCGACCAAAGATATTAAAGACAAATATCCTGTAACAGAAATAATTTTGCTCACTGCTTATGGTAATATTCCCGATGGCGTTCAGGCAATAAAGAACGGAGCATTTGATTACATTACCAAAGGTGATGACAATAACAAAATTATACCCTTGCTCTACAAGGCAACCGAAAAAGTATCTTTAGCAAAAAGGGTATTACAATTAGAGAGACAGTTAGCCAATAAATATTCATTTGATAACATCATTGGAAAATCCAAAATACTTAATGCTTCTATTGACGCAGCAAAAAAAGTGGCAGGTAGTGAAACGACCGTTTTATTGACTGGAGAAACCGGAACGGGAAAAGAGGTATTTGCACAAGCAATTCACAATGCGAGCAACAGGAGCAAACAGAATTTTGTAGCAGTAAACTGCTCTGCTTTTAGCAAAGACTTGTTAGAAAATGAATTGTTTGGACATAAAGCCGGAGCATTTACAGGAGCAGTAAAAGACAGTAAAGGAATTTTTGAGGAAGCAAACCACGGGACGGTTTTCTTAGATGAAATTGGTGAAATGCCTTTAGATTTACAGGCAAAGCTGTTACGGGTTTTAGAAACAGGAGAATTTCTAAAAGTAGGTGATAGTAAACCAACCAAGGTGAACGTCCGTATTATTGCTGCTACTAATAGAAATTTACAACAAGAAGTAGAGGAAGGACACTTCCGTGAAGATTTGTTTTACCGGATTGCCGTCTTTCAGATTTCACTACCCCCACTCAGAGAACGGGTTATTGATATAGAAGAACTGGCGATATTCTTTCTTCGCACATTTACAAATAAGACGAACAAAAAAATCAATAAGATTTCAAAAAACTATCTCGAAGCACTGAAACAACATTCGTGGAAAGGCAATATCAGAGAACTCAAAAACGTAATTGAGCGTAGCGTAATACTTACAGGTACTACAGAATTAGAAGAAGATAGTCTGCCATTGGAATTACAACGTCTTGGCACTTTAGATAACCGTGAAAAAACACTATCTGCCTTTGAACTTGCAAGCGTAGAAAAAGTTCATATTCAAAAAGTGTTGAACTACACTAATGGCAATAAAACAGAAACATCAAAACTGCTCAATATTGCCTTAACTACTTTATACAGGAAGATTGACGAGTACCATATAAAATAAACCCTTTCAAAACGATAGTCTTTACCCTTTCAAAACGAAAGGGTTTTTTGTTGCCTTACTTTTGTATACGCTCGTTAAATTATTTAAAATCAAATAGTTATAAACAATCTAATTTTAATGGAACAGGAATTGGCATAAGAAGAATGTAAATAAATATTCTTATGACAATGGAACACGAACAAAAAAGCGAATTTGAGAAAATTCAACAATTAGAGGTTGAAGCCCTTGATGCCATCTTTAAGGGGCAAAAGAAAAAAGTTGTGAGCCTGTTTGGCAAAGCCGAGCAATTATTTCAGAAAGGCAGCAGCTACACACGTACAATCATTTCCAATACATTTATTCTTCCCTTATCTCAACTGCTCGAAATGAATTACAGTTGGGGCAAAGAGTATCTCATCTTGTTTCCCAAACAGCTCAAACAAGAGTATTGCAGACAAATCTATTCATCAGGAATTTAATAAATATATAAAAATGGCAATACTATTAATAATCGCAGGTGTAGCACTTTTCGCATTCTTTTTTTTATTAATAAGATTATTTGAAAAGATATGAAATCTAAACAGAAAATCAATGAAGACCGTGCGGCTGTTTATTTAGCTGAACATCATAAAGAAATCAGCAATGAAATAAGGGAACTGTCTGCTCATAAAAACTTCGCTGGTATTCTTCAGGCAGTCGTAAACCTGATTAGATGCTTGCTCGAAAAAGGAGAATTTACCAAAATTACCAGACATATACGATATATCGGATGGATATATCAGAGAGGTAACGACTACATCAGGTATATTATTGAAAATCTATTTGTACGCTCATTTGAAGGCATACGCAGACGGTGTTCTCCAAACCAGTGGCAGCAACTATACACTGAAATTCCAAAACCTTTTCAGGTTGTCTATCTAACGCAAAACAACATCATAATTCAAAAAATAAAAATATGATAGCATTATTCATCATCGCCATTGCAGTATTTTTCTATATGTGCTATGTGCTGATTAAACCAGAAAAATTTTAAAAACAGCATCCATTCAAAAAATTGAGAAATGAGGAAAAAAATAAAAGAGCTGTTTACAATCATCTTCTGGATACTTGTGCTCATATCTTTTATATACCTCCTATATATAAAAATAAACATCCTTTTCTAATTAGAAACAATATGAAAAACTTTAGAAGTGATATCCGAGAAATATGGAGAGTTATCATTGTATTTCTTGTTGTTTTCGGATTTGTGATGCTTTTCGGATGGCTTATTAAACTATTATTTAATTAAAAGATATGAACACAGAAATTTTAGGAATTATAGCGATGTTCGGGGTAACGCTGTTACTGGCAATTCCCCTTGGCAAATACATCGCAAAAGTATATGCAGGTGAAAGAACTTTTCTTGACCCTGTATTTAATCCCATAGAGCGATTGTTCTATAAAGTATCAGGCATAAATCCTGATAATGAAATGAATTGGAAACAGCATTTGGTAGCATTGCTCACCATTAACCTGCTCTGGTTTCTGATGAGTATGGGAATACTGATGAATATGGAGAGCCTGCCCCTAAACCCGGATGGGAACCCCAATCAATCAGCAGATTTAGCGTTCAATACCACCATTTCATTTTTGGTAAACTGTAACCTGCAACACTATTCAGGTGAAACAGGCATCAGTTATTTAGGGCAGATATGGTTGATGTTTCTTCAATTTGTAACTGCGGGCGTAGGTATGGCAGCAGCGGTTGTATTATTCAAAGCATTTAGAGAAAAGTCAACCACCCAATTAGGTAATTTTTACAATTATTTTTTAAAATCCTGTACCCGCATTCTATTACCTATATCATTGATACTGGCTGCTATTTTCGTTTTTGAAGGTATGCCAATGACCTTTGAAGGAAAAGATACCCTAACCAACTTACAGGGTGATACTATTGAAGTAAGCCGTGGACCGGTTGCTGCTTTCGTACCTATCAAACACGTTGGTACAAATGGAGGTGGTTTTTTCGGTGCTAATGGTGCTCACCCATTAGAGAACCCTACCTACCTAACCAATATGGTTGAAATGTTTGGTCAATTTATCATTCCTATGGCAATGGTATTTGCATTTGGCTTTTTTATACGCAGGAAAAAGTTTGCCTGGATGATGTTTGGAGTAATGACTGTAGGATTTCTTTTGTTGGCAATTCCAAATATCAATATGGAAATGAACGGGAACCCTGCCATAACACAGATGGGAATTGACAATTCTTTGGGAGCAATGGAAGGAAAGGAAATCCGCTTGGGTGCAGCAGCGTCCGGCTTCTGGAGCATCGTAACAACTGTTATTTCTACAGGTAGTATCAATTCGATGCACGATAGCTCAATGCCATTATCCGGTATGAACGAATTACTGGCAATGATGATTAATGCCTTTTATGGAGGAGTTGGAGCGGGAATACTCAATTTCCTAATCTTCATCATTTTGGCGGTATTCATCAGCGGATTGATGGTGGGCAGAACACCCGAATTTATGGGTAAGAAAATTGAAGCAAGAGAGATGAAAATAGCAATGATAATTGCTTTGGCACATCCTTTCCTTATTTTGGTCGGAACAGCTTTAGCAGCCGCATTACCACAATATACATCAGCAACATTAGCCAATCCGGGCTTCCACGGTTTCAGTGAGATGCTGTACGAATATACTTCTTCGGCAGCCAACAACGGAAGCGGTTTTGAAGGATTGGGAGATAACACCGTATTCTGGAATATATCCACGGGGATAGTATTGCTGTTGGGTAGATTTCTTCCGATAATTGGTCCTGTTGCTATTGCAGGGTTGCTTGCAGAAAAGAAATTTATACCTGAAAGCTCAGGAACGCTCAAAACCGACACATCTACATTTGGTTTAATGGTGTTTGCAGTTATTGCCATCATTGCGGCATTGGCATTCTTCCCTGCGTTGGCTTTAGGTCCGATTGCCGAATACTTTTCACTTTATTAATCTTTATCAATTCAATAGAAATGAATAATAACATAAATAAATTATTTGAACCTGCATTGGTGAATGAAGCGTTGAAGCAATCATTCTTCAAGCTGCACCCTGCAAAAATGTTCCGCAATCCGGTAATGTTTATGGTGTGGATAGGTACATTGGTTATGGCAGGCGTATGTGTATGGATAGCATTGGGAGAACAAAGTCAAGGCAGTTTTGCCTATAACCTTATCGTTACGATTATATTATTTGCAACGCTATTGTTTGCCAACTTTGCCGAAGCCATTGCCGAAGCCAGAGGAAAAGCACAAGCCGATAGCTTACGTAAAACAAGAGAAGAAACGCCAGCCAAATTAGAAAATGGACAGACCGTCTCTTCATCACAGCTTAAAAAAGGGGATGTCTTTGTTTGTGAAGCAGGAGATATCATCCCCTCTGACGGTGAAATTATAGAGGGTTTGGCAACCATAGATGAAAGCGCCATTACGGGTGAGAGTGCCCCTGTAATCCGAGAAGCAGGAGGCGATAAAAGTAGCGTTACAGGTGGTACAAAAGTACTATCAGACAAAATCAAAGTCAGGGTAACTACCGAAGCAGGCGAAAGCTTTTTAGACAAAATGATTGCTTTGGTGGAAGGGGCAAGCCGTCAGAAAACACCAAATGAAATTGCTTTGACTATTTTGTTGGCAGGTTTTACACTCGTATTTATTATCGTAGTGGTTACACTTAAACCATTTGCAGATTATGCACAAACCCCGATTACCATTGCTGCATTTATATCGCTTTTTGTCTGTTTAATTCCTACCACTATTGGCGGATTATTATCAGCCATCGGTATTGCGGGAATGGACAGAGCTTTGCGGGCAAACGTCATTACCAAAAGTGGTAAAGCGGTTGAAACCGCAGGTGATGTTGATGTACTTTTATTGGACAAAACAGGAACTATTACCATTGGTAACAGAAAAGCAACAAAATTCTATCCTGTAAACGGTGTAGATGAAAAGCACTTTACAAAATCAGTAGTGTTAAGCTCTATGGCAGATGAAACCCCCGAAGGTAAATCTATCATAGAATTGGCAGGTGTTAATCCATTAAGCTATCAGATACAAAATCCTCGTTTCATAAAATTTACGGCAGAAACAAGAAGTTCCGGAATTGATTATGAGAATGTAAAAATCAGAAAAGGAGCTTCGGATGCCATACGGAATTTGGTGGAAAAGGCGGGAAATCTTTTTCCATCAGAAACAGCCGAACAGGTAAAATCCATTTCAAGCAATGGTGGAACACCACTCGTTGTTGCAGAAAATGAAAAAGTATTGGGAGTAATTGAGTTGCAGGACATTATTAAACCCGGGATACAGGAGCGTTTTGAGCGGCTGCGAAAAATGGGTATCAAAACCGTAATGGTTACCGGCGATAATCCATTGACGGCAAAATACATCGCGGAAAAAGCAGGTGTAGATGATTTTATTGCCGAAGCAAAACCGGAAGATAAAATGAACTATATCCGCAATGAGCAATCGCAAGGCAGATTGGTCGCTATGATGGGCGATGGAACCAACGATGCGCCCGCTTTAGCGCAGGCAGACGTAGGCGTAGCTATGAATAGCGGTACTCAGGCAGCTAAAGAAGCAGGCAATATGGTGGATTTGGATAATGACCCCACCAAACTGATTGAAGTAGTGGAAATAGGCAAACAATTGTTAATGACAAGGGGAACATTAACCACATTCAGTATTGCCAATGACGTAGCGAAGTATTTTGCCATTGTTCCGGCACTGTTTATTGCTTCCATTCCTGCTTTACAGGGATTAAACATTATGAATTTGCACTCACCCGAAAGTGCCATTCTATCGGCAATTATATTCAATGCCATCGTCATCCCGATGTTAATACCATTAGCATTAAAAGGAGTAGCCTACAAACCTATCGGCGCCAGTGCCCTGCTTCGCAGAAATTTATTCATCTACGGTTTGGGCGGCATTATTGTTCCGTTTGTAGGCATAAAACTTATCGACCTGTTGGTTTCAGTATTTATTTAAAACATTAATCAAAATGAAAAAACATATTTTACCGGCTATCAAGCTAACAGTTTTAAGCATCCTATTACTCTGTATAGCCTATCCGCTTATCGTTTGGGGTATGGCACAGTTCGCTCCAAATAAGGGAAAGGGAAAAATTATCACACACAATGGTAAAACATACTATGCCAATGTTGGGCAGTCTTTTACGGAAGATAAATATTTCTGGTCACGTCCTTCTGCAGTGGATTATAATGCCGCAGGTTCCGGAGGCAGCAACAAAGCAGCTTCCAATAAGGAATATCTCCAACAGGTTCAGGCAAGGATAGATACATTTTTAGTGCACAATCCCGGTATTGCCAAGTCTGAAATCCCCGTGGATTTGGTAACGGCAAGTGGTAGCGGTCTTGACCCGAATATTTCCGTACAGGCGGCAAAAGTACAGGTAAAACGTATTGCTAAAATTCGTGGAATTGCCGAAGGAAATCTTCTGCAACTCATCCTTGCGAAAACAGAAAAACCTTTGTTCGGCCTCTTCGGACCTGAAAAAATAAATGTACTCGAATTAAATATAGCATTAGATAATTTAAAATAAATAAGATGAAGAACCTAATAACTGCATCGCTGATTTTGTTAAGCATAAATAGCTTTGCACAAACAGATACCACCAAGTCACCCTTTACTTTTAGTGGTTATTTAGAAACATACTATGCTTATGATTTTGGCAATCCTGACAATCATAATCGACCTGCATTTATGTATTCACACAATAGACACAATGAGTTTAACCTGAATTTAGGCTTTGTAAAGGCATCCTATAATACGGATAATGTGAGGGCAAATCTCGCTTTGGCTACAGGTACCTATATGAATGCAAACTACGCAGCAGAACCGAGCGTATTGAAAAATATATACGAGGCGAACGCAGGTATAAAAATTTCAAAGAATAAGGATTTATGGATTGACGCAGGCGTTTTTTCATCTCATATTGGTTTTGAAAGTGCCGTAGGTATAGACAACTGGACATTGACCAGAGGGATATATGCAGAAAATTCGCCCTATTTTGAGACAGGCGCAAAAATTTCATATACAACCGATAACGGCAAATGGTTTGTAAGCGGATTGTTACTAAACGGATGGCAGCGCATTCAACGTATAGATGGTAATAACACCCCTGCATTCGGTCATCAGCTAACCTACAAACCCAATTCAAAAATCACCCTCAACAGCAGCTCCTTTATTGGAAATGATAAAGTCGATAGCACAAGGCAAATGCGGTATTTTCACAACCTTTACGGCATCTTTCAAATCACAGAAAAATTTGCTTTAACAGCAGGGTTTGATATTGGAGCAGAGCAGAAAAACAAAGGAAGCAACCATTATAATACATGGTACGCACCGGTTGTGATTGTAAAATATAGCCCCGCCGAAAAACATAATTTGGCAATAAGAGCAGAGTATTATAACGACGAAAACGGTGCAATAATTGGTATAGGTACACCAAACGGATTTAAAACCTGGGGATATTCCATAAATTACGATTACCTGATACGTAAAAATATACGATGGCGTATAGAAGGACGAGGACTTACCAGCAAGGACAAGATTTTTATAGGAAATGAAAAGCTGGGCAATAACAATTTTTTCATCACAACATCATTAGCCATTGCTTTTTAATGACAGAAAAAGACCAAACAGTACAACAATTTCTTGACCTGATAAAAAAGTCAAGGAGAGGGAAATTTAAAGTCTACATCGGTATGAGTGCCGGTGTAGGCAAAACCTTTCGTATGCTACAGGAAGCACATTCGCTCTTGCGAAATGGTATCGACATAAAGGTGGGCTACATTGAAACGCACAATAGAAAAGAAACACACGATTTGTTAGAGGGGCTACCTGTTATCCCACGCAGAAAGCTGTTTTATAAGGGCAAGGAATTAGAAGAATTAGATGTTCAGGCAGTTATCAATTTACGCCCCGAAGTAGTAATAGTAGATGAACTGGCACATAGCAATATCGAAGGCAGCAAAAATGAAAAACGCTGGCAGGATGTATTAGACATTTTAGATGCAGGTATAAACGTAATCAGTGCTGTTAATATACAACATATAGAAAGTCTTAATGAAGAAGTGAGAGCCATCACAGGAATTGAGGTAAAAGAACGTATTCCCGATAGTGTGATAGCCGAAGCAGACGAAGTAGTAAATATTGACTTAACAGCAGATGAATTAATTACACGTCTTAAGGAGGGGAAGATATATGAACCCGCAAAGATAGAAACGGCACTCAATAATTTTTTCAAAAGTGAACATATACTTCAGCTAAGAGAGTTAGCACTAAAAGAAGTGGCCTCTCAGGTAGAACGTAAAGTTGAAAGCGAAGTTACCTTGACCAGTACAGCTAAACGGGAAAAGTTTTTAGCCTGTATCAGCTCAAACGAAAAAACAGCTAAAAACGTAATACGAAAAACAGCGAGGCTTGCCAATTATTACAACAGCAAATGGTCTGTACTTTATGTACAAACACTCCGTGAAAGCCCTGATAAAATAGCCCTTGACAAACAAAGACATCTTATAAATAACTTTAAATTAGCAACAGAATTGGGTGCGGAAATCATTAAAATTGAAAATGATAATGTTTCCAGAGCCATAATAGAACAATGTGAACAACGGAAGATAACAACCATTTGCATAGGGAAACCACATCTAAGCCTGTTGCATATTATTTTGGCAGGTAATGTTTTTAATGGTCTTCTGAAAAAGTTGTCAGAAAATAATATTGACCTTGTGATATTAAGTTAAAAGAATTGAAGCGATGAAAATAAAAACGAAGCTAACATTAGGTGTCGGACTCCTGTTTGCAATGATAGCATTTCTTACTGTATTAAGTGCAACCCACATAAATAAGCTATCTAATGATGCTAAGAATATACTGGCAGATAATTACAATACTGTAGATTATTGTCGCCAGATGCTCAATGCACTGAACAGTGATATTCATAACCCTGAACAACAAAAGAAATTCAGGCAAAGCCTGGAAAAACAAACGAGGACCATCACAGAAGTTGGAGAACAGGAAATTACGGACAAGATTAAACAGGATTTTGCACTCATAGTAAATTCTCCGGATGATAGTTCCTTGCTCCGGATGATACAGAAAGACATTACCGATGTAATGCTACTGAATATGCAGGCAATACAGCGAAAAAACGAGGTAGCAGAAAAAACGGCTGATAAGGCTATTTTATGGATTGCTGTTACAGGGACATTTTGTTTTATAATAGCGTTCACCCTTCTGATAAATCTGCCTTCAAACATTGCTAATCCTATCCGGGAACTAACGGAAAGCATCAAAGAGATTGCTGCAAAAAACTACTCCAGAAGAGTACATTTTGAAGAACATAATGAATACGGTGATTTAGCTAAATCATTCAATACTATGGCGAAAAAGCTGGAAGAATACAGTAATAGTAGCATTGAAAGGTTGATGATGGCAAAAACACGTATCGAAACCCTTATTAACAATATGAGTGAGCCGGTTATTGGTTTGGATGAGAAACACACTATTTTATTTATGAATGACATCGCATTAAAAATAGCAGGTTTACAGAAAGATAATGTAATTGGCGTACCCATCAAAAACATTGCAAAACATAATGACCTTATAAAAAACTTGATACAAGATTTGCCCGAAAAAGAAACAGCCGATAAAAAACAAAAATCATTCCCTATAAAAATTTATGCCGACAATAAAGAAAGTTATTTTGAAAAGGAGATTATACCTATTCTGATTACACCCACAGGTGAGAAAGAAGAAAAACATATAGGAAACGTAATTCTCTTACAAAACATCACTCCTTATAAAGAATTGGATTTTGCTAAAACAAATTTTTTAGCCACTGTTTCTCACGAACTGAAGACCCCTATTTCATCTATACAAATGAGTTTGCAATTACTTGAAAATAAGAAGGTTGGTGAATTAAATAGAGAACAGCAAAGTCTTTTACACAGCATCAACGATGATACAGGACGATTACTGAAAATTACAGGAGAATTACTGAATATGACACAAGTTGAGAGTGGCACTATTCAAATAAGTGTTGTTCCGTCTGAAGCCAAAGAAATTGTAGAATATGCTGTAAATGCCACCAAAGCAGCAGCCGAACAAAAGCAAATCAAATTTAAAATAAAAATAGCCGATAATTTGCCACAAGTGCTTGCCGATAACGAAAAAACCGCTTGGGTATTGACTAATTTGCTTTCCAATGCCATTCGTTATTCTTATGATAATTCAATTATTAGTATTGATGTTAAAGCGACAGATAATAAGGTGCGCTTCTCCGTCACAGATACAGGTCAAGGAATTTCACCACAATATATTGACAAAATATTTGACCGATATTTCCGCATACCTGGCACAAAAAAGGAGGGTACAGGATTAGGTCTAAGCATCAGCAAAGAGTTTATTCAGGCACAGGGCGGTGAAATCTCTGTAAAAAGTGATTTAGGAGCAGGGAGCACTTTTACTTTTTCATTAAACAGCCTGCAAAGCAATAATAATATCAGTTCCACATAGTAGATGCTGGACATTCAGTAAATGGACCGTGTTGAAAATGAAAAAATAATACGGAAATATTATTATGTCAATGATTGCGGAAGACGACCCAATCTTAAATTATCTACATTATGCCAATTAAACATCAAATAAAAAATACAGTTCAATTTCCCGAACATACGGCAGTTCCAAAAGAACAGTCCGAAAATACACTGCTCGACATTTTTCAGGAAGAAATTTCCGATAATTTAGCCTATTGTCAGCAACTAATGAATAAAATTTTCTTTCTTCCCTATTCCAAACTGCCCGATTTCTTTTCACACCATTGCGATTTTACAACCAACCCAATTAAATGGCTAAACAAATTTGAAAAGCTGATTTCAGAGAACGAAGAAATATTTGTCAGTACGACCAAGCGTGGACGAATGATAAAATGCTATACTATTATAGAAAGTAAGCGTAAAGAATTAGACATTTTAAGAAACAGGCACACAAAAATAAAACCGCCAATGCAGTACATCAATGCGGAATGTGAGGAACGGTATTTTTCATTCAGAGAAGTAAAAAGTAAAGTAAATGCAATGGGCGATTATACAGATAAAATAATGTTTTTGACCAATGAAAAGTTCGATTACGAACAGGCAAGTATAGATTTCATCAATCCAAAATTGCCCGATTATTCCGACCAGTGTCAAAAAGAGATTGACCAGATACAGCATTTAATCCGTTTAACCGATGAATTTTCTAAACAACAAATGCAGAAGAATACCAACGGCATTCCTTTCAATAAGCTAAAAATAAATTGCAACATCAATCAGTTGGTAGATATATTTTACCAACTGCACAGAGAGCTGTTTACAGACGGCAAGCCCATTATTGACGGAAATATAAATGATTTCGTTGCTGTTATTGTAAATTCATTCACAGATAAAGACGGCAGGGAATTAAGTCCCGAAACCGTAAAAACAATGCTTACACCGTCCAAATCCGATAAACGTCCCAAACCCCACAAAAGAATAGACATTGATAAAATGCTGTAAATAAATCTTGTCCCGAAAGACCAAGTACGGACATAATGACTTTTTTATGTTGCTGTCCTTTGCTTCTATAATCATAAATATTTATACAAATGGAAGCAATTATTTTATCAAAAGACCAATACACAGAGTTGGTAGCAAGGTTGGACGAAATTACCCAACGCCTTAATGCAAAGAACGAACCTAAAAAGGACACGTTTTTAGACAATCAGGAGTTTTTAATGCTGATGAAAATTTCCAAACGAACCGCCCAGACGTGGCGTGATGAGGGGCGTATTTCATTCTCACAGGTAGGCAACAAAATTTACTACAAACTTTCAGACGTAGAAAAACTATTGCAGGAGCATTACAACAAAGCATTTGCTAAGAAGTAATGTAGGCAATGGTTTTATCAATCTTAAAAATCGGAAGTTATGGTAGTAAGTATTTTTAAAAACTTCAATGAAGTGGTAGAGAACCAAAAAATCATTGAGGTATTGAACGACATCAAAACAGGTAAGTATATCAATGTGATAACTTATTTAAGAAAGTCGCTTGCAGAGAGCAAAATGGAAGCATACGAAAGGGCAAAGAAATCTTTGCCCGCTTTCACACCTTCGGCTTCTTTTAAAGGCGGTAGAAAGTTGGAATATCTTACAGCGTACACGCAAATTGTAGTATTGGATATTGATAAACTTACCAAAGAACAGCTTACCAATGCTTTAGCATTGGCACAGGAAACGCCCTACACTTATTCGGCTTTTATCAGTCCATCGGGAAACGGTTTAAAAATCTTTGTCAAAGTCAATTCATCACAAGAAAACCACAAGGAAGCCTTTATAACCCTACAAAAATTCTATGAAGATTTTTTAGAATTGCCTATTGACAAATCGGGCAAAGACGTTACACGCCTTTGCTTCGTGTCTTACGACACGGATTTATATTTCAATGAAAATGCAACCGTATATCCTGTAATTTCAACCGAACATTTAAGCCCCTACTTTAACCAAGAGCAGGGAGCAGAACCCGAGCCGCCAACCATTGCAAGCAATGGTTTTTCTACCGAAAAATTTAGTAATGATTATTTGGCAACGTATGAACATTGCGTAAGATTTACCGAGAAGAAAGAAAGCTATGTAAATGGCAATAGAAACAACTTTGTGCATTTATTGGCTTGCAACCTTAATCGTAAAGGAGTGCCATTGCCTATGGCAATGGGCTATATTCTTTCTGATTATAATTATGATGCAAAGGAAGTAGCAACAACGGTAAACAGTGCCTATAACAACACCTACGAACATAACAAAAGCACCTTATCCATTTCGCCAAATGGCGAAATTTCCGAGCAATCCAAAAGCATAAAATCATCTGAAGATGATACAGACGAGGAAGAAGAAAAACCGAGTTTCATAGACCGATTGGAAACCTTTTTGAATTACCGTTATAGCTTTCGCTATAACGTAGTTTCGGGAAAGTTGGAGTACAAGGCTACCAAAGCTACGCTTTGGAAACCTGTAACGGATTTTGTAGAAAATTCCGTATTGAGAGAAATACTCAAAGCAAAAGTAAAATGTAACATCAACACATTACGCAATTTGTTACGTTCCGATTATTGCGAACAGTTCGACCCATTCAAAAATTATTTTGATAACCTGTCGAACAATGAAGATGAAACCGACTACATCACAGAGCTTGCCAATACTATTACAACGACAAAGCAGGATTTATGGCAGGTATGTTTTAAAAAATGGTTTGTCGCAATGGTGGCTTGTGTAACCAATGATAAAGCAATAAATCAGACCGTAATTGTATTTAGTGGCAAACAAGGCGTAGGAAAAACAACGTGGATAGAAAAGCTGATACCAAAGCCTTTAAAGGATTATATGTTTTCAGGTACAATAAACCCAAACAATAAAGACACCTTGATACATTTAGCGGAATGTATGCTTATCAATTTGGACGAACTCGAAAACTTAAACCGTACCGAAATCGGTACGTTAAAAGAATTGATTACTAAAACACATATCCGTATGCGTAAAGCATACGGACACAACAACGAAACCCTGCCCCGCAGGGCTTCGTTTGCAGGCAGTGTAAACACCGCCCAATTTTTAAATGATACAACAGGTTCGAGGCGTTTCCTGTGTTTTGAAGTGGAACACATCGAGTACACACATAACATTGACATCAACCAAGCGTATGCACAGGCAAGGCAACTCTATAAAGACGGTTTCCGTTATTGGTTCAATCAGGAAGAAATAAAAGAAATCAACCTGAACAACGAACAATACCAAATCCGAAGCCCCGAAGAAGAATTGCTTTTAACGTGGTTTGAATTAGCCGACAGAGATACAGCAAACAATTTTCTGAACACCACACAGATAGCCACCAAATTAGCAGAGCGGGCAAAGCTGAACATCACAGACGGTACAGTTATGAAGTTAGGCAAAGCATTGAAGAAACACGGTTATTTAAGGTTATCCAAAAAAAGCGGTTATGTGTATGCCGTAAAAGAATTGACTTGGGAAGAAGTGGACAATCAAAACAGGGAAAAAGAACCACCACCCGAACCGCCCAAACCACCAGAGCAAACAGGATTACCGTTCTGAATTTCTAAAAGGTGCAAAATGCACCTTTTTTCATTATATGGAGTGGATAAGTAAGATAACCTTTTTTGAACAAAAAGAATTTTCATTTTTTAGCTTCGCTAAAAAACAAGCCAAAACAATACAATATAAAGCAAACTAACCTTTACACTTCATTATTTTACTTCCGATAATCCCGATAAATCATTTTTTTTAATTCCTGCGGAATAAAAAAATATTCTTTTACTGAAATGTAGTTATCCTACTTATCTTCTTATTTTGCGTTGAATTGCATTACTATAATAATAGTATAGAATGAATAATTTTTGTTCATTCAAATACGCTTCGCTTTTTGATTTTAATTCGGTGCAGAATGCACCTCATTACATTAGTTTAGGGGGATAAGTAAGATAACCTTTTTCGGGCAAAAACATTTTTTATTTTTTATCTGCGATAAAAAACAAACCATAACAAAACTATTCGGTGCAAATGGAAACCTGCGGTTTACCATTTTGCCCTCATACAGCCCAATAAATCAGTTTTTATATTTCTGCGAAATACAAAAAAATCTTTTTGGCAAAAGTTACTTATCCTACTTACTTAAAAAGAAATAGGCTATTCTGAAATACAGAATAGCCTATTTTGTAAAAAAAATAAGATACATCTTATTTTTCTTTGCGAACACCTTTAAATGGTGTACCGTCTTTCTTGACATCCATAAAACGTCCAGTATCACTATCTCTTTTTACCCAAGTTTCAGTTTTTGGATTATATGTTTGACTTCTGTCTCTTACGGCACCATTTCTATGCCCGTCACCTTTAGGAGGATTAGTTGCCATTTCCTTTAAATTTAAAAGTTGATACTTAAGATAAATCTTCAATTACTGCGTTTGGAGCATATCGCTTTACGGCTTCTATACCATTGTCTCGATTGTAGGTTGATGAATACATTTCACTCGTTCCCAATACTTGGTAGTTATTAGAGTTCTGAGTAAAATAAGGTTCATTTCTTACCGATGTCAATCGTCTAAAGTTAGCATCAGCAACACTAACTTTACTGCTCGCAATACCGCCTTGGCAGTTTTGCTTTGTAGTATAAGTTTCACTTGTTAATAGGGTTTCTCCATTTGGAGCTTTTAAAACCCACCAATATTGTCCGTTGGACGTTTTACGAATAATGTACTTTGACATTTTTTTAAATTTTAATTAGTTAATCAATTGTAATTGTACCTTTTCCAAGGTATTCTAGATGGATGCACATTTGCTAAGAAGTTTACAATATCTGTTCTTCCTTGATACCTTGGAACACCACGGCTGTTTTGAGCCATCAAAATGATTGGCATTCTCGGAAAAATAGTTTGAAAACCGCTTCTTGCATTGTTACACTCTGAAGGGCTATTCAATACGTATTCTTTTACTACAACAATAGCAAATGATACACCTTGCTCTTTTATTACTGCTCCTTCGAACGTCATAAAATGTAATTTTAAATTATTAAAAACTTATCCTCTACATTCACGGAGTTAGGAATTTTACCCGGTGCGTACTTTTTATTGAAAAACTAATTAAAATCTATGTTTATTAAAATAAACAGTTACTTTTGCAAAACGAAACTTTTCAATATTGGAATGCCAAAGGGTTACCAACCCCGATAAGCTACACACTGCTTTCTACATTCCGGTTTAAATTATTGTCTTAAAAGCTGGAACTTTTAAGACATTTTTTTGTCTTTTTTTGTTGGTAATTTTTATCCATTTAATCTAATTCTTACTTCTTCTCTTATTTTTACGTTGCTATGAACGAAACTAAAATTGTTCAAGAGCTGCGTAACTTCATTGTAAATATTTCCTCTTTTTTTTGTGTCCTTAATTGTTATGACCAAACAAAATTCTTGGCTCGGAACGGTTTTTTGAATTTCACACTTACTTTCCGTAAAATGCCTGAAAAGTCCTTCAAGTTTCAAGTACCAATTCTTAGGTGCTTTTAAAAACTTATCTTTATTAGTTGGTGTGAAATCATCAAAATTTACACTCCATTTTTTTACAGGTTGGAATTTATCCCCATAAGATAGCAGCATTCTTTCACTTGCAAACGAAGTCTCAAAATCCTTCATAGCCTTTTTACTGTAAACGCTTGTTGCTAAAACATTTTGCCTTCCATCTGCTCCAATTGGGTTTTTAACCCTTGGTTGAGTTATATCTTTTTCAATTTTTTCATCATAGCTTCCTAAATAGACATCAATATTCGATTGGCAATATTCAGCTCCTTGTGATACTTCCAAAATAGGAGAGGTTACAAGTGTTACGGTAAGTTCTCCATAAAAATATCCTTCGTCATCTATCATACTTTGTGGAAATGGAAAATCAAGAATATCAATGAAAGAACCTTTCTCTATGTTGTCTTGGAGGATTAATGTAATTTCATTGGGTTGATTAAACAAAATATCGTTGATATTTGATGGCATTCCAAATCCTGCTGCATCAATTTTTTCTGCAATGGTCATTCTCATTTCTTCTGGATACTTTGCAGAATGTATTACAAGTGCTTTCAAAAGAAGAGGGTTAAACTCTTCACTTAACATTGAATGAACGCCTGCCGTTATAGCCGCAATACGAGGTGTAGAAAAACTGGTTCCCACTTGTTTTGCTAAACTTCCATCTGAAGAGAAAGATTTAACAGGGTTAATAACAAGTTTGTTGGTGTTATCTAAACCAGCATTTCCACCAAAATGAACAACATCAGGTTTTATCAAATTTGATGGTCCTGGGCCAATTCTTGAAAAAGGAGATGAATTGTTTTTCTCGGCGTAATCTGTAGCCAACTTGTCGTGAGCAATAGAACCAACTACAAGTCCTCTAACTGTATCGGCAGATTTGGCTATTCTGCTTTTTGGTGCATTAATTCTAAAATTATTACAATTGCCTGCAGATTTGCATATCAAAACATTGTTTTCTTCTTGAATTTCATCTAATGCCTTTGCAAAATCTGAAAATTCATATAAATCGGCTTCTCTGTCCGTCCCAAGAGATAAATTCCATATTTTTATTTCATTATGGTCAGTGATTGCTTCCCTAATGTTTTCAATTAATTCGTCCTCAAATATTTTTTGTTTACTCAAATCAGGCATTACTATGGCTTCAAACAATTTACACCCTTCAAAACCAGTGTAGTCTTTACCTTCCAAATTATCGCCGTATAACAAAACGCCAGCTACAAAAGTACCGTGTCCTTTATTAATATAATCTTCGTGATATTTGGTGAAACTTTTATTGTGCAGCCAAGGAATAAGGTGTGGAATGTTTGAAATCCCTGTATCAAGAACTCCTACAACTGGATAATTCGCACCTTCCTTTGGCTGTTTTATTTCAATAACATTTTCTTCTGTCAATTCATCTAAGGTCAGGCTATAAGTAGGCATTTCTGTAATTAGCTGAATGCCGTCAAAGTCACGCAATTCGTCAAAATCATCGGTAGTTACCTTGCTAATTCTGAAAATGTTTAATTCGTCTGAATATTCAGCTTTTTCAAATTCAATATTGTTGTCTCTACAGTACTTTTCGAAACTTCTGATAAGGATATTGTTCAAATCGGCATTGCCGTAATTGAATAGTTTTACTTTATATACTTGCTCTTCATCTTCTTCCTCAATGTCAATTTGAGGTTTAAATTCTTCTATGTTATTAATCGCTGAAATACCTATTTGATGAGTATAATTTGGAAGTTCAAAATTGACACTTGAGAATTTTTTTAAAATGCCTTTTAGGTCATTTTCGTTGTCGATTTTAATCAATACTTCATCTTCACCGCTCACACCAATTATATTCAGCTTACCAACATTGAAAAGATTACCAATTTCTTTTCTGTAGGTTTTAGCTAAAGCATCGCCATTTACCTTTAGTTTTACTACTGAAGGTATATAGTTGTTCTTTTTAACTTTTTCGGCTAATGAAGTGGAAACTTCTGCCAAGACTGTTTTAATATACTCTGATTTCTCTCTTAACTGTCCTTGAGAAGCCCATTTAGGGATTGTTTGACCTCCGCCAGCTTCTGTTCCCATTTCATCTTTCTGTCTTTTCTGAAAGAATTTAATTGGCAAATTTTTATTTTCCATAGTTTAGGCTTGTTTGTTTAAATAGTTTCTTATTTGTCTTAATGATACTTTCATACGTTCGGCAATAGTTGCTTGTGGTACTCCATTCTCATTTAGGAACTCAACAAGCTTTTCAATAGTAATATTTCCATTATTATTAAATTCGTATAGTTCAATAATAACATCTTCATAAGATAAGGTATCACTGTTATGAATAATTGTATGTGCTTTTGCATTGTTAATGACAGCTTTTATATCTGATGGTGTTTTCCCTTCAAAAAGTTTCACTAATCTGTCTTTCTTTTTTTCATCGTTTATGAAATCGGTTTTGAAATCATCAACAAAGTTTTTAATAAGCTCTTCAATTTCATTTTCTTGAGGAGCACCAATTTCGATAACAGTATTAAATCTTCTCCAAATTGCTTTATCTAAAATTTCTGGATGATTGGTTGCTGCAATAAGTATATTGTTTTTAGCAAAGACATCAATGTTTTGAAGCAAGCTATTAATAACCCTTTTTAATTCTCCTAACTCATATTGGTCATCCCTTGCTTTAGCAATTGCATCAAATTCATCAAGAAATAGAATGCAAGGTTTGTTTTCAGCAAACTCAAATATTTTTCTGATGTTCTTAGCTGTATTTCCCAAAAGTGAAGAAACGATTGCATCAAATCTTGCTATTACAAGAGGTAATCCGGTACTTTCAGAAATATATCTTGCAACGCTTGTTTTTCCAACTCCAGGCTTTCCAAATAGCAATAATGTATTAGACGTTTCTATACCACTTCTAATCAATTCGTTTTGATGTTTTACGAGATTAATAAAATCGCTAATCTTGTTCTCTACAAGTTGAGGTAGAACGATTAAATTCTTCTCTTTCGACGGAACTTCTACATCAACAATACTTAGACGACTTTCTTGGTCAACAGGCGTTGTAAGTAATTCATCCATAGTCACTGTTGTAGCGGGACCTTTATCTATAGTCTTAAGGATAAGCTTAGCCAACTTTTGGTTACCATCTCCATCTAGCTTTTCAGCAAGCGTTTTAGAATAATTTAAAACCTTTTTAGTGTCTTTATTCAGTCCGCCTTCAATTATCCTTAGTATTTCCGTGTACATAATATTTCGATTGTAAGTTACATTTTGTGATACAAAGATATTATATTCTGGAATTAAAAACAAATAAATCGTAAAATTAAATCTAAAAAACGTAATAATTTTACAAAACTCGAGATTTAAGTTTGTATGTGTGAGATATTATTTTTAAAAATCGAAATATTGAAGCAATAGCAAAAATGCTTTTGCTACCAAATCTATACAACCCACGCTCTGCCTACGCACAGAAAAAATACGGCTTTAGCCAGACCCAATCGCACAAAGCCAACGCTTGGTCTGTCTTCTATGGCATTGCCACCGTTTGCAACTGTCATACTTTTTGCGTTGTTTTTTGCCAACGCTCAACAGCACATTGCAATCCTCGTTCCTGCGGTTGCAAAGAGCTGTCCCAATGCGAAAAAAACAAAGCAAAAAGACACTTCACTCCAACCACCACCACCGTTTCGTTTATGCCAGTATGCAAATCGGTGGAAGCTATGTTTACATAATGTGGCATTATAGGTTCGCTTCGCACAGCCTTTTGCCTCGCTTATGCAAGCATCCAACCGCACAGGCTGTCCTATAATAACATTATGTAAAATATCCAATGCCATAGTCTTCACCCCGAAAAAATATCCCACCGCACAAATGCCAATGCTAATATTTTTCGGGGTTCAGAAGCCGTATTTTCTTCCCAACCGCACCCACCCATTTTGCCACAGCACCCCACCACCCATTTCAGCGGTGCAGTAAAAAAATAAAGCATTAATTGGTTGTATTGCCAATGTGCTGAATAAAGTGTTTAGTCATTTCACTTCATTGCATTTCGGTAGGCGAAACCCAAATTTACCTGCATTTATTCCGTTCCATTGCCTGCACACCTTATTTCAGCACCGCACAGCAAGAGTATTTCGTACCTCATACCCTTGCTTTTTTCCAACGCTTCAGATAATGGTATGCTTTATTTTTTACTGCGAAGTGTTTGCCCCATTGCCAACGCTCAAATGAAATTTTGGAATTTAATAAAAGGTAGTCAATAGACATTTTCCAAAAGAAAAAAGAATAAAAAGGAAAGCAAAGGTAGGTGGCTACGCACAAGCCCACCGCACCAAAAAAAATCCAAAAGACTACGGCATAATGGCAATGCAAATAAGGTGCTTCGCAAGTTAATTTTCATTGCCTTGCCACCCTTCGGGACTTATTCCGTTTCCTTTTGGATTTTTTGCCCCGCCACCTGATAAAAGGCTTTCTTTTTTTTCTGTTTTTTTCTTTGTAAAAAAGTTTTGGTTTTCAGCCACAGCAACGAAAGGAACGGAGCTAATCTCAAAAGTGGTGCAATATGAAAGCCGTTAAAATCTTTACTTACAACCCGAAAAATCCGCAATCGGAATTTGAATTTTATGCTCTTTGTAAGGGCTTAAATAGTGGTAAGCCGTTAGATATACCTTGCCCGAATTGCTTTGTTATTTCCTGCCGTAATGTGGAGGAAATGGACATTTACCGCAGTCTATTATTTGGTTTGTGGCAAACAAAATCATTTCATCAGTTTTTAATCGGTTCGGTCATTCCTTACATTCGGATAGGGGATTTTAAAAGCTTCGTTTTTGAACAGGTAACCCATTTGAAAGGAAAAGAAAAGGCATTTAAAAAAGACGTTCAAAATTCCAAAGTATTAGAGCAGAAAGAACGGCAGTTATACGAGCAGTTGCGTTTAATTTCAGAATTGAAACGCATTTACATTGCAAGGCATTTAAAGCGGTAGCCCTTTGGGCTACGCTCTTTTGCCTTTACAGTTCCCACCGCTTGCTCGATACTTGCACCATTAACCACATATAAAGGCAATATAAATGCACCGTTTTATAAATAGAGTGTAAACAGGTGCAACAAAAAATCCTGCCCCAATGGGCAGGATTTCACACATCAACCAAAACCAAAATGCACCTTTATTTTATTGTTTCGGGTGCATCAGCTTTCATAATTGCAAATCTGATTTTTACGGTGTCCACTTCTTTGGGTGTATCTTCGGGCGTTTCTTGCAAAATGCCTTTCAGTACGATTTCAAAATTTTCAGTGCTTCCCTGCGTTTCGCTGTAAACGGTTGCACTTACTACATTGACTTTACCCGACAGTTCCGCACCTGCCTTAAATCTGATTTTCTTTTTTTTCTCTGCCATAACTTTTGATTTTAAGGTTGCTTTGAATTTTCCTTTTGTTCGGCTTCATTATCGTTGTCCGTTTGCATTGCCGTTTGTGATATAGCGGTTGCCACAGTTCCGCCCAATATCAGATAACCGCCTACGGTTACAATGGTAGCAGGTAATGCAATGGGTGCGGTCAGAATTGCACCGCCTACGGCTGTTAATGTGATACCGATTGTCCGAATGATTTTAAACCATTTCGGGGTTGGAGCTTTTACACGCTCTACTAAATTTAAACTATTGCTTTTCATTGTTGAATTGTTTTAAAATGATTTTTTCTAAATTGTTTACTCGGTGTTCCAGATAATCCACTTTGTGATTAAGCAAATCATAACTGTTTTTGAACTCTGTTTTTATCAGCAAAGCCATTGTTTTTACTTCCGTTAAATCCTTTTCCATTTTCTTAAAATCGGAATGGAGTTGTTTAATGAAGTAAGCCACAATAGCCAAGAGCATACTAATCAAAGAGCCGAACACTACATTTAATGTGATTGCATTTTCCATTGATACACGCTTTTAAAATTGGAAATTGTTTTCAATGCTGATACCCTTACGCTCACTTTGGGCAATAGCCAAAAGTTTTGGATAAATCATTTGGTAAGCATCGTTGCTTCGCAACACTTGATAATCGCCATTCACAAGCTCGAAACCGAAACCACAAAGCGGACAACCTGCCGTATGGGTGTACGTGTTCCCGATGTGGATATACACAAAACTGAAATTCGGTAAGCCGTTTATTTCAATCATACCTTTATGGAGCTTTGGGAATTTCTGCCGATACTCGGCATTCATTCCACCCCAGGTGTTCAGCCTTAGCGTGTAGTTTCCTGTTGGGATTGCGGTTTGCTTCGGAATTTTTACGGCTCTTATCTTGTCTTCTAAAAGGTAGCACTGAAACACATCATCAATATATAATTGGCTCAATGTACTTTGCTTGCCTTCGGCTACTCTTAAAATTTTTGTTCTCATTGAAGATTGATTTTAAAGGTTAGAAATAAAAGCCCCTCGCAATGCTTGGGGCTTTCGTTTGTGATGTTCTAAAACGCATCTTCAATCCGTAAGCAGTTGCTTGATGAAAACGCATAATGATTACCGTTTACCTCTTGGAAAAACTCAATCCCGATGCACTGAATAACCGTTACATTCGTTCCCAATGTTGGAGCAGTTGGAAACGTAGCCGTTAATGTAGAGCCTGCAAATGCCGTATTTAACGGAATATAGGGAGAGTATTCAACAATGCTTAATTCGTTGTTTACGATGTCATCAGGTTCATAAGTTCCTGTTGTAGTGTTATAAACGAAGTCAGCGACCACCGCCAAAGCGTTAATCAATCTGAAATGCGTTGCCCCAGACGGTGCAGAAATCAAATCAGCAGGATTAAACGGAGCAATGATAAAATCCGCACTATCCCTTGCAACGGTATGGGTTACATCATACGGAGCATTAAAAACCCCATTGATAGAAAGTTTTTTGTCAAACTCAAAGCCTAACAAATAGTTTCTTTGTGTTGAGATTTCAACCTTTCTGTAACCCCTTGCTTCTGTACCGTCTTCCAGATTGATTTTTTTCATTACGGACGTTAAACGTCCTGTAACTTGGCTGTCTGCCATTTTTGACATCAACGCTGATAAAGCGGTACGAATGGATTTGCCAGCTCTTGCACAGCCCCCAAATTCATTCATATTCTCACGAGTACGTTCAAATTCGGGTGCGGTCTTTACCTGTTCTGCGGTAGGACCGCCCACCATACCCGCAAAAAATCCCTGGTGTCCTTTGATTTTGAAATGTCGGACATCGCCTATCGTTCCGACATACTTCATAAGTCCTTTTTGTCTTGCCATTGTCTTAAATTTTATGAGTTAATAAATACGTTGCGTACGCATTTACAAAGTTCTATTTAACTCATTTTGTGGGCAATACACGAGGTGGTAAAAGGTAATGCAATACGGTGCTAACGCACCGAAAACGGTAAAATGCAAAGGGCAGGACTGCAATCGGTATGGTAGAACGGACGAAAAATTGACAGGGAAACAAATAAAAAAAGCAAGGATTTTTATAGTGAAAATCCTTGCTTTGAATGGTGTAAAAAATATGCCTCTAAAAGTTGTACTTATGTTGTACCTGCGATTTGAAAAAGTATGTAAATACGCTGAAAATCAATGTTCTATAATAAGACTTTTGTTAATACCTTGTTATCTGCAGTATTATTTTTTTGTCATTTTGTAATGTAGATTTAGGAAATTGATTCCATAAAATTTAAAATTATGGTCTGTTCTTAAAACATTTTCTTCATCGACGTATACTTCAATCCATTCGTGTAAAACCTTTACAAATTTCGCCCAATATTTTCCTTTGTGATTGGTTAGAAAAAAATAAAATCCATTTTCTCCAAATTTATTTCCGTCGCTACTTAGAAGTAAAGATCCATTATCCAAAACTTTTTTGGTCATAATTACAGTTGCATTTCCATTTGGAAGTGGAAATATTACTTTTAAGAGATTTTTTTTGAAATGAGGCATAAATGTAGTTGTGTAAACTCCAGAGTAAATCACATCATTTGTACTTTTTATTTTTCTGTACCAAATTGTAAATAATGTTTCGTCATCTTTTTTTAATTTTACAATTTCACTTTTTAGACCTTTTGCCATTGCAAGAGGATTTGTTGGAATATTTAATTGTTGCAATCTTTTGCTGAAAATTTTCGTCAATAAAAATCCAAACGGTTTGAAAATTCCTTTCCATTCAGACCAAATTTCAAAGTCATAATTTGATGTATTTTCATAGAAATCAATTACTTTCGGATTTAATAAATTCTTTTCTACTTCGGTAAAATCTAAAACATTTATGTTTTCAATAAGTCCAGAATTTGGTTGGTTTGAAGTTATTTTTAGATTTTCTTTTTCAGCGAGATTTTTAAAGAATTTATCATCAATTTTATCTTCGTCTCCAATTATTCCATAAATCCAAAAATCTTTGTTAATGTCAATTTTTCTTCCGGAAAGTTTTACCCAAATTTGAGTTAATTTATCTTGAATCATTTTTGGCAGCCGCTTTGGTAATATTGCAGATAACGAAAAAAGTATTGGCGAAGAACGGGCTACTTTGCTGACATTTTCAAAGGAAAACCGAACCTGAGCAAAATGCTTTTTCAGATTTCTAAATTACGGAAAATAGAAATATGAAAAGCATTTTTGCGAATTTTGTTAACTGAATGCGCAAAGACAATATTCACCCCGTTTTTTGCCAATACTATGTTATCTGCAGTACATTATTTTTGATTTAGCATTTTCCAAGAGAAGTCTACATTTTCACTTTCAATAATGCTTTGGCAATTCTCTAAAAATTCAACTGCAATTTTGTCAGGAGCAAATTTCATGATTAAACGTATAGATATTTTTTTATTTATTGCATTGGGATATTCTTCACCTAATTGTCCGCTTTCAATGAAATTAAGGTAGGAGTTAAGTTTGTCTTGTAAAATTTGAAAGTGTTCATTTCTATTGTTCCATTCAAGATGGTCTGAAATTGTCAACTCAACGTTTCCATCAGGTTTTGTGCTAATAAAATCAACTTTGTCAATTTGTTCTACACTCATTATTTGTAGGCTGTTTTTGTATTGCAGATAACGGAAAAGGGCTTTGCGAGGTACGGGCTACTGCAACCGGAATTTCAAGAGATGACCGTACGCTAGCAAAAACTTTTTCCATTTTTCAAAATTACAAAAAATAAAAAAACGAAATGGTTTTTTGTGGCTAAAAGTGCTGAAATCTTCTAAATGATAACTTTCAACCCCGCTTTTGCCAAACCCATGTTACCTGCAGGCGTTTTGTCTTGCATGTTAGATTTTCTTAATTGATTTATAATGGTCAAACGACTTTTTTGTCAAGGCAGCTAACTCTTTGAATAGTTTGTCGTCTAATTCTTTGAAGTTGAAGCAAGATTTTCCTTGCATACGGTCTTTAAGGTCTTGGCTTATATTGTCAAGTAAGTCAGGATAATAATAAACTGGCATTAAATGAAAAGCTACATAAGACTTTTTGATTTGAACAGCACCAAAAAATTCTGATTTTTTATTTGTGGCTGAAATTGCTGTGTTTAAATAGTAGTTTATTCTATGATTATGAACAACTAAAAGGCTACTTTCATATTTTGATAAAATTTCTTTTAAAGTAAAAAATAAATTTTCTGCTTCCATGATTATATTATTTTTAGATGGCTTCTAAATATTTTATAATATCAGTTCTTTTCTCTTTAACAGCAATTGAATGTGCAGTATCACCATTGTCCATTTTTGAATTAATGTTGGCACCATTTGAAACTAGTAGTTTAACTAAGTTTATATTTCCTCTATGGGTAGCTGAATGCAATGCTGTAACATTTTGAATTTGTGGGATATTGGGATCTGCACCATGTTGAAATAAAAGTTTACATAGCTCCAAATTATCTTTTGCTATAACAGAATGCAGAGCGTTAACCTTTGAAGCATTTGTTGCTTGTAAATTAGGACTAGCACCATTTTCAAGGAGAAAAATAAAAATTTCTGATTGGTTGAAATAAGCGGCTAAAGAAAGAGGAGTAAATCCGTCATTTGAATGTAAGTTTAGTAAATCGTTTTGCTTTTCTAACAAGATCTTTACTAAATCCAATTTTCCGCAAATTATTGCCTCGTGGAAAGTAAAATTCTTCTTGAGATTGATTGCTAATAATAAAATCTCCTCTATTCCACTGTAAGCTATCAATTGTAAGCCAGATGCTCCATTAATATCCACATCATCTAAAATGCTAGGCGATTTTGTTAAAAGTTTATTGAGTTTGTCCAATTCTTTATTTTCAATTAATATTTTAAGTTTCTCAATCATAATTATAGTTATTTTGAAATTTTATATCCTATTAATACAAATGGAAGAAAAGCAAATAAACTGATTATAATAAACCAAGTTGGGTGGGGCAACGAAAAGAAGTTAGCAATTGCCGAAAGTGTCAAAATAATACCTGCAATAATTGGCAACTTTTCGTTGTCATTTTTACTGATTAACTTAATTAAAAAACCACATAAAACAGAACCAATTATCCAACCTACTAAAACTAATAACCAAAGCGTTAATGGTTGATTTTCGTAAAATGTCTTTACAGCTATACTATCATTGTAGTCCAAATTTTGTGGAACTGGGTGTAAGGCACTATTGATTGTTTCTGCAATTACAAAAATGATAATTGCCGAAAATAAACCTACCACAACTGAAATAATGTTACGCTTCATATTTTAAAATTATTTTAGGGTAAAAGTAGAGGTTGTAGTTTTGCAAAAATTGTAAATATGTAACCATTACTGAAATGGAATAAAATGAGGGGCTATTTTAAGAGATTGTGTTTTCTCAACAAGATTTGCGTATTCATTAGGAGTCAAGTCTGTAAATTTTTTAAAGTCGTTTATGAAATGAGCTTGGTCAAAATATTCTAATTCGTAAGCAACATTAGTAAGTTTTTCTGTCGGTGAACCACTAATGGTTTTTAATGTGTTTTGAAGTCTGTTTAATGATGATAAAGTTTTTGGTGAAACACCTGCAAACTCTTTTGATAGATGGTTTAAATGTTTTCGAGAAATTTTCAGTTTGTTACAAATTTGATTAATAGAAATTGGATTTGATTTAGATAGCAATATTTCTATTGTTGAAATCAGTTTTTGATTAGGAAACTTATTTGTCAATAATTTGCGGTACAGAAAATTTTCAATAATTAGGAATTGTTCTGTCAAAGAGTCTGCTTCTTGAAGTTGTTCCCAAATTTCGTCTGCTTCATTGTTAAAAATATTGTCAAGTGTTACATAGTTGTTCGTGTAATAGTGCAAAGGGTCATTAAGGAAAATAAAAGCACCTAATGCTTTGAATTGAATAACCAACATTTTACTTGTTCCGTAACTTTCTACATTAGTCGGTTTGGTTTGAAGTCCTGCAAGCCAATGTCGCTTGTAATCAATATGATTGTCAAAATGCTTGGTTGTGAATAGTTTAAAATTGTCTTCAAGGTTGAAAACTAAACTCATTGCAATTTTAGGAAGTCCTGTTCCTTTGTTATTGCCTTCAATGTAACATATACTGTCTACATAGTTGTCAAGTGGTGTTTTTGGTATATGTTTTTTAAATATCATTTCTCTCTGTCGATGTTAGCACTGTAGTCTGCTACGCTTGCAGGTAACGGAAAAGGGCTTTGCGAGGTGCGGGCTACTGCAACCGAAAGTGGAGAGGAGAACCGAACGCTAGCAAAAACTTTTTCCATTTTTTAAAATTACGAAAAAACTAAAAAATGGAAAAGTTTTTTGCGGGTATTTTCTAGAATATTTCTGAGATTTCCTTCAACCCGCATCTTGCAAAACCCATCTTTACTTTGCATCCATAAAATAAATACCTTTAGAAAGCAAAACAGAGTGACCTAAAAAACCCTGTAAATTAAATCAGATTTAACTAACATATCAGTACTCTGTTTTGCATAAAGGTTGAACTGAAGTTTCAAATAGAATATTAGACAAGAACTACTAAAGATTTTAAAACCATTCAACCACCTTTCTAAAAATAAAGATATGAAAAATTACAAAAACTACCTGGGTTTCGACGTCTCCAAAAACACCTTGGACTACTGCCTCCTGATTCCGCAAAGAGACACGGTAAAGAGAGGAAGCGTCGCCAATGAGAAAAAGTCTCTGCAGACGCTATTTGCAGCGTTTTCAAAGGAAGGACTGATGATGGAGGACACACTCGTGGTCTTCGAGCATACCGGAATCTACTCCACTATTCTGGCGGTGTTCCTGTGCGGGAACGGTTGGAACTATGCGGAAGTCCCCGCAATCGAGATCAAGCGTTCCAGAGGTCTTTCCAGAGGCAAGAGCGACACGATAGATGCGCAGGAGATCGCCAAATACGCGATGCGCAACGAGGACAAGATCCAACTCTCGGAAGTTCCCGAAATCATCTACCAGCAACTTAACCTCATGAATGCGGAACGCGAAAAGCTCATCGCCGCGATAAAAAGTTTCGAGCGCACTTCGGAGGGCGAGGAATTCTTGGGAAAGGAAGTCTACAGGAGCGTGAAATCCGCCAACAGAAAGACGGTAACGTTCCTGAAATCCCAGTTGAAAACCCTGGAACTGGCAATAAGCAAACTCGTCAGGAGCGATGAGGACCTTAACGCTAAACGGGAACTGTTGCGCAGCATACCGGGAGTCGGAGAAATCGGAACGCTTTATCTGCTGCTCACCACGAAGGGATTTCTGCGGTTCAGGAATGCGAGAAAATATGCGTGCTACTGCGGAATAGCGCCATTCGGGAGAACATCGGGAACCAGCATCCGGGGGAAAAGCAGGGTGAGCCCTTTTGCCGACAAAAAGATGAAGTCGATACTGCACCTGCTTTCACTGACGGCAATAAAGTACGACCACGAGCTGAAGCTCTACTACGAGCGAAAACAGGCGGAAGGAAAACCGAAAATGTTGGCGCTAAACAACGTTAAATTCAAACTCGTCAACCGGATTTTTGCGGTCATCGGGCGTGGGACTCCCTACGTGAAAACACAACAATTTGCGGCATGAAAAAATTCAAAATAGTACTTGTTTTTTGACATAGAATATGTTATCTGTAGTTTTTTTACATTTTGATATTTACCAATGTCATAACAAGACAATCATGGACACCACTGATAGAATATTGACATGAACTTAATATATTTTCCTTTGATTTACCGGTTTCCCTACTAATAAATAAAACAAGCTCTTCATTCGTTAAATTAGTAAATTGCTGAATCATAATATTTTTTTTAATAATTTTCAGTAGATTTCCATTTGGATTTCCAGTTGAATATTGTAATTCCTCATTTGCTTTTTCAATAGTATATTGAGCATTGCTTCCAGTTACTTCATCATTTTCCAGTTTCGGTAATAATTTTAATATATTTTCTCCGTAATCTTTTAATCTATTTATTTCTAATTCAACTTCGTTTGAATTAATTTTTTTGTCATTAATGAAATCTACAATACGATTTAATGCCGTGAAATATCTGTCTGCATGATTTTTTATCATATCAGCGTTTTCTTTTTTATAATAGTTTGCTGATGCTTTATAATAGGCTGCATCATAAACATTTTGTAATGAGTTGTCAATTTCAACTCGAACTTTATATTCAGTTAATTGTGCTTGTGCATTGTTTGCTAAAAACAAAATAATTGATAGAAATAGGATTTTTTTCATAATATTTAGGTGTTATTTTTAAAATTACAGATAACGGAAAAAGTATTTGCGAAGGGCGGGCTAAATTTAACTGAAAGTTCAATTTCGACCGAACGAAGCAAATTGCTTTTTCAGATTGTTAAATTACAAAAAAATACAATATGAAAAGCAAGTTGCGACTAAATGCATCGGGTTTTTCTATTATATATTCAACCCCGCCTTTTGCAAATACTATGTTATACGCAGCCGTTTTTATTCATAATTTTTCACGGTTGCAAGAAGTTCATTCTTGTACTCATAAATATCTTCTAAAGAATTCAGCAATTTCTTTTCTCCGTTATCTTTTCCCTGATGAAAAACTTCGAGATACTTGTTTGAAGAATTAAAGTGAAGTCTACAAAGCGGTTTTCTGTTATTGTCATCTAACAAAACACCAAAATATGATTGAGTATCACGGAAAGCAATTCTCGAAGCAGGAATTACCTCTCTTAAAATTGCTTTTATGATCTGTGAACCTTCAATTTCTTCTTGTGTGGTTATGAATTTAGGTGCGTCTTTATTTTCCTCTTCATC
Organism: Candidatus Kaistella beijingensis; assembly: GCF_020084865.1. NCBI lineage: Bacteria > Pseudomonadati > Bacteroidota > Flavobacteriia > Flavobacteriales > Weeksellaceae > Kaistella > Candidatus Kaistella beijingensis. The sequence continues at coordinate 227,470 of NZ_CP071953.1, read as the reverse complement.
AACAGAAGTAATATTATCTGATTGTTTTGAAGGAACAGTTTCATTAATATTTAAGGCATTTTTTAGTCTGAAACTAATTGATTCATTTATCGAGTTAGAAAAAGCACGTTTTGTATAATCTTTGAAAGTTGCAAGTCTTGAAGCAATCAAAGGCTTATCAAAAAATCTACTTACCAACATTTTTACCATTTCATCTGAAGGTTCTTGTAATTCTTTCTCAAATTCACTGCGGATTGCTTTGATATATTTTAGCGCTTCCGCAGAATCCAAAATACTTTCTAAATTGTATCCATTTTTGGTGAAATTCGCAAGAATTTTAAGACTTGAATCCTTTAGGTTTGATAAGTCTAAAGTAAAAAATGGCTTTTCATCCATTATATTTGGTTTTTCCAAATCTGCATAAAAATTAAAAATATGGCCATTGGTCAAAACGCCAAATCTGGATTTTGAAACGTGATAATATCTGTGAAGTTGAGAATTATGAGCGTCTGCATTTTCCTTCCAATGTTTACACTCGATAATTAAAATTGGTTCGTTGTCTTTTTTAATTACATAATCTATTTTTTCTCCTTTTTTAGTTCCGATATCACAGATGAATTCTGGAATTACTTCAGTGGGATTAAAAATATCGTAACCAAGAATTTGTATAAAAGGCATCACAAAAGCATTTTTAGTTGCTTCTTCGGTGTTGATTTGATCTTTTAATGCATCAACGCGATTGTGCAATTGTTCCAATTTTAATTTTAAATCTGCTTCCATAAAGTTATTTTGAGTAAATATAGAAATTTTTGTTTGTTCACTGAATTTTGTGCGGGATTTTTGATACGGTTGCGTATAACGGTTCTGGGCTTGGCGTAGTTGGCTTTTGTGCGGTTGGGTTTGAGCGTTGGCAAGCCAATTACGCCAAACCCTTGTTGGCTGCTGGCGTTCTGTTTATGTGTACTTCAATAATGTTTCAACAAGTCTGAATACAGTAGTTGATGATTCTTCTGTCGCAGGATTGGCGTGTTCAAACTGTTCGTAATTCCTTTTTGCTCTTTGAATAGCTAACACTTTTCTTTCTCTATTCGTTTTTTCGTCAATTCCGTCCAACACTTCAAATATTTCTTCTGTAATAATTTTACTGCCTTCTCCGTCATAGACCAATTTGAAAGGTTTGAGAAGATTATTGATTTTCTTATCGTAGTCTTTTCTATGCATTCCGCCTCCTTGATGGTCTTCAAAATGCAGAATTATCCAATATTCAAATGCCTGATTTGAATAAGCAACACCAAAGTTTTGAACTTCTGCTGTTACAATGGCATTGTTAAAGTCGTTGTTGTCAAAATCATCTTTGTCAAATACGCACCAAACTTGTTCGTAATCTTTTTCTTTCGCTAATTCGGAAGCTCTGTTTACAAGAGAAATCGTGTTATATCCTTCTCCGATAGGTTTAATAGTTGCAGTAGAAAGCCTAAACTGACTGAAATATGAGGGTTCTGTATTTTCTCCCTCGCATACAATCAGTATTGTTGGCTTTTCTTGCAGTACAGGTTCACTTCTTTCAAAAACAGGTTCATTTCTACGCTTTGATTTTAACTGTTCTCTGTGCCGTTTCTTTGCCTCAATTTGTTCTGCTCTTTTATCTTTCATTTTCATATTGCGGCAAATTTTTAGTCAGACTATCAAAATATTCCAAATATGGAACAGCTCCGTATTTTCCTCTGATATAATTATCTTCAAAGGCTTCGGTTTTTCTTACATTTTCTGATTTGAAATCGCCTAACGAGTAAAGTCGGGCTTCTCCGTATTTGTTTTTTTCGGCAAACCAAATCTGGTCACGCCTGAATAATCCTGAACTTAATAAATTAGTGTCGTGTGTGTTGAAAATAAGTTGAGCGTTCTTTTTGTTAATCTCTTTTGAGTTAAAAAGCGATACCAATTTGCAAACCAAATTCGGATGAAGTTTAGAATCTAATTCATCTACAACGAGCGTATAGCCATTTTCAATAACGTCTAAAATAGGTCCTGTAAGAGCGAAAAATTTCCGTGTTCCCGATGATTCATCTTCGTCCAAAGAAAAGCGTACAGTTTCATTTGTATTCTTTTTGTTGGCATCATACTTTTTGTGAAAAGTGATAACGTCAGAGATAAATTCAGCATTTTCTTCACGAACAGTTTTAATAATCCGTTCTTTCAAATCTTTGGGCATATCTTTTGGCAGTTGCTCAATGTCCAACTTTTGAAGTTTAATATCTTGAATACCCAAATCTGCTGCTTTAAGAAGATTGAGAATTTTAGATTTATGAACAGGGCTTTCGGTTTTGCTCATTGTGAAACCTTGATAGCCTTCTTCATTTAGTCCCGAAATAGTTTTTAACTGTTTGAACCAATCAATCACATTGATAGCAATAGCATCGTTAAATTGTGCCGCAACTGAAATCAATAAAGCATTGTCTCTAACCAAGCCTTCTTTAATTACCGTATTTCCTTTGGAAAAATTTCTTGCGTGTGTTTCAAAATCTTGGAACTCTCTGTAAAACAATTCTACTTCTTTGGTTTTAGGTCTGTGATAAAGCCATTCAGAGATAATAGTTTCATTGTCGGCTTCAAAACCATATCTGTACATTTCATTTTCAAAAGTAAAAATAACCTCAAATTCACTTGGTAAATGTTCGGTTTCTGTACTCAATCTAAAAGGTTCGATATTGATTTTGTCGCCTTTCTGACTGTCTTTTGAACTTGTGATGACAAAATGTTTCATAAACATCAGTGCCTCCATAAACTTACTTTTACCGCTCGCATTTGCACCATAGATTACTGCACTTTTCAGAACACGCAGATTGAAAATGTTGTCTTCAAAAATGTTATCAGACTCACGAGTTGTCTTATCGTAATTAGACGCTACAAGGCTGATAGTGGCTTTCTCTTTGAAAGTCCTAAAATTTTTAACTGAGAACTGAATAAGCATAATAATGTCTATTTTAGCGTTACTTCTGTAAAAGTAGTCATTATTTTTAAAATAACGCTATATTTAGCTCTATTTTTACTTGTTTTTGGTGTTTTTAGATTATTTAATGTTCGTAATTCTGAAACTTTTTAGGATTGTCGCATAATCTGTTTGCCAATAAGTAGCTTCTGATAAACGGTAGGAAAGGGTAAATGTGTGCATTCTGTCGTTGTTGTGAAAGATGTACATATGAACTAAAACAAATGGCTTGTCTTGAAGTTGCCGTTTGTAACTTATATGTATGCAGGACATTCCATTTACTTTTTCAATCTTCAAAGGATACCATTCTATAAGTTTAAGTCCTGTTCCGTAAAAACTGTTTTGAGTTTCTTGTTTAAACATCTTATTAAGTTCATTGATGTCTGTTTGCGTGTATTCTGAAATGTTGAAATTCAACTTTTCATAATCGCCAAAACTGCCTAATGTTGTTTCAACCATTATACGAGCATATTTTTCAAATCCCTCTTTTCCAAATTCGTTAAGTCCTTTTTGTTGTGCGACAAGTTGCGAAGCATCAAACCCTTTTATCTTTTTTATCTCATCAACAAACTCTTTGTATTTGCCTTTTTGTACTTCCATTGTTGGGGGCAAATCAAAACTTCCTACATTTTTAATATAAATTCTTTGCCAACCTGATTGTAATGTTGGTAAAGGTTGTGTTTGTGCAATACTAAATTGAGTTGCACAAAGAAAGGCAATAAGTATGATGAATATTTTTTTCATAATCTATGTTTTGTGATTATCGTAATTGTTGTGAGCAAGTTTGTAAAGTAAAATGCCAATAGGCAATAGTATTATGCCAAGTATAGGATTTCCTATTTCCCCTTTTGTTGATAGTCCAACGACAATATTACCACAACCGCCCATTGACAATAAAGCACCAAGCATTACAAGAAAAGCATTTCCAAGTTGGAAACCTGTTTCTTTAACCATTCCAACAACCAAATTTGAAAAGTCATTAAATGCCATTTTAGCAAAACTTTCAGCCTGCTGTCGTGCATTTCTTGTCCACTTGTTTAGGTCTTCATCTTCAAATTGCGGCTCTTGTTGTTTGGAACTTGAAGATTTTGTTTCTTCTTGTTTTTTGTCGTCTTGCCGTTGTTGATGAGTTCCTGTATTCTCTGCTTTTGCCTTTTGTCCGAAGTAATATTGATACTCTCGGTCATACTTTACTCTAGCCTCATCATCAAACAAAATGAGGTATGCTTCATTGATAGCAATGAATTTTTCGTGAGCATCAGGGTTTTTGTTTTTGTCAGGGTGAAATTTTAAAGCAAGCCGTCTGTATGCCTTTTTAATTTCTTCTTTTGTTGCCGTTGGCTCAATTTCAAGTGTCTTGTAGTGATTAGGTATCATTACTTTTTCAAGGTGATGTCGTTATCATTTTGTTTGTCCTTGTTTAAAGTAATGTCGCCATTTTGATTTTTGGTTTGGTCGTCTTTTTTACCAAACATACTTTTGTAAATTAGAGGTATTGCTATTGCACCAAGCCACATAACAGCACCTCCACCTGCTTCTTTAATGATTGTTAGAACTACTACGATTACGAAGCACACTACCACGAAAACGATTACTTTTCCTGTTTTTCCCATTTTGTTAATGTTTAAATGTTGTGCTTACTCTGTTCGGTTTTCAGCTTCCCCGTTGGTTGTTCTGCAATGTCGTGGGTTACGCTTGCAGCCAACGGAAAAAGTATTTGCGAAGGGCGGGCTACTTTGCACAAAAAGTGGAAAGAAAAACCACCTGGAGCAAAATATTTTTCCACTGACTAAATTACAAAAAAAACAGGAAGTGGAAAAATTTTTTGCGGCTTTTGCTAACTTAATTTTCACAGAATATATTCAACCCCGCCTTTTGCAAATACACTGTTATATGCAGCCGGAACTTTTCATTCAGATAGTTGCGAATCAATATCCATTTGCTGATGAAGAATTCTTATAATTTCTATTTCGTCACTCTTGGTGCTTATTCGGTAAAAAATAAAGTGCGATTTAACTCTTGAACGAAAATATCCTTTTCGTATTTGACTGAAATCCATTCCGTTTTTAGGATTTTCAGCTAGATATTCGATTTCGTCCATCAATAAATCGTAATAATAATCCGCTTGTTCTAACGACCAAGTTTCGAAAGTGTAAAGCCAAATTTTTTCTAAATCTTTTTCAGCTTCTTTACTTATTTTGCATTTCATTTCTCAGCAGCATATTTTTTATGAAGTCCGTTTAAGAAATTCTTGCGGTCAAAATCTTTCACAAATCCTGACTTTTCACCTTTTTTTAATTCATTTATCAATTGAGTTTTTTTGGATTCCTCGTGCTCGAACATTCTCAAAGCGGCTCTCACAACTTCACTAGCAGAAGAAAATTTTCCGGTCTGAATTTGTTGAGAAATAAAATTGTCGAAGTAATCGCCCAATAAAATTGAAGTATTTTTTGCCATCACAAATAATTTAATTCAAATATACCAATTATTGGTATTCAATCCAAAATTTATTTGATGCGGAATCTCAAATCCGGTTGCATATAACGGAAAGGGGCTTTGCGATGGTGGGGCAATCGAAGCACTTCCGTTCAGTTAAAGTACAAAATTTCAATAGAATAACAAATGTTGAACTTTGTACTTTAGCCCCACTATCGCAAAACCCTTGTTGGTGGCAGTTTTTTTATTGGATTTCAATCATATAATTATAAAGTTTAGCTCTTTTGCTGTCTTCTTCTACTTTATTCATTAATGTAAAACCATTTGAGTTAAAGTTTATAACTGTATAAGTTTCAGTAATGCCATCAACGTTTGCCGTTATTTTGACTTTATCATCTTTTTTTGTAACATCAGAAATAGTAATATTTTTACCACACTTTTCAGTTTTAATGTCATTACTATTAACTTTATGTGAAAGGCATTTGGCTATTTTGAAGTTTTTATTAATTTCTATAAATTGTTTAAAGATTTCAAAATTTATTTTTTTATCAGAGTATGCAATCCCAAAAACATCAGTTGTAGGGTATGTGTAAGGTCCGCCTAAAGTTTTACCTCCAATTTCTATAACCTTTACTAAAAGAGTATTTGCACCCAAAAAAACAGTCTGAATTTTTGCTGAACTAAAAGCTTTGTCTTTAGCTTTGTCAACATTACTTAAGGCAGATGTAATAATTGATACAGCAACATTCCCTTTTTTGTCCAAATTTTGATAATTGATTGTAGTAAGAGATACTTTATTATAATCATTAGGTGAGGATATTGTATTGAATTCAGGTTCAATATCAAGTTTTGCAAGTTCAAAATTTTTCATTTTATCCAACGTTTCTTTACTCTCTTGTACGTTTGGAATGCTTTGCATAAAATCTTTAATTGTATTATTATAATCTGTAAGAGGTTGTTGTTGCGGAATTTCTGTACTTTGCTGAGTAGTTGTAACTTGATTTGCTTGATTATGTTGTGACTGATTAGTTTGATTTTGTGAACCTCTGGTCGTTGTTGTAGGTTGTGTATTTTGATTATTTATTGAATTATTTGAACTTGGGTAATTGGGGCAACTATATTTTGATGTACCAACAGTTGCACAAATAGGACAAATTCCTCCACCATCACATTTTTCTGCTGTGCCTGTAAAATTGTTTTTTGTGCCTTCAAATACCAAATTGCCTATCAAAACAACTTGTCCTCCTCCATTTTTAGCATTAATATTATCTGTACCACCACCAATTGATGTACTATTTGCTTGCATTATAATATTTTGAGTGGAACTGTTTTTTATTGCATCATAACAATCATTGATATTATCTCTCACTACGAATTCAAAACGAATTGCTTTGGAATAACTGTTTTTAAATTGGATGCTATATAAATAATCTCCAGTGGTTTTATTGTAGTTAGCCTTGCTTAATCTATACGAAATACCGCTATAACACGCAGAAGTTGTCCAATTATTTCCATATTGCGGTGTAGCGGACACCACTTGTCCAAAAGCAAAAGTCAATGGAAATAATAAAATTGTAAGCAAAAATATTTTTTTCATAATCCGTAGTTTTTATGGTTAGTTTAAATTTATAGCAAATAGGGAAGATTCATTAAGGTTGTCAATTACCCCTTTTGGTTATTTTTACGAGTGGTCGGATAAAATTGCCACCAACGTTTTGCAGCTTGGCGAAGTGGCGGTTTTTGAAGCACTTACTTTCAATTTAGAACTAAACTTTATTTGAAAACCAAATGTTCAATTTAGCACTGAACCCGCCATTTTGCCAAACTGTTGTTGTGTGCTGCCTGAATTAACCATTCTCTTTTAATTTTAAAATAGGTTTTTATACTATACAATTTTTAAACTAATTTATGGTTTTAAATTAACAATTTCCATTAACATCAAACTTTTTGGTTGTACATAAATAATAATTTGTTTTATATGAATACCAAAAAACACTATTACAAAAACCAGTCCATTTGTATTTAATATTGTTTTCGCATCCAGTATGGTAACAAATAAATAGAATTTTTATATGCCAATACCAATCAAAAGTATAGCAATATTCTATTGAGTTTCTTTGCTTTTTACAAAGGTATGGGATATTAATTCTACCAATTCTTTTATAACAAGTACCCCAGTAATTTTCTAATATAGTTTTTTGTTTTGGCATATTTTATAATTTACATTTTATTAAATTTATAAGTACCATATTCTTAAGTTAAATTAGAATTATGATAATAATGATTATAACAATTATTAGAATTAACCAACATGGTACTCTTCTTCCACCAATTTTACAACCAATTCTTTTTTGTGTGCCACTCATAATTTCTATTTTTAAAGTTTAACTATTTTATTATTTAACATCTTTTTTTGGCATATCACCTACACACCCAGCTCCTTGACATCTATAACAAAGCATACCATGACAATCCTGATCTGCAATATTTATCGCTAAACCAATTGTAGCACCATTACTTCCATATCCACCAATAATACGTAACCATTTACCTGTTTTAGATAGTAATGCTAATTTATAGCTCGCATTCACCTGCCACATTCCCACAACACTTTTATCTTTAGCTTCATATACTGTTTCTATAAATAAATCTTGTTCATAAGCATCTACTCTGATACTATTAGGTGATGGATTAATCCCTATACCTGCCATGGCATTGAATTCAAATTGATGTTTTTTTCCTAATCGTATGCTTGGTCCAGTCATTACTGAAATTTGCGACCAATTGGTTTGGATTGCTTCTGAACGGTATTTTGGTGGTACTGGTCTCCAACGATCAACAACAGCCTGTAATTCTGATTGATCCAGAGAACCAGTTGCAAAACCAAATCTTGTTATAACTCCAAATCGGTCGCCATAACGATGGCTTATACCTAGATTTACTCCATCACCAGCAAATAAAGGTCGACTTGGATTTTGATTTTCTTTTAAAGAAGAAAAGGTGTAACCTGCATCCAAACTAAATTGATGATAGGGTTCCCATTTTTTTTGAGCAAAGCTCATCGTTGTTACAAATAACATTACGATAATTGTGATTTTTGTTTTCATTATAAACAGTTTTAGTTTTCCCTACTCTAAAAGCTTTTCGGGTTCCGCTTTTAATCATATCAATTGTGTCTATATTTTGTTACCCATTGCTTTATTTTTTTTTCAAAAGTATTTCAAATTTGCAAATCAAATTACCGTTAAAAGACCCTTTTTTACCCGTTTTTTAACGGTATTTTTTTATGCGGTATTTTCGGCACAGGTTGCACACAACGGGAAGGGGCTTCGCGAGGTGTGGGCTACTGATAACCGAGATTTCAAAAGAAAAACGACACTGAACAAAAACCTTTTTCCGATGACTAAATTATAAAAAATATGTTAGCGGAAAAGGTTTTTGTGGATATTATTAACTGAATTCTCAAAGTAAGAGTTCAATCCCGCATCTTGCGAAACCCATGTTATATGCTGTGTCTTTTTTGCGGTTAGCTTTCTTTTCATTAAACATTGATGGGATTTAATGTTCTACGGATGACAAAATATTCAGAGGGGGACGGAAAATTTATTCTTTTTTTGCGGTGGGGAAAAGGGGAATGGGAAAAGCTCTTTTGCAAACTGGACTTTGGTGTTGGGTTTAGAGGTTTGCAAATGTGCTTTTCCCATATGTGTTGGACTTCTTACTTGTTTTATGGACAAGAATGGAAGAATATGAAACCACATCGCAATAATTGAACTTTACAACGCAACAATATAAAATTACATTGAAAGAATATTATTCCATAACACAAGAATATAAAATTGCAAAGCAATAATATAACTCCATACTCTGCCAATATAATTCCACGAAGCAAAAAAATAAAGTTACATCGCAAGAATGCAACTTTACATCGTAAGGATATTAAAACTTCTCGGTCTAATATTATTTCATATCGAAAGAATATTATTTTCGGTTGGTAAATTCTATTACCGAAACGTTTGCATATTCTGGTGAGGTTGCTCCATAAAGGCTTTTTACATATTTTTTCACATTTTGGGAGATAGAATATAAACCGGTGCTTTCTGCGTATAAAATCTGGTCTCTTTCAATGAGTTTTACATTCAATTCGGCTTCGGTTTGGTCAACGGCTTGGGTGGAACTCATGAGTGAAGCGTGATAGGTTGTGAGATTGGCTAATTTTAACTCATCTTCGTTAGGATTATAATTTGGAACGGTCGCCAACAATTGCAACAAAATTCCGAAATTATCTGCCATTTGGGTGTAGGATTGTCGGGAAGTCGAGATTGTTGGTATAGGCTGTCCGTTTTCATCGGGTGGAGTGGTGGTTTTCTTTTGACCACCTTGAATAAGACGGTTTAAAGATTTGGCTTGGTCGATCGTGCCTTGTGGAAGTCCCAAAATTTCTAAATGGTTGATGATTTTGGTGGATTTGGATTTGAGGTCTGCAAAAGCATCTTGACGCAAGGAAATAGCGTTTTTGTTGGCGTTGCGTTTTTCTTCAACTTCATTGAGTTTAACAGAAGCTGTGGAATACAATGCGGTAAGATTGGGAACGGATAAACTTTCCACCGGTGGATTGTAAAGCGTGTAAACGGTTACTTGTTCGGTTAGTTTTTGTAGGTTGGCGACGTTGCGGGCGTGCCCTACTTCGGATGTTGATGGCATGATAGGTTGTTTTTTAAAGAATTTTTAAAAAAAATTTAGTAAAATATATTATTTGAAAACACTTTCAAGATTTATAAAAGCTCCGATAAAATAAAATATCGGAGCGAAACACAAATGATGAGAACTTACAGACAACTAATAAAAAGGTACATAAAACTAGTAACCATAAAAGAACGATACTCTGTTGTCAAGTAAATTACCATTTTTTTAAATAAACTATTATAATATTTAAGGTTTCCAAAAAGACCAAACTGTACCGTTGAAAACAGCGAGTTGTCTTTTGGTTGTATCGTAAACCAACATTCCCGGTGAGGGTTTTATAATATTAAGGTGTGGACTGGCAATTTTGGGTAAAATCATTGCTTTGTTGTTATCACTCAATACCAAAATACCGGTAGTAGAATTGGTTGCACCATCTGCACCAATTACCGTTTTGGCATTGGTTTTTTCTGTTTTGGAAGTTTGAATGCTGATATCTGCTGCACCTGTGGTATCAACACTTAAGTCAAACCAGCTTCCAGACTTTAGATATTTTACTTTATGGTCGGAAGTATCATAGATGATGGTTCCGTTTTCGGTAATTCCGGATTTGTCTTCTACATAAGGAAGAATTAATCCCCTGTTTTCAGCATTGTTGAACTCCAAAGAAACGGAGGTATTGGTCACGCTTTGTTTGCCGATGGCAACTTGCGCTTCAATTGATGTTATTGAGAATATACCTAATAAGGTGAAAATTATTTTTTTCATTTTATAAAATTTTGAGTTAAAACCTTGCCAGTGATTTTAAAACACTGACAAGGAATTAAAATTTATAATTATTTAATCAGGACAAGTTTGTGTAGTTATACAAAACCATCCGAAGGTGGTACCGTTATCTGTAGAAGTGTACATCTTCATGCAATTATTGGTGGTATCATACACCAGCATGCCTTCTACAAAATTAGTTGTTGCTATTCCCACAGGATTGGCACCAGAAAATGCAACACGATTGATGACAAATCCTTTGGTTTTGGCTTCCAAAACCATCCAAGCTCCTTTTCTTGCCATTGGCCAATTATCTTGGTCATCTGCACCAGCTCTAGATAAACTGGTAATCCCCATTGGCGAATCTAATACTGTACCTGTAGTAACTGCGGGTTTGTAGCAGAAGGCAACTAATGGACATCCACTTTGGATAGCCGGATTGGTAGAATCTCCTGCACTTTGTCCTGAACCGTTTGTATAATTGTTTGGCGCAGGTGTTAATACTGGAACTCCGTTGGCATCTACACAAGTAGTACCACCACAAAGGTTTTGGTTAGAAGCAGTAGAACCAGGTCCTACGGTAGCCAAACCACCCGCACTTACGATTTGAGATGTGGTAACGTCTGCACCACCTTCTAAGGCATCGATACAACCGTCGTTGTCGGAATCCAAATCATGATAATCAGGAATGCCATCACCGTCTGTATCTGTAGCAGTACAATTCCCTGTTCCATTATTGGTTAAACTTGATAAGTATAAAATTACAGAACCTTGTAAATCACTCCCAACTTCTGTATAACTTATGGAAGTATGCGTTCCGGTATAAACTACTCCTATTATATTTTCAGTAGCAGAATAACCTGTTATTTGATCGCCTATTTGGTAACCATTTATATTTCCTTGTATACCAGCCACACAAACAGTTTGACTAAATTGACAAGCCGAGCCATTGAATGATGAAAAAACGAGTGCAGGGTTGGTCACTGGCTTATCAAAAGTGAGTGTTACTGTATAATCATTAGAAAAATGATTTATAGCAGAGTTATTTACAGTGGTATTATCATTAGGACAACCGGAATAAGTACCAGAGCCAAATTGCCAAGAGCTTGCCAATAATCCGGCAAATGTTTTGGTAGTTGTTGCAGTAACATTATAAGTAATACCATTTATTGTTACCTGACCATTATATTGGTTAGGAGAAGTGGCAGTCCAAATAACTCTATTTGCAACTGGATAAGCTGTAGAGCAACTTGTTTGATTTCCACATACAAAAGGACTACTGTTACAATTCAAACCTTCAATCGTATCCAAAATACCATCATTATCATCATCCAAATCAATATCATCCGGTACGCCATCACCATCCCAGTCATCACAGGAAGTGGCATCTGCTGCATTTTGAGATTGTCCTAAACTTTGTCCGGAACCGTTAGTATATCCGGTTGGTGGTGTAGCATAAGTAGGGACACCATTGGCATCTACACATGTAGAACCTCCACATAAGTTTTGATTGGATGCAGTAGAACCGGTACCAACACTTACGGTACCTCCTGAGTTTACCAATTGAGATAATAAAATATTAGCTCCTCCTTCTATGGCATCTAAACAACCATCATTATCGCTGTCCAAATCCAAATAGTTAGGGATACCATCACCATCTGCATCATCACTACATATCCCTGGTTTTTGGTTAACTGAAGGTACATAACTGCTGCTAAAGCTGGATAATATTGTAGGTGTAATTTCCTGTATCGGGTAACTATCAGAATTGGTTAAAGTAAAAGAATTGCCGTTCCCACCTGAAGCATCACCAATATATCGTATTTGATAATAACGGTATTTATTGGTGGTATCTGTCACGGTAAATGATGGGCTACTGTATAATGCTACACCTGCAGCTGCCGAGATTGGGGTATAAGATACACCATCTGTTGAACCATAGAGTCTTCCTGTAACTGAAAACCAATTGCCGCTTAAACCGGTCATTCCATAAGTACTGGTAACTGCAAGGGTTTGCAATTGGATTGCAGTAGGATATTCTATAGTGAACAATGCATCGCCAGGATTCATGGTTTGGGGATTGTTCCAGTGGTAGATTCCGTCGGTAGTACTTCCATTATGAAGGGAAGGAATATCCGTATTTGCAGCTACTGTACCATTTAATTTTGATTTAATGGTCGAAATAGTCGTAGCTTCTGCCAAGGTATAGAAACAATTAGGAGATTCTACGGCATCCAAGATTCCGTCATTATCATCATCCCAATCAATATCATCAGATAATCCGTCTCCATCACTGTCTATACAAGAAATTGCATTAGCAGCATTTTGTGAATATCCGATACTTTGTCCGGTTCCATTGGTGTAACCCGTTGGTGTAGGTGATAATACCGGAACTCCATTAGCATCAACACAAGTGTTACCTCCACAAAGATTTTGATTGGAAGCGGTAGAACCGGTTCCTACGGTTACGGTACCACCTGAACTTACTAATGATCCTGCACCAATGTTAGCTCCTCCTTCTATAGCATCCAAACAACCATCATTGTCAGAATCCAAATCCAAATTATTCGGAATGGTGTCTCCATCCGTATCCGTAGCAGTACAGCTCGATTTCGGATGACCGGAAGGTTGGTAATTGGTCGTATTCAACGCTCCAGAAACCTCATAGATTAAACCTGCATTGGTATCAGTTGTTAGGTTGGTTGTATCTCCTGCTGCTGCAGTACCAATATATTTAATATAATAGTATTGATAAGAATTGGTAGTATCTGTTACATTAAAAGTTACGGTTGCACCATATAGTGTTGTCACTGAATTGGATATGGCAACAGGTGTACCTCCATTTGATCCATATAATTGCGCATAGGCAAGATTCCAATTCGTTCCAAGTCCTCCGGTTAAACCATAAGAAGCTTGATTAACGGTAACACTTGTTAATTGTACAGCGGTAGGATAGCTTACAGCCAATAAATTAGTACCTGGTGTAATGGTTTGTCCGGAATTGTATTTGTATGTTCCACTTGCTGTGACTCCGTCATGAAGAGATGCAATTTCCGTATTTGCCGCTGTTGTTCCAGATACTTGAGATGTAACGCCGGATATAGTACCTGCTTCCGCAGCGGTATAATAACAGCCTGGAGATTCTATTGCGTCTAAAATTCCGTCGTTGTCATCATCCCAATCATCCATATCTGCAATACCATCGCCGTCGGAATCCAATGCCCAAATTCCAAAATTAATATTATTAACACCAGAAACTACGGCTGTTGAAGTTGCTCCTGTTCCGTTTTGATTTCCTGGTAAAGTGGAGGAACCAACATTGGTAAACATCCATCCTGGTGGCAAAGTAGTTGTTGTGGGTGCAACACTTCCCACGCTTAACTGCGAGTTACTTAACTGCACGTGATAGTCGTATCCTTCCATAGCTTCAGAGAGTACATAGGTACCATCAGTATTTACCGGAACACTTTGCAGTACGTTTCCGCTGGCATCAACCAAATTAGCATATATACCTCCCGGAATTTTGTTTGGTGTTACTGTACCGTCATCGACAGGTCCTTGATTTTCATCATTATATACTGTACCTGTATAGCGATCTGTTTCAAATGATACCCCAATATTATTTACATCTCCCATTATCCATGAAGTAGTACTCCATTTGGATTGATTATCACTCGCAATCATATTAGTATTTGTTGCACCACAACTACCAGTTGTATCATTTCCGGTATAAGATCCGTCACCACCAAGTGCACTATATCTTGTTTCACTCCCTTTAAGAAAAATCCTAAAGGTAAGCGTTGTGATATTATTTCCTGTTACCATTACACTTCCTGCAGCAGCATATCTTGGAATGTATTGTACACAAGTTCCTGCAGCATATGCACCTGGATATTGTGCATTGTTATATGCAATCTTGTTGGTAGTATCTAATGCAAAATAAGGCGATCCTGAAAGCATTGTTACAGGATAGGGACTTAAAAGCTGATATTGCATTGACGGTTGGTGCGAAAAAGCTGGGCTTAATGCACCACTATACCAATAATTCCCAAGTCCGCTGATATGGATTATGGGATTTTTTACGGGTCTATTAAATGTAATGGTAATATCAGCAAATTGTACTTTATCAGTAGGGAGATATCCCGTTTTGTTAGTACCATCGGCATTGAGCAATGCATCAGCGAGTACCGTACTTGTAATACCATAATCTGCTGTAGTCATCCCGGTTTTTGGGGGCGTATTATAAGAAGCCGTAAAATATCCGTTAGCAACAGTACCGGTCACCTTGGTAAATCCATCATTAGAAATATATGCTGCAAGTGCTCCAGGAGTTGTATTGGAAGAAGCAGTAATATTGCCACCAAATCCGTAAGCAGGCAAAGTAGCATTGCCTTCTATACCAGTGAATTGCTCACCAGTAACTGCCATTGTAACACTATAAGGGCTTAGACTGTTGGTAAATGTATTAGTAAATGTTACCGATTGAGCTGCCTGCGTATAGGTGTTTCCCGAAGGTCCACCCGAAGGTCCGAACTTATGAACCACTACCTGCGATTTTGCAAAGTTGATACCTATGCAAAAAATAAAGAATGTCCAAATAGTATTTTTAAGAAAGATGTTTTTTCTCATTAAAATTTCATTTATGTTAATATTAATTTAATGCTGCGAATATCATCTATATTGTAATTGTATATCAAGCAGCGTATTGAAAATCTATATGAAAAAAAGGGGGAGCCCTACCTTTTTTATTTTTTAAAAAAGAGAGCTCCCTGAATAAAAGAATCTCCTGGAAATTGTTTGAATATATATAAGCACTTGCGTTGCTGTAAGAAGATTTATGAATTAGCCCATAATAAGAAATGGAGATTGTATTTACTATAGAATTTTGTTTCTGATTTTCATTATAAAAAACTGACGATTCCGAAGTTTGTTTTTTGAATGTTTTTTGATCCTCAACTATTTTTTTCTTTTGTTTCTCAGCGCCAACTTTCTTGTTTCTTGCATATGTTTTGTTTTCTTCAGATAATGTTGATTTCCTTTTCTCAATACTTTTCTTATCGGTAATTACATATATCTTTTCTAACCCCCTTATTACAATAGAATCGTTAAAAAATATCACTTCATTTGAAATCTGCTTTTGAGGTGTTTTTTCTTTTTTAACAGTTTTGTTGACTTTATCTGAAATAACAATATTTCCCCAACCTGTAATTAAATTGGGATTTTCTATAAAAAGTGTTCCTTTTGAATGAGGCCCTGAATTATTCCATGTCTTATCATGAAATGTAGCATTTTTATTATTGGATAATGACTTATTAGAATTTGCAAAACTGAAACTGCTGATGAATAATAAAAAGAAAATCAACACAAAAGCCATCCAATAATTATTGGATGTGTTGACTTTTACGCTAAATTTTAAATTGTCATTCATTGTGTTCCTAATTCAGAAAAGAAAAGCTCTTGAAGAACTTCCTTTTCCGTAGAACACAAATATAATTGCCTATTATACCAAATGAGTGAATTTGAGGGTTCCGGAGAGTACAAGAATTAATTATAGCTTTAAATATCAATAAATCAATTATTTATATAACTCATATTTCTATTAAAATTCGGTATTTTAGTATAATAAAAACAATTTTTGAGATAATATTGCTAATAATATCTACGTATTTTAAAAAATTCTGTGAAATGTATATAATAATATGTATAAAAAATGTGCAGTATTTATAGATTTTCGGCTTTGAATTTGTTTTTTTATAGTGACTGCAAAAATTGGAAAGCAACAAAAAATATAGAACTTTGTGCAAAAACACTTCTGTATTTCTTATTATTTAATAGATTTAAGTTCTTTTATAAAAATTGAAGGGTGCCTTCCCATTTGTTTTTTAAATTCTGAAGAAAATGCACTGTGAGAAGAAAAGCCAGAAATTTCAGCCAAATGGCTAATCCTATATTTTGAAAATTTTGGTTCGTTCAAAAGTTGATCTACAATGTAATTGATTCTCAATTGAGTAATATAATTATTAAAAGGAATACCTTTATTTTTTCGAATGATAACTGAAAGATACTTTGTATTTACATTGAAGCTGTTAGCCAAGTTGTAGAGCGAAATGCCTTTCTCGTTAAATCCTTTTTTCTGCTCGAACTTTTCTAAAAGTTTCATAATTTTCTCTTCTATTTCAGGTGAAATATTTAGATTTTCATGATAGAATTCATCGTTATTTTCTTCTGGTTTATAACCTCTATTCGGAATCAAAATTGAAGGGGATTTTATTATTTCTCCGGTTTCTTTTGCTTTTGTTAAGTTCTTTTGTCGTTGTTGATTTTCAGCATATATTTGCTGAACAATTTTACGGTATTTTTTTCGCTGACGGAAATGATAAATAATTAAAATTCCTAATAAAATTGATATCACAATCCCGAACCAAAGAACAAAATTGAAATGAGATTTTTGTTTTTCAATTTCGGTATTAAAACTCTTTTCTTTATTTACAAAAATATTATTAATTGCGATTTTTTTTATTGAATCTTTTTCTCTTAAAAGTGAATCTCTTTTTAAATAAACATTACTTATACCAGTTGAATCTTTTAAAGAAGCATATAATTTGGGGAGGTTTTTTATTATTAAAAATTCATGTTCTTTAAATTCATATTTTTTTGCTAAATCCAAAGATATTTTACAATAATAGAGAGCACTGTCTTGTTTATTTAAACCTTCATAATTCGCAGCTGAAATAAAATAGACGTTAATTTGGTTTTCAATATCGTCAATAGGGAGTAAGGAAATAGCTTTTCTAACTATAGTTTGCGAATAACTAAATTTTTGATTGTTAGTATATTTTGTAGCCACACTTAAATAAAAATTTGATAAAAGTGAGTTTCTAACTTTTTTATCTTCTAACTTTTCATAATTTTCAATCGTTTTTTTTATATAATATGACTGTCGTTCATAATCATTTTCATACAACCCCATAAAAGCTGCATAAATATTGCCTCGGACTTTATAGTCTTCCTGTGTTTTATCATCATTTAGTTCATCAATTGCAAGATTGAATTTTTGAAATGCATCATCTTTCATTCCTAATCTTGCAGATTGTAGTGCAAGAGTTCTGAGCGATACCGCCTTTCCAATACTATAATTAATTTTTTCTGATAATTCATAAGACTTATTGGCAAATTCCTGACATTTATGTTCGTCTGACCTTAATTGATATAGATATGCCATCATGTTATTTGCCCTAGCTGCGTATACCAATTCTTTTCCTTCGTTTGCGTTTTGTATAATTAAGTTAAAAACAGTTTCTGCACTGTCTATGTTTTTGCTCGTTAATTGACTAGCCCTTTCGTATTCTTTTTCAAAATCAAATTTATTTTGAGCATACAAAACTGATGCAGTGAATAAAAAAATAAAAATTACAATACCCTTTTTAATCATTTTTTATTTATTTCAAAAAACTGAATTTTACTATAAAAATATTGAATTTTATTAGAAATTTATTTCTATAAAATCGTTTTGTAAAAATATTAATTTATTTTGTCCAAAATACATTTTTACGCAAAAAAGTAGTTAATAATGTATCGCAATTCCGAATTTTGGTAATAGTTTAAATATAAAATTACTTACAATAGATTATCCTATAACATGTTAAAATAAAATTAAGCAAAGTTTTTTTTCTTTACCAAAAAATAAATCGAGAATAATGTCCTAATCAGATAAAACTACAAAAAATGCATTTAAAATTTGAATTACTTGGTGTGGTTATGGAAAAACAGCTCTTTTGCAAAATAAGCGTTTGGTTTAGTTTCGGCTTTTTGCAAATGTGCTGATGAGCGTTGGAAAAAAAGTGCAGTAAAATTTAGCGATAGTTTTGGCGGCATAGCATATAACGAGAAACGGCTTCGCGAAGGCGGGGATAAGAAAGACGAAGCTTTCTATAAACACCAACCTCAGCAAAAACCATTTCGTTTTTTCAAAATTACAAAAAAATAAAAAACGAAATGGTTTTTTGCGACTAAAAAAGCGAAAACCTTCAACGCAAGGGAACTTCAACCCCGCTTTTGCGAAACCGATGTTATGCGACGTTTTTTCTAATGTTATTCACTATCAAACGCAAAATTTGGATTTATTTTGAAAGTATAATCATCTTCATTCATATTAAGAAAACTAATTTTTGATAAATCCTTTAATAAATTTGACAATAGTTCGCTTTTGTCACTATGTGACCAATAAATCGATTTGTATTTTGGAAAATTATCTTCAGGTATCAATTCTAAACATAATGCAATCTCGTGCATTGCAATATCTACATCTGTCCAATCTTTCATTCTTTCAATTAATCTCTGTTTCATATTAATTTCATTTTAAATATTTAGAGTTTTTTAAATCTTTCAATTGATTCAAAAATCTCCATTCTAATTTCTTTTGTAGTTTCAAAACTTTTTAATAGTTCTTCTTTTTTAGTAATTATTTCAATTATTTTATTCCAATTATCTTTATTGTTTTTCCAATAATCAATTTCGCTAGTCAAAACAGATTTTAGTAAATCTCCTTCATAAAAATCTCCTTCGGCTATAATATTTTGATTCAATATTTCTATTGCGCTTGGAATTAGATATTTTAGACCAATATTTTGTCCAATCATAATTCTCAAATCTTCAATAGAAAATTCATTAATTATTTTTTTTCTTAATTTATGGCAAGTTTTCACCAAATAACTTTCATATTTAGGTTCACCCCAAAAATCTTTTTCTAGATTTTCTAGATTTTTATATTTATAGTTTGGTTCAAGTTTAGAATTTTTTTTCATTTTTTGGTAGTTAAAAAAAACTGAAAATCCTCAATTTCTACGAATGTTTGGATAAAATATCGCATAACGTTTTGGGGCTTTGCGTTCGGGCGGGTTTCAGAGCACAAAGTTTCAATTTATTACTAAAGTTCATTAGAAGCACAAAGCTCCAAGCTTGCACGTCACCCCGCCTGACGCAAAACCCGTGTTGGCGGTTCGTTGTTTTTTTCGGTGATATATGTCTCCTCTCACTTTGTCGTTACATTTTTATGGGTTGGAAATTTCGTATAATGCCTTTTTAATTTTTTCAAGTCTATCTTCTGTGTCTAAACCGTCTGTGTTTTGAGCAACTATAAATTTTCCGTCCTTGTCAATTATACCATTGTTCTCCAATTCGTCTAACAAAGTGTTTAGTGTTCGGTCTGACATTCCATTTTCAAATAGGAAGCCGTCTGGAATTGAAGAAATTAAAATCTTCTTTCTATTGTGAGTAAAAATGAGTTTAGAACCGTAATTGCTTTCAAACTCTAACTTATTGTTTGATTTGGAAAGTTCGTATAAAAACGTGTCCCAATGGTAACCATTAAACTGCCTTTCTTTCATTTTCCAAATGCAATAATCGCTATTGCTGTGCCAATGAAAATTACCTTGATTACTGTTTTCTCTGAATGAAGAATACTTTAAAAAATAATACTTCCAATCCTTCGGATTCGTTGTATAAGTTGCAAGTATGTCTTCAATTGGTTTAGAAATTGCAACACTGTTGTTCGTGATAAAGTAATCCAAGCAAGCCCAAATTGTCGGCTGTGTTTTAGTTTTGAATTGAGTTTTATTAAAACCTGGAGTTGTTAGAAAACTTCTTATGTTACGATGTTTTGCTGTCATCAGGTTTGTTAATGAGCCGTCATCTTGAGTATAATCACCAAAACTCAACAATAGATTAATTTTTGCCTGAAAATTTTGAATAAAATCTGTTTCGTCAAAAATCTCCAAAAATTTGTCTGCACGATTTTTTACATTGTTATCTAATGGCAACAATGAAATGCTACCTCTTAGTATGTCACTGTCTTCAAGTTTTTGAAGTGATTCCTTATCGGAAGTTGCTTGATTGATATAAGCCTTTTTAGATTTCTCTTCTTCTATCTGGTCAGTTTTGAAAGTTTTGAGAACTTGTAAGTCGACTTTGGAAATAAAGTCCTCAACTTCTGCAAAGCTGTTTCCTAAAACAGTATCACGTAATTCATTTTCTGAATTCACAACCAAGTTTCTTACTATTCTGATTTGGTCATTAAATGTCTTACTAGGTGTTTTTAAATGAGTCAAACAAGCCAATAACAATATTTGCTCAGGGAATGTAAAACCTCTGAAATCTGCAAAGTTGAATAAGCAACGTTTTAGAAGATTTGTTTCTCTATGAGTGAAAAACAATCTTGTTTTACTTGTTTCAAATTCTTCTTTGTTGTAATAAAACAAGTCGTTCCAAAATACTGGGTTTTCTTCTTCTTGCTTACAAATACCATCTAAAGTGTCAAATAAGAAGTTTTGATTTTCTGTTTCGCTGTATATGACCTTTAATAAATCTGCTGAAACAACTGTGTTTTTATACCGATTTTCATTTTGGCCTTTCAAGTCGTTTTTGAAAGAAATTACTGAAGTGATGAAGTTGAATAAATTGAGAAAAGAATTGTCAACCGTTAAAGCAATATCGTCTTCGTCAGATAAAGAGCCTGAATGAAGAATAATATGCCAAACAGTATCAATCCATTTTCCGTCAATAGATTCCTCAAATCTTTTTCTTTGTTTGCTATCTGTAATTATTTCAGCAAAACCTGCTTTGAAATACTCAAATTCAGTAAGCGGTTTACCTCGTGAATTCATTTTGATATACAAATCGTCTGTTAAACCGACTTTGTCCATATCTAATTTGTAGAAATAAAAAGGACAAGAAGAATTTCCAATAGCACTCCAAATATTATTTGTGTTGAAGTTTTTATATCTCAATTCTATGTCGTCAAGAACGATTAGCATTGCTTGAATGCTTGGGTCGTAGTCCCAAGTTTCAAAATACCAAGACTGGTTTTTAATTTCTTGGCTTATTTTTTCGTGTGAAAATTCAGGGTTGAACTGGATTAAATTTCTGCAAAATTCTGTTGTGCTATGTCGTGTTTCGTATAAAAAATTGGAAAGGAAATGTGTTTCGATGTCTGAAATATTTTCTTTCACAGAAACAAACCAATACAAAAGCCAAAGCGTTGTCAATCTCTGTTGTCCATCAATTGGAACAAACGTAGTTTTGCTATCAGATTCTACTTCGCTAAAACCATATATAAAATCAAGCTCTATTTGTGCGTTCTTATCGGTTAGTTTTTGAGAAATAAAATCAAACAATGCGTCCAAGAAATCTTTACGGATTTTGTTGGTTTTACTGTCTGTTCTTCCTTGAGCGTAATCTCGTTGAATGATTGGAATTTCAACTTTGTTGCTCAAAATTTCAATATAATTACTACGCATTTGTGTCTATGATTAATGGTTTATACAATTCAACACGATTGCGTATTTCTTTCAAATAGGCGTCTCGTTCTTCTTCTGTCCATACAGAATAACGTTGATTATTTTCAGATGAATAATATTTTAAGAAAACTCGTTTTGTTGCTAATGGAATAAATGCTCCTGTTTTATCCATTTCAATTATTTTTCTTCGTTTAACCTCAAATACGGAATTACTTAATGAAATATTTTCTTCAAGTCCTAGTAATGCCATATTCTGAATTTTGTGCAAATACTCGTTTTCGTTTTTGTTGTCGTTAGGAATAAGAGATAATATTTTTTCGCTCAATCTTTTGAAGTCTTCGTATTTGTATGTTTTCTCATCAATAGAATTGACTTCATCAATTAATTTTTGTGCTTTTTCTTTTTCGTCAGACACGTTTAGCAATATGTTTTTATGTGAATGCAACCATTTAAACCATTCATCTCTTCTGTTTTCATTTATTCCTTCTATGTTTTGAGCGTGAATGTGCTCTAAACTCTTTGTAATGCTTTTATACATTTCAAAAGGGAAAAACTCATTGTTATTATTGTTGGTTCTTGTGATTTCTATATTCGTTAATAGTAATACGTTTATAATTTTTCCGTGTTCGTTTGGTTTGTCGTAACTCAATTCTTCCCAATCTTCATCAATAGTATTTGCTATTAACTCGTTAATTTCATTTTCAAAATTTTTCTTTGTATTGTTGTTCTTAATACTTATCAAAGTTCCAATTTGTGTTCCTGTGGCAATAAGAAAACCAATTTTGTGATAAAGATTTTTGTTAGAAAACCAATACGCCAAAGAGCGATATATTTCTTCAACTTTTATCCATTTTTCCCAAAGTGATTTTGCCGTTTCTTTGTCATCAAAGAAATGTATAAAACTAAACAAAGGGTCTTTTTCGTTTGATTTTTTGTTAGCGACAATGTCAAATAAATACTCGATTTTGTTGCTGTATTTGCTTAAACTTTCGTTTGAAATAAAAGCCCAAAATTTAGGGTTGTTAAGTTGGTTTTCTATTTCATCCCAAATCTGAACTAACTGTGTTCTTCTTTTTATTTTATCATCATCTGACATCCCATTGAAACTGTCAGAGTTTACAAATTTTGCTTTTATCAGTTCTGCACTTGTAAGCGGTATTTTTCCTCTGTTTAAGCGTGTAAAAAGTTCTTCGCTTTTCTGTGTTGTATCTTTGATTTCATACCAAATTACCTGAACGCTCCATTCAGGATGTTGCTTTTCTCCTTTGTTGTTTGTAATAATACTTGGCAAAATTATTTTCAACATTTCGTCTTTTACTTGTCTTGGTATTCCTCTTCTTCCGTCTTCAAACCATTCTTTAATTGTTTTGTATGCCTCACTCATATAATGCAAGTCAGGCTTTGTATTATCGGAATTGTTGGTTTCTAAGAAAGTCTTAGATTCTAATCTCGTTTTATAGTAAATGGAATAAAGGTTTTCAGAATAACCTTCGGATTTTAAATTGTTTTGCAGATATTCTAAAGTCAGATAAGTAAGGATGCGATGAAGCGTTGTCAGTCGTTGTTGACCATCAATCAATTCATAACCTTTTATGGTTGTTCCATTAATGTCTTGCCATTCTGCTTGTCTAACTACTACTGGTTGTAAACAGTAAAAAGTATTTCTGTTGTTTGGCTCTTGTCTATATTCCCAAATATCATTGAGTAATTGTAAAACATTTGTTTTTGTCCACCTGTAACCTCGCTGATATTCAGGAATAAAAAAGTTCTTTCCTAATAGTTCAGTTACCGTTAATGTCTTTATTTGGTTTTCTTCCATAATGTCAATTCGTATTTATATCGTGTCGCTTTACAATGACCGCCAACGGGAAAGGGCTTCGCGAGGTGCGGGACAACTAACGATGAACTTCGGGCGTGGAAAAAATCTTCAACCTGCGAAAATCTTCCGGGCGAGGCTTTCAACCCCGCATCTTGCGAAACCCATGTTGTGCGACGTGCTTTCTTTTCCTATAATTTTTCGTTTTTTTTGTTTCGATAAAGTTAATAATTTTTTCCTTTCGCATGGAAAATCTCCGACTAAATCCTAAAAAATTTTCCGAAAATGTTTTGCGCAATTTTTTTGCAAACTTCATGCACACTTTTGAAATATTCACGCACTTTAACGTGATTTTGTCGAGATGTGGATTTTACGGCGTTTTTCCAAAGATGGTTTTTCGGCGCAATTTTTAACGCAACGTTTTTCACGCAGTTTTTCCAAAGTATCTAAAATTTTGCGGCTTGAAATATTCACGCAGTTTTTCCAAAGATTTTCCCCCAATTTTTAGGAACGTTGAAGTTTGGCTTGTTCAAAAATTTCAGATAAATTTTTCGATTTTCAAACACTTTATGCGCAATTTTGGCAGCATGTCGCACAACGGAAAAAGTATTTGCGAAGGGCGGGCTAAATTTAACTGAAAGTTCAATTTCGACCGAACGAAGCAAATTGCTTTTTCAGATTGTTAAATTACAAAAAAATACAATATGAAAAGCAAGTTGCGACTAAATGCATCGGGTTTTTCTATTATATATTCAACCCCGCCTTTTGCAAATACTATGTTATACGCAGCCGTTTTTATTCATAATTTTTCACGGTTGCAAGAAGTTCATTCTTGTACTCATAAATATCTTCTAAAGAATTCAGCAATTTCTTTTCTCCGTTATCTTTTCCCTGATGAAAAACTTCGAGATACTTGTTTGAAGAATTAAAGTGAAGTCTACAAAGCGGTTTTCTGTTATTGTCATCTAACAAAACACCAAAATATGATTGAGTATCACGGAAAGCAATTCTCGAAGCAGGAATTACCTCTCTTAAAATTGCTTTTATGATCTGTGAACCTTCAATTTCTTCTTGTGTGGTTATGAATTTAGGTGCGTCTTTATTTTCCTCTTCATCAACAGAAGTAATATTATCTGATTGTTTTGAAGGAACAGTTTCATTAATATTTAAGGCATTTTTTAGTCTGAAACTAATTGATTCATTTATCGAGTTAGAAAAAGCACGTTTTGTATAATCTTTGAAAGTTGCAAGTCTTGAAGCAATCAAAGGCTTATCAAAAAATCTACTTACCAACATTTTTACCATTTCATCTGAAGGTTCTTGTAATTCTTTCTCAAATTCACTGCGGATTGCTTTGATATATTTTAGCGCTTCCGCAGAATCCAAAATACTTTCTAAATTGTATCCATTTTTGGTGAAATTCGCAAGAATTTTAAGACTTGAATCCTTTAGGTTTGATAAGTCTAAAGTAAAAAATGGCTTTTCATCCATTATATTTGGTTTTTCCAAATCTGCATAAAAATTAAAAATATGGCCATTGGTCAAAACGCCAAATCTGGATTTTGAAACGTGATAATATCTGTGAAGTTGAGAATTATGAGCGTCTGCATTTTCCTTCCAATGTTTACACTCGATAATTAAAATTGGTTCGTTGTCTTTTTTAATTACATAATCTATTTTTTCTCCTTTTTTAGTTCCGATATCACAGATGAATTCTGGAATTACTTCAGTGGGATTAAAAATATCGTAACCAAGAATTTGTATAAAAGGCATCACAAAAGCATTTTTAGTTGCTTCTTCGGTGTTGATTTGATCTTTTAATGCATCAACGCGATTGTGCAATTGTTCCAATTTTAATTTTAAATCTGCTTCCATAAAGTTATTTTGAGTAAATATAGAAATTTTTGTTTGTTCACTGAATTTTGTGCGGGATTTTTGATACGGTTGCGTATAACGGAAAAAGTATTGGCGAAGTGCGGGACTTTTGAAGCCTAAAAGTTCTACAAAAACCGAAAGTAGCAAACACTTTTTTCTTTTACTAAATTACACTTTTTTGTAAAATAAAAAAGTGTTTGCGGATAAAAAAGTAGAGTAGTTCAACTTGTTACTTTCCCCCGCATTTTGCCAATACAATGTTATACGACGTTTTTTAATAATATTCTATTTGTCGAGTTAATATTTCGGTAGGAACTTTATTTCTAAACTTTATTAGTTTTATCCAGTTATTGTTTTTATCGTATTCATATGAATACTCATATTCAAATTCTTTGCTTTGATCAATATATTTATATCCTGTTTCTTTTATTACGTCATTATTTTCATTAAATTCACTTATAAAACCCAAATATAAATTTTCATCATAAAAGTACTTTTTTGAAATTAAATTGTCTTTAATATCATAATAATATTCAATTTTCATACTTGGCCTATCGTCTTTATTGTATGAAATTTCTTCCACTAATTTATTTAAATTATTATAGGAGTACTTTGTTTTAAAAATTGTATTAATGATTGAATTTAGTGATACTAAATTACCATTGTTATCATAGCCGTAGGATATCTGTTCATTTAATTCTTTTGAAGGATATTTAATTCCTTTTTTTTCAATTAGTTTGTTTTGTTTATTAAATCTAAAAATAATCTTATAGTAGATTTTGTCATCCTGAAGAACTATTTCTTCTTTATTTAAATTAATAGAATCGTATTTAAATGTAACTTTTTTTCCTCCTGTTTCATTTTTTTCAATTATTCTATTTTTTAAATCATATTTGTTTTCTAGAATTCCATAGTAAGTGTCATCGAATTTTAATATTCTTTGTTTGATTATTTGACCATTTTCATTAAAAGATACATCATTATTCCCCGAATTAATTTTGTTACCAATTGTTACATTTCCATTTGTGTCAATAATTGGTTGAAATTTATATTCTTTTAAATATTTAACATTTCCCTTTAGTTTCATTATTTCAATATCATTAGTAATTGTGTATTGAGATTTAATTTTTAAAGGAATAAAAAAGAAAAATATAAGTGAAATTAAAATTTTATTCTTCATTTTTTTAATTGTGATTGGCGGCTTTTATAAAATGTCGTATAACGGATTAGGTATTGCCGAAGTGGGGGCAATAGAAATCCGTCAGTACAAATATAGCACAAAGGCTGATAGAAGTACAAATGTTGAATTACTTCCGTCAGCCCCCATTTTGGCAATACCTTGTTGTGCGTAGTTATTCTTTTTCAAGAATAGTTTTCGTCATAACAGTCGTATAACCAACCATCTTCCAAGACAATAGTATTACTTTCTATAATTTTTATCACTTCATCCTTGTCATATTTGCATCCAATGTCAATTAAATGCTTTTTTTTACCGTTTATTTTTACATTATGATGGCATAAACCCATAACATTTCTCTTTAAACAACAATATTCTATTTTCATAACTATTTAATTTATTCTTATGTAATAATATACAGCAATATTTTTGGGCCTTGTTTCTTTATCTCCTTCTGAATTAATTATTTCTCCTGAATTTCCAAAATTTGGGTTTCCATCCCATTGAGTAGAAGATCTATTATCACCTGTGTGTATTGATCCTTTTCCTCCAGCAGAGCCTGTTTCTCCATGTATATTATGTATATGAGCACCACCACCATGATTATGCTTCTTGAAAGCATCCTCTTGAATAACTCCTCTAATTCTATTTTCTGGGTCTTTTTGCGATTGAGAAACTGGAGAAACTCCATTTCTATATTCACGGTCATCGAAAATATTTAGCCCACGTAAAAATACACCTCTTAAGTCAGGCATATTTGTTAAGTTCTCTGTTGCTCTTGCTATACCTGCGTCTGAAGTAATTGCTCTTCCGTCACAAGGAGCCCATTTAGAAAATTTACTATTCCATTTGTCGCCATCGGGGTTGTTTAGATTGTTTTGAGTAACTTTTTGAAATTCATCCCAAGAGAGATATGATGTTATAATAGTCCCTACTGGAAAGTCTTTATTAAAACCAGATGGATTTGCTGGGATTCTATACGGTATCGTTCCTTTGTCAGTGGTCAATAAAAAAATAATATCTTGTCCTTCTTCTCTGTCTACCGAAACAGAATTTTGAAGTTGTAAAAAATCATTTTCGTTAAAACTTGCTTTTATGTTTTTTGCACCTTTTATTATTAGTTTTATGACTTTAGGCATATCATAACTACCTGATAAAGGCTTATAATTTATAAGAAAATAAGCATCTTTTTCTGAAGGATTAACTGTTAAATTAAAGCCATATCCACAGTTTTTTGCAACACAATCGCTGTAAATAGAGGCTAATTCAACATCAGGAATTGAGCTAAAAGAGTTGTTGTAAAAATTTTCTTTAAGTTTAAGTGTAGTACCTGAGCGAATTTTATTTTGAAATTCGTTTACTTGTTCGTTATCTGAATTGCCAGTAAGATTTAAAGGCAAACCATCAATCACAACATCTATACCAAGCTCCCATTTGTTTTTCTCAATATCTTTTTTGAATTGGTCACTTTCTAGATAAGTTTTAAAATCATTTTCAAAATTAGAAGAATTTTCAAAATGGAATGTTTTATATAAACCATTTTGTAACAATTTTTCGCAAGCTGTGCAACTTGTTTGGCTAAACATCGGTATTGTCACAGTACAGAGTAATAGGCATAAAATTAAATTTCTCATAATAGTTAATTTTTATGGTTAGTATTTCGATATTTTAAAATTTGAAAAAGTAATATTCCGCTAGTAACAATTCCTAATGATTGTCCCGCAATAACAACCACATCATTTTTAATAATTCCGTGAATTGTCCAACAGATGTACGTTACAAAACTTATAATTGCTAGAGTTATCGAAAGATTGTCCACATTTTTGTTTTTGTGAATTTTCATAATTTGTGTTGGGTAGCCAATGATTTTCACCGCTAAACTTGTTACAACTGTAAGAATTCCTATGATGTATGCAAAAGTCATCTTCGTTAATTATTTAGGGTTAATAAAAACATTGATTGGATAAGACTTTTGCTTCCTCCCCAATTATAATTGAAATTACCAAGGTTTTTGAAATTGAAATTTTCAAGTGCTTTGTGTCGGTCAGAAGTTGCCCAAGCCAAAGCAAAAGAAAATTCTTTCTGATTTTGTAAAAAATCTACCCTTGCTTTGTCAAGTTGATTAACAAAGCCAAATTTTCTGTATTCGTGATGAACAATTAATCTACTGTAATAGGCGAAAGGTCTAGATTTCGGAATTTTGTAGTTGTCTAATGAATCGGGTACATCAACTTTTAAATCTTCCAAGTCGTTGCAAAAAGCAATTCTTGCAGAAGCAATAATTTTGTTTTTATCTTCAATTATCCAATGCAAGGTTTTGTCTCTCTTATCTAAAAAATCAGAAAGCCCATTTGGAAAAATTTGCCTGTTTACAAACTCGGATTTTGGTGAGTTTTCATAGGCTGAAACTCTTAAATCATAGATTTCTTGAAGCCTAGATTTATCTTTAAGTATGATTGGTTCAAAATTGTCCTCCATTTCCCCTTTGTGTAATTCTTTATAATATATTGATATTGGTTAAATATGAAATAAAATATTAGATATTATCAATCCTGATATTTTATTTTTTTTACTAATAATTTTGACCAACAGTTTGTTCCCATTGATTATTTCGCCAAACCCATTCATAATGTTTTGGATCTCCTTTTTTAGGGATATGATCCATATATTCAGTCGGATATGTGTAATGAGTTCCGTCAGTATAATACAAAACTGCTTCAATATGTCTATCCATAAACCAAGTTTTTGTGAATTGACTGTTAATTTTTTCACCATCTGTAAAGATTTCATTCATTAAGTTAATGCTCATAATTTTATTTTTTCTGTTTTGCTTACTCTAGTCAGTTTTCAGCGTTCCTGTTTTTATATTTCTTCTTTGTTTTAATTAATATGGACCTATTTTGGTACGATGCATTTGGTATAATTACGCACAACGGGAAAGGGCTTGGCGAAGGCGGGGGTAAGAAAGACGGAAATTCCAACTAAACCCGAACCGAGCAAAAACCATTTTCGTTTTTTCAAAATTACAAAAAATAAAAAAACGAAATGGTTTTTTGCGGCTAAAAGTGCTGAAATCTTCTAAATGATAACTCTCAACCCCGCTTTTGCCAAACCCATGTTGTGCGCAGTATTTTTAGTTCGGCGACTTGGATTTAACTCGTTAAATTCAGGTCAGAGAATTAAAAATCAAGCACGACAATTTTTTTCACGCACGAAATCGCAAAGATTTTCAGAATTTTATTCACGAATTTTAGAAAAGTATTCACGCAGACTTTATTCATGCAGTTAAGCGCAAAATTTGTAAAAGTCAAGCACAATTTTTGATACTCAAATCCGTAAGTTTTTCGTAAAGTTTTTTTCTGGATTTCTGAAGATCAGCACAAAGAATTTCAGATTTTAGTCAGTTTTAGAAGTTTAAATTCAAGTCAAAATTTTGATTTTTCAGACCGAAATTTCTTTTTGATACCGCGCTTCTAATATTGCGCACAACGGAAAAGGGCTTTGCGAGGTGCGGGCTACTGCAACCGGAAGTGGAGAGGAGGACGAAACGCTAGCAAAAACTTTTTCCATTTTTTAAAATTACGAAAAAACTAAAAAATGGAAAAGTTTTTTGCGGGTATTTTCTAGAATATTTCTAAGGTTTCCTTCAACCCCGCATCTTGCAAAACCCATGTTAGCCGCAGTGTTTTTTTAGTTCATTATTTTTTTAATTTCTTCAAATATTGGTTCCAAATTTTCTATTTGGTGATTTTCGTCTATATAAATAAATTTAGTTTTTCCGTTATATTTTTCCAATACAGGTTTTTTGTCCACAACTTCATCTCTGCTTGATAAAATTATTGAAAATTTTTCACTTAATGATTTATTTTCCTTGAATTTTAAATAATTCTCTAGATTTTCGGAACTCAAGTCGTATTTTTTTAGCGAAATATTTGGTTCTATACTTGGATTTATTAAAATTGTTTTCACACCGTATTTTATTCCAAAAATTTCCGCCCAAAATCCGCCCAAACTTTGTCCAATAATTAAACTTTGTTCAGAAATAATATTTTTCAATTGTTTTTGGATTTGTTCATACGCAATTTTTGGATTTTCATTGTCATAAACAACAAATTTTGCACTTGGATATTTTTCTGACAAATTTGAGAAAGTAAATGAATTTATTTTTCCTCCAAAACCTGCAAAATATATTATTTTCATTTATCTATAAGTTAATTCTGTCTCCATGAGATTTGGGTTCTGAAATGACTAAAAAATCCAAATCATGCTCAGTTCTGTTCATAATTTTATGCTTTTTCATTTTAGGAATGTGAATTCCATTATTTTCCTCAACTATAAAAATTTCATTTTCAATTTGAAATTCTGCAATTCCGCTCAAAATATAGAAAAATTGTTGACAGTTTTCATGAAAATGTAAATTTTCCTCGGTTTTAGGAGGCATTTTTTCCTGTATTACACTTAAAGAATTGGTATCAACTAACTTCCATCCGTCACAATTTTTGCCCCATTTGTAATTTTCAGAATTTTGAATATTTTTTATTGACATATTTTTATAATCTCTTGATTTTGTGGACGGTTTTTCTAACATTGCGGCTAACGGCAAAGCATCTTGCGAGGCGTGGCTTGACTGCTCGCAAGTTCTACTAAAACAAAAATTGAAAATATAACAAATAGTGCTACTGATAACATTCCACCACGTCTAGCAAATGCAGTGTTATCTGTAGCCGAAAATACTCAAACATTATGATAAATTATTACGTCCAAGAACTTTCAGAACAATTAGGATTAGATTGCTTCTCTTTAGAAATTTTAAAATCATTAAAAAGTATTTTTTTCACTAAACAGCCTATAAACGAAAAAGGTGATGATTTTCTATATCATAAATTACTAAAAAATAATAAGGATTTTAAAACTAAATTTAATTCAAGAGGTAATATGCCAATCCATTTATATTTTAAAGTGAAATCTTTTTATGATGGATATTTGTTTTATGCTGAAAATTATGAATGGGATTTTAACGAAAAAATAAAACCTACCAAAGAAGAAATAGATACTTCTTTTTTAGAAAAATACCTTTTTTGGAATATGAAATTTTAAATATTAAAATAAAATATAATAATAAATGGAAAAGACTAATTCAGACAAAGAATTGTATTATTCTTTTGTAAAAGTTTTAAATAATTATTTATTTAAAAATTATTCAAAAAAATTCATTAATTCTTTAAAAAGATGGAATATAATAAAATCATCAATAAAAGGTAATAAAGCAGTGGCAGAAGTTGTATCAATAACTGGAAATAGTTTTATTTTAAAAATTGATTTATATAATAAAAAAATAAAACATATAGGATGTTATGATATTAATAGAAACGTAAGCATTGATGAAATATTTAATTAAACCGCATATTTGTTTATCGGTTACAGATAACGGAAAAAGTATTGGCGAAGTGCGGGAGAATGAAGAACCTTTGGTTCAAGTTCGACCAAGCTGAGCCGATATTTTTTCCATGGAATAAACTTACAAAAATAATATGGAATGGAAAAATAGCGGCGACAAAAGTTGCAGGATTTTTCAATTCCGACTTTAGCCCCGCATTTTGCCAATACAATGTTAGCAGAAGTTTTTTAATCAATATTTCCCTGAAACTGTAAACGTCTAGAGTTTAATTCGAAAGAACATAAATTTCCAAAACCTTTGCAATTTTTTAAAAAACTGCCATTGTCAATGTTTAGGACTCTTGAAATATCTATTTCAGCAGACATTTTTTCTATGCAATCTTTTTCAATTGGGACATGACCATGTATAATCATTCTTTTAGAAAGCCAATTATAATTAATGGTTTGATACCAATCTTGTATCCACATCATGCTTTTATTATCTTCAAATGGATTGTCATAACGAAAATTTAAACCTGCATGAACAAAAATTGTATTTTGCTTTTCTTCAAAATGTTTCAATTTTGAAAACCAATTTTTATAATCATTATTAAGATTTTTCAAGTGATTTATTCCGAAACTTTTCAAAGTTTCAGGATCTCCGCTTGTCCAATCTTCTAATTCTAAAGAATCAAAAATCATATCTTCATGATTTCCCTTCAACAGAGTAATGAAATAGTTTTGACTCTGTAAATCCATTATAAAATCGACTACTTCTTTACTTCTTTTTCCACGATTAATATAGTCTCCAAGAATAATTAACTCATCAGTTTTATTAAATCCAATCTTATTCAATAACTCCTTGAATGTATAATATAAACCATGAATATCGGAAATAACATAAAGATTCATTCTTAATTTGCGTTTCTTAAAACACTATTATATTTCAAGCGGTTGTATGAGTATTCTGTTTTTAACTTCGATTAATAAACGGAAAATTCAAAAATTTTTCTGAATTTTCTGCAAGCACTTCATTTTCAAAAATAGAATTCTTTGTTCTCAAAGCAACTATTTGAAATTCTGCTATAATATCATTAATATATTTTTCCAAAAGTTCATCAGAATCTAATCCAGTTTTTTGAAATTGTTCATAATGTTTTCTGACATTATTTTGCAAAAGATAATTTTTTAATTCAGTATCTTCTATTTCATTTCCAATTAAAAAAAATGCCATCAATACTTCGCGGAAATCATCTTCACTTTTCAATTTATAATATCCAAGATATTTATCATTCGTATTTTTGTCAAATAATTTCACGAAAATATTTTTTAGTATAATATTGTTTTCTGATTCTTTCCGCTTTTCATAATTATAACATAAAAATAAATGACCAAATTCATCACTTCTCACATCACTGTTTAATGAACAAAAGTCGAACATATAAATCATTGTTAATTCTTCTTGCTTCTTTTGAAATCTATCCCAAAATATTGATTCCAAGCGTTTTGTCCAATTTTTTCTAAATTTCTCCATCTGAAAATCATTCATAAGTTTGATATTAATGAGTTAAATGTTTATAAATTTTTATTTCCTCTATGGTATCAAGTTCTTTTTCTAAAACCTCCGCCAAAATTTCTTTGTTTAGAATTCTACTTTGAAATCTGCTAAAACCTATCAACGCAGATTTGTAATCCTTCAATTTAACTAAATAAATGCCATCTTTTTCGAAATCAACTAATCTAATAGCATTATTAAAATATGGTGGTGATTCGTTGAATGCAGATTTACCTTCATAAATAATAATTTTAGGATTAGATAAATCTATGATTTTTGAAGCCCAGTTTTTATGATTTTCAATAAATTCTTCTCTCTGTTCTTTATTTAGAATGTGATTAATAAAATGTTCTAATTGACTTTTATTTTCTGTAACTAAATAATATAGATTGGTTTTGACAACTCTATTATTTTCGTCTAATACTTGTAACAAGTTTTTATAGTTTGCTAATTCAAAAACCTTTTTTGTTTCATATGCTAAGGAATAATCATATTCAACATATTCAAATTTTTCTTTTTCTAAAGGTGAACACCATTCTTCACCACCACCAGGATTTATACCGATAAAAAGAATATCCGCATCATAACTCATTCTACTAAAAAATACTTTATAATAGAGTTCAACATGTCTTTTTAAATTCAAGTTATTAAAATATTCATCTAAAATATTTTCTTCTTTTGAGAGTTTCTTGTAATAGAGTTCAATTTCCTCTTGAATTTGCCGTAATTGTTCTAATTTTTTCATATTATCTAAAAAAAATATTTTTGCCTACTATTTAGGATTATCGGCATATTCCTCTTTGAAACAGTGTAGTTGTATAAAATTTCTGCTAACAATCAAATATACGCAATTCACCCCTTACAAAAAAATTTTTATAAAATTTTTAATTCCCTGATTATCAGTATTCATTTTAATTTGTAATTTTATCTACACAAAACACGCAAGTGCAAAAACACAAACGAGATGAAAAATACGCAAACCCTAAACCTTAATCTTTTTCGCTTCGAGATAGGTACCCATAAAGAAAATAACGTTATTTGGATTCATTTTCCAAAAAATTTCGATGTCCTGAAACACTTGAAATCTTTCACAAAACCCAGGTGGTCTCAGTCCCAATTATGTTGGTACGTTCCGGATAAAATCCATTATCGAGACCTGTTCAACCTCGAGAAAAAAATCCTGGGAAAACAAGCTTTACTGCAGATTCACCCCATAAATCTGCACGCGCTAACCGAATTGCAGAACGAGATCATCTTGCGCGGTCTCAGCCAAAACACCCTTCGATCATACAGTACGGAATTTGCGCAGCTGCTTTCCACCATCAAAGATTTCCCCGTGGAGAATTTAACTTCGGAAAAAATAAAGGCTTACCTACTCTACTGCGTCACCGATTTGGGGGTTTCTGAAAATTATCTGCACAGCAGAATCAACGCCCTAAAATTCTACTTCGAAAAAGTGCTGCGACGCGAAAAAATCTTCCTCGAAATACCTCGCCCGAAAAAACCGGAAATCTTGCCAAAATCTTTGAACCCCTCCGAAATCGCAAAAATTATCTCGGTTACCGAAAACGCCAAACACCAAACCATCATCAAACTCTGCTATGGAATGGGACTTCGGGTGAGTGAAATCGTGAACTTGAAAATTGAAGATATCGACAGCAAATCCATGCGTGTCCTGATCTCGAAAGCCAAAGGCAAAAAAGACCGCTACGTAAATCTTCCCGAAAGTATCTTGCCGCAACTTCGGGATTATTACCGCGAGTTCCGTCCCAAAGAATTCCTTTTTGAAGGTCAGGATGGTGGAAAATACTCTGTCAGAAGTGCCCAGAACGTTTTTAAAAACGCCATGAAAAAAGCAGGGATCCATAAAACAGTCGGGATTCATTCGCTGCGCCACAGTTATGCGACGCATCTTTTGGAGTATGGGACCGATATTTCGCTCATCCAAAAACTTTTGGGCCACAACCAAATCAGCACCACGCTCAATTACACCAAAATTGTTGACAAGCATCTTCGAAAAGTGGAATCTCCACTGGACCGACTTTGAAATTTTTCAGGCTACGTGGTGATTAAAAACAGAAATTAACCTGCTTTTTAGGAATGAAAAAAGAACGCTTCAGATGAGGCGTTCTCTTTTGTCTTCTGTGGATTCGGTTATTTCACCAATTGAATTTCAACAGCGGCAAATCCTTTTGGAGATTTTATGACCTCAAAAGTTACCTTATTTCCTTTTTTAACGGGATGTGCACAATTACTTAAGTGAAAAAATAAATTCTCACCACCATTAGAAGAAGTGATGAAACCAAACTCCTTTTCCTCATTTAAAAAAGTGATAATCCCTGTTTTTTGAG
Organism: Candidatus Kaistella beijingensis; assembly: GCF_020084865.1. Taxonomy (NCBI): domain Bacteria; kingdom Pseudomonadati; phylum Bacteroidota; class Flavobacteriia; order Flavobacteriales; family Weeksellaceae; genus Kaistella; species Candidatus Kaistella beijingensis. The sequence goes on along the minus strand of NZ_CP071953.1, from coordinate 191,174 downwards.
TTTTTTCTGCCTCGATTGGAGCGGCGCCCAACTGAATGTCGGCAAGCTCAACTTCGGAAGTTCTATTTTCTGTAGGTTTTGTTTCTGTTAACCGTCCGTTTTCATCAACATACAGGAACATTTCGGTCAAATCCTTTCCTTTATCATTGTTGAGTTTTCGCTCTTCGCGTCGTTTTTCTTTTTCTTTTTGTTTTTCCAGTTTCTTTTTGTTGAATTCTTTTTTTGAATAACTTTCTGCCATAATGTACTGTTGTCTGATGTTTTTATTGTTTGTAATTAATTGATTTTATTTCAATGATTGCACATTTATTACCTCATCGGAAATTGATTTCCGATATTTTAATAGGCAAATGAACGACCTTCTTTAGGATTAATGATATTATCGAAATGAACATCCAAATTATTTGAAAGTATTGAAATTTTTGATTTGTTCCGAATGGAAAACTCTTCTGGAATTCTAACTTCCGTTGCATTACACAAGAATCGACCTGCGAAATCTTTCACCTTCCTGGAAAGATTTTTAGTGAAAAGCAATTTTTGAACTTTTAGCGGAAGTCTTTCCATAATTTTTGAAGTCTGCTCCAAAACATGCACATTTTCAAGTTTGCTGATGTCTTTTATAATCACCGTTTCCAGTTTCGAAAAATCGGCGTGTCCTTGCTGAACAAGTTCCAAAAGTCGTTCCGGTGTCGCAATCAAAATATCCTTCCCTTTTCGCATCTTATAAATTTGCGAACCATGAGGTTCATCATCCAAAATCGAGAGCTTGGAAATTGGTAAATATTTACTGAAAGTATTAAAAGATTCATCAATATTCTCCGCACTTTCAGTGTTTGCCGTGATAATTAAGACGCGAATATTTCGATATTCCACCGTATTTTTCTTGAGTTGCTGAATAATGGGAATGACGAAAGAAGCCGTTTTTTCACCCTCATTTTCAATGCAGCCAAAAATATCTTTCTTCAAAATAATTTTCGGGATGATTCGGCTTTGAATCTCCGTCGGACTTCCAAATCCGGCCTCCGTTGCTGCACGGATTAACGGATTAATGATGTTCAATTTCCTAAAATTCATCGGTTCCATTCGCAAATTGTTTTTAAAATGTTAAATATTAAAGTCGGTTTTGAAACTATTTTAATCTTGGATTTCAACATCGGATTGCATGAAGTTTCAAAACTTTGATAATGTACGAAATAAAAACCGTAAAACCTAATTTTCAGAAATTTAGTTGATTTAAATTAAAGAAATAATTAAAGTTGGAACTAAAAAGAATCTGTCTCACAATAAAAATTGAGGCGGATTTTTTATTGCAGTTCCAATCTTCAATGTTTTGGAAAAAGAAAAAGTTGTCTTCTTTAGGCAACTTTCTTTCTTAAATTGTGTGCTAATGCGTGCAATCCGAACTCCAATTCTACTTTTTTCAGACCTTTCAGGGTAAACCGCTTAAAATTGTTGCAATGTTTCAGATGTGCAAACACAGGTTCTACTTCAACCGAGCGTTGTCTGCGTTTTTTAATGCCTTCTTGGCTGTTTAATAGTTCCCTGATTTTCTCTTTGTACTGTTCCAGATGATGGTTTCGCTCTACACTGCGATTTTCTTTGGAACTGTGACAAACGCCTCTGATTGGGCATCCATCACAGTTTTTAGCCTGATAATGCGAGAGTTTTTGAGGGTAACCGGTCTTGGTTTTCCGAGTGCTTTCGTGTGTTTTTTCCATCTTTTGACCCATCGCACAGACGTAATAATCTTTTTCCTGATTGTAGTGCAGATTTTCTTTGCTGAATGTTTTGTGTTTCGCCTGATAATGGGCATCCTGCTCTTTGTCGAAGGTGTTGTATTTTACATAAGGTGTAATATTGTTCTGTTCCAGCAATTCATAGTTCTGCTCGCTCCCATAACCTGCATCGGCAGTGAGTTCTTCTAATTCCGCCAATCTTTTTTCCCCATAGAGTTTCTCAAAATTTTTAAGATGATGCTCTAGGGTATTGAAGTCATTGGTCTGCTGATGAATGGTATAATTGACGATGATTTGATTCTCCGTAGAAATTTGTGCATTGTAGGCGGGTTTAAGTTGTCCGTTCTGCATGTGATCATCCTTCATTCTCATAAAAGTGGCGTCTTCATCCGTCTTGCTGTAAGAGTTTCTTTCTTTTAAAATCGCTTCCTGAGCTTCGTATTTATCGAGGTTTTTCTCAAAATTATTTTTAATGTAATTCAGCTTGGCTTTAGCTTTTTTGTCGGAATCGGTCTTGCGGTCGCTGCCTTTCAATTTGGCATTGATATTTTCTACGGTTTGCTGGATCTTTTCTTTGCTGATTTCTTTAAACTCAGGCGGTTCAGGGTCTTTGTCTTCCTCTCTTGCCACGTTTTGAGCGTATTTCCAAAGATCTTCCAATTGGCGGAGCATTTTTTCTTTATTGGTTTTAATGGCATTTGCCCAAACAAAAGTGTAGCGGTTTGCCTGTGCTTCGATTTTCGTTCCATCCACAAAAACCTGTTTCAAACTCACCAAGCCTTCATCTGCCAAAAGCAAAACTACTTGCGAGAAAATATCCTTGAAAGCCGCTTCCAGCTTATTGCTCCGGAAGCGGTTCACGGTATTGTGATCCACAATGCTCATGTTGGAAAGCCACATAAAATTGATATTTTCCCGAAGCGCTTTTTCTATCTTCCGGGAGGAATAAATATTATTCATGTACGCAAAAACCATCACTTTGAGCATCATCCCGGGATGATAACTGGGATTTCCTTCTCTGCTGTAGGCTTTTAGAAGCGGATCTATATTAATTCTCTCCAAAATATCATTGACAATCCGAACAGGGTGATTTTCGGGAATCAATTCCTCAAAACTATAAGGAAACAGCACCAGCTGATTTTGGTTATAATGCTTGAAATTCATAAACAACTATCTGATTATCAATGATAAATATACAAAAATCCTAAATAATAACCAAAAAAAATCCGCCTCAGTTGTGAGACGGATTCTATCATTTATAAATTTTGATTTCGGACAGATCTCGATCCGTCACTACATTACATCTGCTCCATTTTAAAACTCATACTTTCGATTACTTTCAAAATCGCTTCCACCGTGTCCATCGATGTCAAACATGGAACACCGTTTTCAACGGAAGTTCTACGAATTTGGAAACCGTCTCTTTCGGATTGTTTTCCTTTGGTCATGGTGTTGACAATGTATTGAACTTTTCCTTTCTGAATTAAATCGATCAGGTTGATTTCAGGATTTTCCTCGATTTTGTATCCGATTTTGGTTTTTACGCCGTGTTCCTCAAAATATTTTGCAGTTCCTTCTGTCGCCCAGATTCGGAAACCGATTTCCTGAAATCTTCGCGCCAATTCACATGCTTCTTCTTTGTGTTTATCGGCGACTGTAAAAAGAATTGCGCCATGAAGCGGAACTTTTCTTCCTGCTCCAATCATTCCTTTATAAAGTGCTTTTTCCAATGTTGAATCTTTCCCCATTACTTCGCCCGTCGATTTCATTTCAGGACCGAGTGAAACATCCACTCTCGTTAATTTGGAGAAAGAGAAAACCGGAACTTTCACGTAAATTCCCTCTTTTTCAGGAACCAATCCGTTTTGATATCCTAAATCTTTCAATTTTTGTCCGAGAATCGCTTTCGTTGCCAAATTCGCCATCGGAACATCGGTAATTTTTGAAAGGAAAGGAACCGTTCTGGAAGAACGCGGATTCACTTCTATCACGTAAACATCGCCTTCATAAAGAACGTATTGAATATTCATTAAACCGATGATGTTCAGACCTTTTGCTAATCTTTGCGTATAATCCACCAAAGTTTCAATCTGTTTCGGCGTAATATTTTGTGGTGGATAAACCGCGATGGAATCTCCGGAGTGAACTCCCGCTCTTTCGATATGTTCCATAATTCCAGGAATAATCACGGTTTCTCCGTCGGAAATCGCATCCACTTCCACTTCTTTTCCGGTTAAATATCGGTCGATCAAAATCGGGTGTTCCGAACTTTCTTTCACCGCATTTTCCATGTAATGATTGAGTTCTTTTTCGTCGTAAACAATCTCCATCGCTCTACCTCCCAAAACATAACTCGGACGAACCAAAACAGGGAAACCTATTTCCTGCGCGATTTTCAACGCTTCTTCTTTCGTGAAACAAGTTTTTCCCAAAGGTTGTGGAATTCCCAATTCCTGAAGTGCCGCTTCAAATTTATTTCGGTTTTCAGCTCGGTCCAAATCTTCCAGAGAAGTTCCTAAAATCTGTATGCCATGACTTGCCAATTTATCCGCTAAATTTATTGCGGTTTGTCCGCCAAACTGTACCACGACGCCTTTTGGCTTTTCCAATTCGATAATGTTCATTACATCTTCTTCCGTCAAAGGTTCGAAATATAATTTATCGGAAATCGAAAAATCGGTGGAAACCGTTTCAGGATTATTGTTGATGATAATCGCTTCGTAACCCATTTGTTTAATCGCCCAAACTGAGTGAACCGTGGCATAATCGAACTCCACACCTTGTCCGATACGAATCGGACCCGAACCAAGAACGATGATTTTTTCTTTGTCGGAAACGATGCTTTCATTTTCCTCTTCGTAAGTTCCGTAGAAATAAGGGGTTTCGCTTTCAAATTCGGCGGCGCAAGTATCGACCATTTTGTAAACCGGCATGATTCCGCTGTTTTTACGGAACTCGAAGATTTCCCTTTGGGTTGAATTCCATAAAATGGCAATACTTAAATCTGAGAATCCGAGTTTTTTGGCTTTCATCAAAATTTCTACATCGAATTTCTTTTCTGCGATCACCTTCTCGAAATCAATCAATTTCTTGATTTTCCAAATAAAGAATTTATCAATTTTGCTCCACTCCACTATTTTTTCCCAATCGTAACCTCGTCGTAAAGCGTCTCCGATAATGAATAATCTTTCGTCATCACAAACTCGAATTCTGCGTTCAATTTCCTCGTCGGTTAACGCTTCTGCCTGTTTAGATTTTAAACCAATATGTCTCAATCCGGTTTCCAAAGAACGGATGGCTTTTTGTAAAGATTCCTCAAAATTTCTGCCGATTGCCATCACTTCACCCGTTGCTTTCATTTGGGTGGAAAGTCGTCTGTCGGCGGTTTCAAATTTATCGAAAGGAAATCTCGGGAATTTCGTCACCACATAATCCAAAGCCGGCTCGAAACATGCGTAAGTCTTTCCTGTAACGGGATTCATGATTTCATCCAAAGTCAAACCCACCGCAATTTTTGCTGCAATTTTCGCAATCGGATAACCGGTCGCTTTACTCGCCAAAGCCGATGAACGCGAAACTCTTGGATTTACTTCGATGATATAATAATCAAAAGAGTGCGGATCTAAAGCCAACTGAACGTTGCAACCGCCTTCAATTCCAAGTACACGAATAATTTTTAAGGAAGCATTTCTCAACAATTGATATTCTCGGTCGGAAAGCGTTTGCGAAGGTGCAACTACAATTGAATCTCCGGTGTGAACTCCAACTGGATCGATGTTTTCCATATTACACACGACAATCGCATTATCATTTTTGTCGCGCATCACTTCGTATTCAATTTCCTTGAAACCTGCGATGGATTTCTCAATCAAACACTGTGTAACAGGAGAATATTTTAATCCCAAATCTGTTATTTCTTGAAGTTGGGTTTCGTTATCTGCAATTCCACCGCCTGTTCCGCCCATTGTAAAAGCGGGACGAACGATGACTGGATAACCGATTTTATTGGCAAAATTAATCGCTTCTTCCACGGTGTGAACGATATCACTTTCTGGAACGGGTTCGTTTAATTCCCTCATCAATTCACGGAAAAGGTCTCTGTCTTCGGCTTTGTTGATGGCCGAAAGTTTAGTTCCCAAAACCTCGACTTTGCATTCTGCCAAAATTCCTGATTTCTCCAATTCTACCGCCATGTTCAAGCCGGTTTGTCCACCAAGAGTCGGCAAAAGTGCATCGGGACGCTCTTTTCGGATAATGTGGCTCACAAACGGAAGGGAAATCGGTTCTATATAAACTTTGTCGGCAATTTCCACATCGGTCATGATTGTGGCAGGATTCGAGTTGATGAGAATTACTTTGTAACCTTCTTCTTTAAGCGCCAAACACGCCTGAGTTCCTGCATAATCGAATTCCGCAGCTTGTCCGATAATGATGGGACCCGATCCGATGACGAGGATTGTTTTTATGTCTGTTCTTTTCATTTTATTTCATTTTGAGTTTGCAAAGCAATCTCTATACTTGATATTAGATATTGGATGCCAAATTTCAGTCATCTCTTTTTATTTCTGAATTTCTATTTTCGTTTAAATTCTTCCATCAATTCAATAAACTCATCAAACAAATAATTCGCGTCTTCCGGTCCCGGACTTGCTTCCGGATGGTACTGAACCGAGAAACAAGGATGAATTTTATGCTTAAAACCTTCGTTTGTTTTATCGTTTAAAGCGATATGGGTTTCTTCCAAATCTGTGTTTTTCAAACTTTCGGAATCGATGGCATAACCATGATTTTGCGCGGTAATTTCCACTCGATTTTTCGCGATGTCTAAAACCGGATGATTTCCACCACGATGACCGAACTTCAATTTAAAAGTTTTTGCGCCACACGCTAAACCAATCAACTGATGACCAAGACAAATCCCAAAAATGGGAACTTTTCCAAGAATTCCATTAATCATTTCCTGTGCTCCTTTTACGTCTTCTGGATTTCCGGGACCGTTGGAAAGCATCACACCATCTGGATTCATCATCAGAATTTCGTCGGCGGTTACGTCTTGAGAGACAACGGTAATGTCACAATCCCTTTGAGAAAGTTCGCGAATAATTCCCAATTTGGAACCAAAATCGACCAAGACTACCTTGAAACCTCTTCCCGGAGCAGCATACGCCGTTTTTGTGGAAACCGACTCTACCTGATTGGTGTGAATTTCAAAAGTTTTTATTTGACGGATAACTTCCTCATCATTTGAATTTTCATCTACGATTTTGCCCTTTACAACTCCTCTGTTTCTGAGAATTCTCGTGAGTTTTCGGGTATCAATTCCCTGAATTCCTGAAAGATTTTTCTTTTTAAAAAGTTCATCAATCGTCATCTGACTTCTAAAGTTAGATGGAAAATCACACAACTCTCTCACAATCAAACCTTTTATTGCAGGTTCAATGCTTTCAAAATCATCACGGTTGACTCCGTAATTTCCAATCAGCGGATAAGTCATGCAAACAATCTGTCCGCAATATGATGGGTCTGAAATCAGCTCTTGATAACCCGTCATTCCCGTGTTGAAAACCACTTCGCCTACTGTTTCCCAATTCGCTCCGAAACCTTCACCGTGAAAAACTTCGCCTGTTTCTAATATTAACTTCTTTTTCATTTTTTTAAAGTCGGAAGTCGGATGACCGAGCTCCGTAGATTTATTTTTACTCAAAAAAAATGGGCAAAACGCCCAAATTTTAATAATTTACCTTTCCTCGAACTCGAAGCCTTTTTTCTCAAGCGCATCCTTCAAAATCGCCATTCTCGCATAAACTCCGTTTTCCATTTGTTTGAAAATTCTTGAGCGGCCGCATTCTACCAAATCGCTGTCAATTTCCACTCCTCTGTTTATTGGAGCGGGATGCATGATGATCGAGCCGTTTTTCATTCGTTGCTCACGTTCTTTCGTTAAACCGTATTTGTTTAGATAATCACTAATTTGCATTTCATTACGATGTCTTTCATGCTGAATTCTCAAAAGCATTAAAACATCTACTTCAGGAATCAAATCGTCAAAGTTTCTGAAAGTCCCGTTCATCATTTCACCCTGTCCGAACCAATCTTCAGGCCCTGAAAAGAAAACTTTTGCGCCTAATCTTCTCAAAGCATCTGCATCAGAATTCGCAACACGACTGTGTTTTACGTCGCCGATAATTCCGACAGTAAGTCCCTCAAATTTTCCAAACTCTTGCTTAATGGTCATCAAATCAAGCAAACTCTGACTTGGATGATGTCCGATTCCGTCTCCTGCGTTGATTAGTGCTAAATCCGCATCGATCAGTTCGTCATAATACCGGTCTTTTTTGTGGCGGATTACAGCTAAATCAATTCCAATAGATTCTATTGTCTTAATCGTATCATATAATGTTTCACCTTTATTAACCGAACTTGTTTGTGCATCAAACGGGATGACGTGAAGTCCAAGCTTCCTTTCGGCAACTTCAAAACTAACTCTCGTTCTTGTGCTGTCTTCAAAAAAAAGGTTGGAAACAAAAATATCTGATTTTGCCTTACAAACTTTACCATTAGCGAAATCGAGCGCCATGTCGAGGATTTTCTCGATTTCTTCTTTGCTGATGCGGGATAATTTGATCATAACTGATGAATTTAATCTCCTAAAATTACAAAAAAAAACGAAGCCCAAAAGACTTCGTTTCATAATAAATATCATAATTGTCGGCGTATCCGCTTCCAAAAGTATCAAAGAAAATAGGATTGATTTTCATTGATTGCAAAGGTAGAAAAATAAGTTTAATTTCAAAATATTTTGAACAATTTTAATTTCTAACAGTAAATTTGTGCTAAATTAATATATCTTTGCTAAAAAAGTATAGTTATGCCTAATTCTTGTCCAAAATGTCAACAGAAAAACATTGTAAAAAGTGGGATCATCAACGAAAGGCAAAGGTTTCTTTGTAAAGATTGCAATTATTATTTTACGGTGAAAAAATTAGGAAAGCAAATTGATGACTACTTTGTCACGAAAGCGCTTCAACTCTATTTGGAAGGTTTAAGTTTTCGCGAAATAGAACGGATCATCGGGGTTTCCCACGTCACCATTTCTTCATGGATAAAGAAGTATAACATCAAAAGACCACCGCATTCAGAATTTCACACTACCTACAAAGTTTTTAAACAAAACGAGCTGATTGAATTCATGCAGAATGAGGAAAACATTAAAGGTTCAGGTTTGATCATCACTGAATTTGGCGATAAATACATGATGATTAAATGGGAAAGGTTTAAGAAGTAGTTGGGAGTCGGAAGTCCGAAGATGGAAGATGGAAGCTACAGATTGAGCGATTGAATTAAAGGTTTGATTTAGGTATGAACATCTTCGATTTAAAGTAAAATCCTGTTTTTTTCACAAAAATTCTTCGGTCTTCAGACTACATATTTCAAACTTCTATATTATTAACACAAATATATATTAAATTTCTTCAAGTAGATTTTTATTTTCAATTTCGTTTCGGTAAAAAAATGAACTAAAAATTATCAAACTATGAAGAAATTTGGAATTTTATTAGGAATCAGTTCTTCACTTTTTCTTTTCAACCTAAGTTTTGCGCAGCAGGATTCTATTTCTAATGCAGATCTTCTGAAAAGAATTGAAAAACTGGAAGCCGAACAGAAAAAGACAAAAGAATGGGACGCATCAATTTACGGCTGGGTTCGAACTGAATATAACTTTGATAGCAGACAATCAGCATATTCTAGAGAATACAATTTAAACCTGTATCCGCTTGATGAAAAATTAGATGCCAATGGAAAAGACATCAACGCTGCTTCTGCAAGCAACTTTTTGGCAATAACTTCGCGTGTTGGAATCAATTTCAAAGGTCCCGATGTTTGGGGCGCAAAAGCTTCTGGAAAAATTGAAGCCGATTTTTTCGGAAATACGGAACTGAACAAAAGTTCGGCAGGAAGCGGAAGTACAGGACTTTTAAGACTTCGTCACGCAACTGCAACTTTGGATTGGGGAAAAACGGCAGTTACTTTCGGACAAACTTGGTATCCGTCTTTTATACCTGAGGTTTTTCCTGGAGTTGCCAATTTCAACACGGGAATTTTGTTCAATCCTTTTGGTTGGGCAGGACAAATCAGGGTTTCACAAAAATTAGCGAACGAACTTTCTTTTATCGCAGTTGCTTATAAAGACAGGGAGTTTCAAACTGCAAACGCGACAGGTGCTTCGGCAAACAGTGCGACTTTCAATTCTGCAATGCCTACTTTCCACGGTCAATTTCAGTACAAAAATAAAAATATCGTAGCAGGAATTGCTGCTGAATATCAATCATTGAAACCTGTAATCGAATCCAACAATTTGGCTTCAGACGAAAAAGTAAATTCTGCCAATTTCCTGGCTTACTTTAAATATTCCAACGAAAAAATCATTGCCAAACTTTATGGGATTTCTGGCGGGAATCTTCATCATTTGGTAATGCTTGGAGGTTTTGCAGGATATACAGAACCAAACGGTCAGGAATCCTACAAACCATCCAAAACTTCGGCTTTCTGGGTTGATTTGGCAAGTGCTAATCCGAAAATCGCTCCTGGAGTTTTCTTTGGATATACGAAAAATGAAGGCGTGGATTCTGGTTTCAAAAATCTGTACATGAGAGGCGTTTCCGGAACGAGAATTTTAGATAATGTTTGGAGAGCTTCTGCGAGAGTAGATTTCAAACAAAATAAATTCAGCATTTCACCTGAACTGGAATATACCGCTGCAAAATGGGGCGACTTAAACGCCAATGGAAAAGCTGAAAACAACATCAAAGATGTGGGGAATTTCCGTGGAATGGTGCGAGTGATGTACTCCTTTTAGAGGGATTCCTGAAGCTGGAGGATGGAAGTCTTCCCACTTCCCGCTCCCATCTTTCAATCTTAAATTTAATTTAAACAAAACTAAAATATTATGGCTAAAAAGTTTAACAGTCAACAGGAGCACGACGCTTATGTTGAAGAGAAGCAAAAAAACAGAACGATTTGGGGCGTGATCATGGCTTCATCTCTTGAACACTGATTGAATGGTATGATTTCTACATCTTCGGAAGTTTGGCGGTGGTTCTCGCAACTAAATTTTTCCCTGCTGATAATCCGACAGCGGCGTTTCTTTCCACACTCGCAACTTTCGCAGCGGGATTTGTGGTAAGACCTTTCGGAGCATTGTTTTTTGGAAGATTAGGGGATATTATCGGTAGAAAATATACCTTCCTGGTAACGCTTTTAATTATGGGATTCTCCACATTCCTAATCGGTTGCGTTCCAAGTTATGAAACCATCGGATTTGTTGCACCTGTTTTGGTTTTGATTTTAAGATTGCTTCAAGGTTTGGCTCTCGGTGGAGAATACGGAGGCGCTGCAACTTATGTGGCAGAGTATTCTCAACCTCACCGTCGCGGATATTGGACTTCTTGGATTCAAACCACGGCGACTGCAGGACTTTTCATTTCGCTCATTGTAATTTTAGTTACGAAAACTTCCCTAACTGCTGAAGAATTCGACAATTGGGGTTGGAGAATTCCTTTTTGGATTTCCATTTTGATGGTGGGAGTATCTTATGTCATCAGAAGAAATATGAAGGAATCTCCGCTTTTCGCAAAAGCCAAAAAAGAAGGAAAAACTTCAACTAATCCTTTAAAGGAAAGTTTCGGGAATAAATTCAATTTCAAATTCGTGTTACTCGCACTTTTCGGAGCAGTGATGGGACAAGGTGTAGTTTGGTACACCGGACAATTCTACGCCATGAGTTTCATGCAAAAAGTAATGAACATCGAGTCTGCACAAGTAGATTCCATGATGGCACTTGCATTATTTTTAGGAACGCCGCTATTCGTTTTATTCGGTTGGCTTTCTGATAAAGTTGGTAGAAAACCAATTATGATGATTGGAATGTTACTCGCAATCATAGCATATCGGCCGATTTATAAAACCATGTATCATTCGGTAGAAATTCAAGGAAAAGAAGTTACTAAAGATGGATTAACAGAAAAAAGAACGGCGAAAGTTCACGAAAAAATTGCGACAGACAGCATCATCACTTTCCATACTGAAAAAGTTTTTACCGACGGATTTTCAATGAAGAAAGACAGCATCGTTCATTGGTCAGCAAGTGGGCCCATTATGATAGACGGAAAACCTCAAACACCTGTCGTAAAAGAAGCAATTACCGTGAATGCAGATACTCGCTGGCTTTTGATTTTAATGGTATTTATTCAAGTCGTTTTTGTGACGATGGTTTATGGTCCCATTGCGGCATTCTTGGTGGAGATGTTCCCTGTGAGAATTCGCTACACTTCCATGTCTCTTCCTTATCATATTGGTAACGGGGTATTCGGTGGATTGCTACCTGCAGTTGCTACTTATTTGGTAACATCTGCAAAATCTTCTGGTCACGCAGAATGGTTCTTGCAAGGACTTTGGTATCCGATTGTGGTTGCGGGAGTTTGTTTGGTGATCGGAACTATTTATTTGAAAACCAAAAACAGTAATCTCGACGAAGATGTAGTTTAGATTGGAAGAAAGGCGCTGTAAGATGGAAAAAATAGCAGTGCGAAATTAACTTCCATCCGCCCGATTCCCGCATCTAAGCCAAAAAAATTTATTAACTTTAAAAAACAAAAAAATGGATTCAATAAAAAAAATATTAGGAATTGTTTGGTTACTTTTAGCAGTCGTGGTTGCTTACTTCGGATTCACCGATTTTGGAATTCCAAAAGTGATGTCCGACAAACAGGAAGACCACGTTTTCGGCTGGATCATTCTCACGATTCTGATGCCGATAATTGTCGGTGGATTAGCGGTTTTCGGTTGGTATTCTTTAACAGGAGAATATTCTGCTGACAAAAAATAAATCATAGATGATGGTTGATAAATGATGCAAAACATTGTCAATCATCATTTTAAAATCATGTAAAAATTGATAAATCATTTATCAATTATCATTCATCACTTATGAAAAAGAGACACAAGCAAAAACTGGTGGTATTGAGTATAGCATTATTCATAATGTTCAATGCACCGGTTTTGCTTTTGTTTAATAATGCAAAGGAAACTTTCGGACTGCCACTTATTTATGTTTATATTTTTGCGATTTGGTTGGCTTCGAGTATTTTTTCCCTTTTGATTTTTAAAAAATTCGATGAGTAGTTCGGTATTATTTGGGCTGATTATCCTCTATTTGGGGCTTTTGTTCTTCATTGCTTTCTGGGCAGAGAAGAAGAGGAGTAATTTTTGGACCAATAATCCTTACATCTACGCTCTTTCGCTCGCGGTCTATTGCACTGCGTGGACGTATTACGGAAGCATCGGAGTTGCCGCCAATTCAGGATTAGAATATATGGCGGTTTACATTGGACCTGTCATCATCATTCCTGCGTGGATTTACATTAATACCAAAATTGTGAGAATTGCCCGCGTCAATAAAATTGCAAGTATTGCCGATTTCATCTCGTTACGGTATGGAAACGGGCGTTCTTTGGGAGCGTTGGTTGCTTTGGTGTGTATTCTCGCGATTATTCCCTACATCGGACTTCAGATTAAGGCGATTTCCGATACTTTTCATCAAATTACCCAAACACCCACAACAGAAAATATTTTTCTGGATACCGCAACTTACGTCGTCATCATCATTGCACTTTTTTCTTCGTATTACGGAACGCGTTATGTTGACGCATCCGAAAAACGTTTGGGAATCATTTCCGCTGTTGCCGTGGAAAGTTTTTTGAAAATTTTATTCTTTTCTATTCTCGGAATTTATGTTGTTTATGGCGTGTTCAACGGTTTTGGAGATATTTACAGTCAGGCCTCAAAACTTCCTGATTTTGTTGAAAAAAATACCTTTAAAAATCTCGAAACAGGCTACAATTGGTTTCTTCTTTTGCTGCTTTCAATGTCTGCAATTTTTGTGTTGCCTAGACAATTTCACACCGCAATTGTAGAAAACCGAAAAGAAAAACACATTCGCACCGCCATTTGGTTATTCCCTTTGTATATGCTGGTTTTCAACTTTTTTGTCTTCCCAGTTGCTTGGGGCGGAAAAGTTCTGTTTCAAAACGAAGTGGTAAATCCTGAAATGTTTTCCATACTTATTCCGCAAAAATTTGGAAATTATTTTATCTCGATTTTGGTGTTTTTGGGCGGCATCAGTTCAGCCATTTCAATGATAATTTTGTCGAGTATTGCACTTTCGGTAATGCTTTCCAACAACTTGATTATTCCTTACGGTTGGTTGGAGAATTTTAAGATAAAATCCGACACCATCAATACCAAAACTATCGTCAACATTAGGAAAGTCAGTATTTTACTGATGATTATGATGGCATTTATGTTTTATAAATATTTAATGAATTCCTCTTCCCTATTTTCCATTGGTTTGGTTTCGTTCGTGTTGGTTTCTCAATTGGCACCGTCGTTTTTTGGTGCGATTTTTTGGCGTCGCGGAACGTATGCAGGTGCACTTTCGGGCATTATTGCAGGAGTTTTGATTTGCTATTTCAACCTGATTTTGCCTAATTATTTTGCTGATATTAAAGAAATGGCGTTCTATCAGGACAGTTTTTTAAGTTTTTTCAGAATTCCTTATCTGTCGCCGATTACCAATACTTTTTTCTGGAGTATTTTGGTTAATTTTTCGATTTTTACACTGGTTTCTGTCAACACAATAGGAACTTATCGCGAAAGAAATTACGCCGAAATTTATGCCGATATCGACGATTACATCAGAAATCACGAAAACGCCTATATATGGAGAGGAACCGCCAATGTTTCTGATATTCAAAAGATTTTGAACCGTTTTTTAGGCGAGCAAAAAACAAAACAGGCGCTGAAAATTTTTAATTTAAAATACAACATTACTGAAAAGAATGACATTGCAGATGCCCGTTTCATCAAGTTTTCCGAAAATTTATTGAGTGGAAGAATTGGAACTGCCTCCGCAAAAATTTTGATTGAAGGCGTAACCAAAGAAGATAAAATTTCGCTTCCCGAAGTGTTGAAAATTTTGGAAGAAAGCAAGGAAAATATTTCCATCAACAAACAATTGACCGAACAATCGCATCAATTACGAAAACTTTCCGAAGACCTTCAAAACGCCAACGAGAATTTAGTCATTAAAGACCAACAAAAAGACGAATTTCTCGACAGCGTTGCTCACGAACTTCGCACCCCAATAACTGCGATTCGCGCTACAAGTGAAATTCTTTTGGACGACGATGAAATGCCACAAGAAATTAAAAAAGATTTTCTGGAAAACATCATTTCCGAAAGCGACCGATTGGCTGAAATCATCAACGATATTCTCTACCTTGACAAGTTGGAAGCAGGTTCTGTTGTCCTCAATATTGACAAAAATAACATAATCACCACCTATCACAAAGCGTACAAACCGCTTCAGAACCTGTTTGAACAAAAGCATCTTCATCACTCCGAAGTTAATTTACTTCAAAATGAACTATTTGAATTTGATGAAAATAAAATGATTCAAGTGTTCCAAAACATCCTCGGAAACGCCCTAAAATTCACGAACGAGCAAGGAATGATTCAAACCAAATTCCAAGAAAAAGACGGCGAACTGAAAATCTCCATTTTCAACACCGGAAAATCCATACCTGAAGAAGATTTGGAATACGTTTTTGATAAATTCTACCAATCTAAAAACCAAAATCTAAGAAAACCTATTGGTAGCGGACTTGGACTCGCCATTTGCAAAAACATCATCAATGCACACGGCGGAAAGATTTTGGCAAAAAACAAGGAGATTGGGGTAACATTCGAGATTATTTTGAAGTCTAAAAATGCAAAGTTGCAGTTGGAAGAAGATATTATCAAGCCACGAAGTGGCGAAATCAACAGCAAAGGGTGAAGCCCTTTGAAATAAAATAGGAATGTGAAATAAGCCCTGAAAGGGCGAAATAAAATAAATTAATAGAAAGAAATCATGAGGAAGATTTTAATAGCAGACGACGAACACAAAATTGTAATGACGCTCGAATATGCTTTCAGAAAGGCAGCTTACGAGGTTTTCATTGCAAGAGACGGTTCGGAAGTTTTAGAAATTTTAAAAACCGAAATCCCCGACGTCATTTTGCTCGACATCATGATGCCGAATGTGGATGGTTACACTACCCTTTCCGAAATCAAGAAAAATGAAAATTATAAAAACATAAAAGTCATTTTCCTATCCGCAAAAACAGGAGAATCCGACATCAAAAAAGGCTTGGAATTAGGCGCCGATGCGTATGTAACAAAACCTTATTCCATAAAAAAACTGACGGAGAAAGTGGAGGAACTCTTAAGTTAGAAGACTGGAGTCCGAAGTCCGAAGAAAACTTCAAACTACATCAAACAAATTTAAACAAAATCAAACAAAGAGAAATATTATGAAAGCGCAACAAATGTTTCAGGAAAGCATCGAAAACAAGGAACAATTTTGGGCTGAACAAGCCAAAAACATCAAATGGTTTGAATTTCCTAAAACCATTCTTTCTGAAGACGAAAACGGTTATCCGCTATGGTTTGCGGACGGAAAACTCAATATGTCGTACCTCTGCATCGACAAACATATTGAGGACGGTTTCGGAGAACAAGTTGCCGTAATTTACGACTCGCCGGTTACCGGAGTAAAACAGGAATACACTTTCAACCAACTGAAAGAAGAAGTTTCAAAATTGGCAGGAGGTTTAAAATCGCTTGGTTTGGAAAAAGGCGATACTGCCGTTGTTTATATGCCGATGATTCCGCAAACTTTCTTTACAATGTTGGCTTGCGCGAGAATTGGAGTGATTCATAATGTGGTTTTTGGAGGTTTTGCGCCGAATGAATTGGTGGTAAGAATCGACGACTGCAAACCGAAAGTCCTCATCACTGCAACTGCAGGTGTAGAAATTCAAAAAAGAATTCCGTATTTACCATTGGTAGAAAAAGCGATTGAATTGGCTACCGACCACGTTCCAAATATCATCGTTTATAACCGACAACTCATCGACAATAAACACGAATATTTTCCGGGAACGATTGATTATCATGAGTTAGTTTCACAATCCGAACCTGCAGATTATGTGGAAGTTGAAGCGACACATCCACTCTATCTGCTTTACACATCGGGAACTACAGGAAAACCAAAAGGCGTTGCGCGTGACACCGGTGGACACGCAACTGCACTAAAATTTTCCATGAAATACCATTACGGAATGCAAGAAGGCGAAAGATTTTGGGCGGCTTCTGATTTTGGTTGGGCAGTCGGACATTCCTATATGGTTTACGGACCTCTGATTAACAGAAACACGACCATCGTTTTTGAAGGAAAACCAATTATGACGCCCGATGCAGGAACTTTTTGGCGCGTGATTTCTGAGCATAAAGTAAATGCGATGTTCACGGCTCCAACTGCAATGAGAGCGATTAAAAAAGAAGATCCAAATGGAGAATTGATTAAAAAATATGATTTGTCAAATTACAGAATTCAGTTTTTGGCAGGTGAAAGATGTGATGTTGCAACTTTAGACTGGTTTGATGAACACGTTGGAATTCCCGCAGTCGATCATTGGTGGCAAACAGAAAGTGGTTCACCGATGTTGGGATTATTGACTGGCTTAGACGAATACAAAATAAAAAGAGCATCTGCAGGAAAACCAATTCCGGGTTATGATATCAAAATTTTTGATGAAAACGGATATGAACTCGATGCGCATCACGAAGGCTATTTGGTGATAAAACTTCCGCTTGCTCCGGGTGCGATGTTGGGATTGTGGAATGATTGGCCAAGATTTCAAAGCAGTTATTTGTCGCAGTTTCCGGGTTATTATTTTTCGGGAGACGGTGCGATTAAGGATGAAGACGGCTATGTTTTCGTAACAGGACGTGTTGACGATGTGATCAATGTTGCAGGACACCGACTTTCAACTTCAGAAATGGAGGAAGTGGTATCTTCGTGTAAAGACATTGCAGAATGTGCAGTTGTCGGCATTGAAGACCAATTGAAAGGACAAATTCCTTTTGCAGTTGCCGTGACAAAAGCGGGAGTAACAAAAGAGGAAAAGGTAATTGAGAAGGAAGTTGTGACCTTGGTTAGAGATAAAATCGGAGCGGTTGCCTGTCTGAAAAATGTGATGATTGTGAACCGACTTCCAAAAACACGCTCGGGAAAAATTTTAAGAAAACTGATTAGAACGATATTGGACGGAAAGGATTTCCAAATTCCTTCCACCATTGATGACGAGGCGATTGTTGGAGAAATTCAGGAGAAGATTAAAACATATTCTTTCTGATTTTGATGGAAGCGGGAAGATGGAAGATGGAATTTTGTACACCTTCAAGATTGCTTTGATGTTGACTAATATTTTTAAAGTTTTGTAACTTATTCCGTAGGAATAATATACGTGTAGAAAGATTAATGGGCTATAATGGGGCGCTCCGTAGGAGCGCTATGTAAAAAACAGAATTTAAATGTGATTCAAGAAACCTACAAGGTTTTTAAAACCCTGAAGGTATATGAAAAGATAATGCATTAATAAAATTGAAAAAAATTTCAGCAGATTGATTCGTCATTTCGCTTTGCTTCAACCCTCGTAATGACGGACTGCATTCATAGCCCTGCTTGCAGCGGTTACCCCGCAACAAGCGATGGCAAAAGCGTTGGAGTGAGGAGTATGAGCGGAAAGCAGATTCCCGGCTCCTAAAAAAAAGTTGGAGCGTTGGAGACTTTGAGAGAGGAATACTGAATTGTGAATGAGTGAATGAGTGAATGAGTAAATGAGTGAATAACTGAGTTGAACTTGAAACTAGAAACTAGAAAAAATAACTAAAAAATATATTATGAAGAACTTGTATATCGACGATTTGCCTGATTATTTCAAGCAGTATAAGAAGTCTATTAAAAATCCTAAAAAATTCTGGGATAAGATTGCAGATGAAGGTTTTGTGTGGTATCAACGCTGGACAAAAGTGGTGGATTTTGATATGGAGGAAGCCAAAATTAAGTGGTTTAAAAACGCCAAACTGAACATTACGAAAAACGCTTTGGACAGACATTTATCTTTGCGAGGCGATAAAACCGCAATTATTTGGGAACCGAATGACCCGAATGAAGAAGCGCAGCACATCACTTATCGCGATTTGCACGAACGCGTTTGTAAAATGGCGAATGTCCTCACAGAAATGGGCATCCAAAAAGGTGACCGAGTGTGTATTTATTTGCCGATGATACCGGAATTGGCAGTTACGATGTTGGCTTGTGCGAGAATGGGAGCGGTTCATTCCGTGATTTTTGCAGGATTTTCGGATAGTGCGGTTGCGTCGCGTGTGAATGATTGTGAGGCGAAGTTAATCATCTGTTCTGATGGAAGTTACCGCGGAAACAAAGCGATTGATTTGAAAGGAATTATTGATAAAGCCGTTGAAAAATGTCCAAGTGTGGAAAGAGTTTTGGTGGTGAAAAGAACGGGCGGCGAAGTGAATATGAAGGAAGGCAGAGATTTTTGGCTGGATGATTATTATCCCAAGGCTTCGAGTGATTTTGTAACGAAAATTATGGATGCGGAAGACCCGCTATTTATCCTTTATACATCGGGGTCTACAGGAAAACCGAAAGGAATGTTGCACACTTGCGCCGGATATATGGTTTATACGGCTTACACTTTTAAAAATGTGTTTAATTACCGCGAAAACGATATTTATTGGTGTACCGCAGACATTGGTTGGATTACGGGACACTCCTATATTTTGTACGGACCATTGGTGAATGGTGCTACAACAGTGATTTTCGAGGGAGTTCCGACGTATCCTGAACCAGACCGTTTTTGGGCGGTAATTGAAAAACATAAAGTAACGCAATTTTACACGGCTCCAACAGCAATTCGTTCTTTGGCGAAGGAAAGTTATGAATGGGTAGAAAAACACGATTTATCCAGTCTGAGAGTGATTGGTTCCGTTGGTGAACCGATAAACGATGAAGCGTGGCATTGGTACAACGACCACGTTGGAAAGAAAAAATGCCCGATTGTTGATACTTGGTGGCAAACAGAAACCGGAGGAATTATGATTTCGCCAATTCCTTTTGTGACGCCTACAAAACCAACATACGCCACACTTCCACTTCCGGGAATTCAGCCGGTTTTGATGGATGAAAAACGCAACGAAATTACAGGAAATCAGGTCGATGGAAATTTATGCATCCGTTTTCCGTGGCCGGGAATTGCAAGAACGATTTGGGGCGACCATCAAAGATATAAAGAAACCTATTTTTCTGCATTTCCGGGAAAATATTTCACGGGCGACGGTGCTTTGCGCGATGAAACCGGCTATTACAGAATTACAGGCCGTGTTGATGACGTGATTATCGTCTCCGGACACAATTTGGGAACTGCGCCAATTGAAGACAGCATCAATTTACACCCTGCTGTTGCGGAATCTGCCATTGTTGGTTATCCTCACGATATTAAAGGAAGTGCGTTGTACGGTTTTGTGATTTTGAAAGAGGACGGGCAAACAAGAGACCGCGACAATCTTCGCAAAGAAATCAACCAAATCATTGCCGACACAATTGGTCCAATCGCAAAACTGGATAAAATTCAGTTTGTTTCTGCGCTTCCGAAAACGCGTTCCGGAAAAATTATGCGTAGGATTTTGAGGAAAATTGCGGAGGGTGATTTCTCTAATTTCGGGGATACATCTACTCTACTAAACCCTGAAATTGTGGAGGAGATTAAGAATGAGAAGATCTGATTTGAGATTTACTCACGAGTTTTATAATTATTTTCATAGTTCGTGAATGCATTGCATTTGAAGTTTGAGATTTGAAATTAAACCTTGCGGAAACGTGAGGTTTTTTTTCAGCTTTAAAAAATGTTTTTCCTTTCATCTTGAATCTTAAAATCTTACCTTTGCAAAAAATAAAAAGGAATGAAATTTTTTATCGACACAGCCAATCTGGAGCAAATTAAAGAAGCGCAGGATTTGGGAATTTTGGACGGTGTTACAACCAATCCGTCATTACTGGCAAAAGAAGGAATCAGCGGTGCAGAAGCCATTAAAAACCATTACAAAGCCATTTGCGACATTGTTGACGGCGATATTTCTGCCGAAGTTTTAAGCACCACTTACGACGAAATGATTAAGGAAGGCGAAGAACTAGCAGCAATTCATCCAAATATTGTGGTGAAAATCCCAATGATTAAGGACGGAGTAAAAGCGTTGAAATACTTTTCAGATAAAGGAATTAAGACCAACTGTACTTTGATTTTCTCTGCAGGACAAGCTTTATTGGCTGCAAAAGCGGGCGCCAATTACGTTTCTCCATTTTTGGGAAGATTGGATGATATTTCTGTTGACGGAATGAATTTAATCGAGGAAATCCGTGTGATTTTTGATAACTATATGTTTGATACTGAAATTCTTGCCGCTTCCATCCGTTCACCTTTGCATATTGTAAACTGTGCAAAAGTGGGTGCAGATGTGGTGACTTCGCCTTTAGCTTCAATTCTAAATTTATTGAACCATCCTTTAACTGATAAAGGTTTGGCGCAATTTGTGGCAGATGCGAAGAAAATGGGATAATTTAAATATTAAAAATAAAAAATCCGTCTGAAAAAATTCAGACGGATTTTTTTGTAGCCGCAGAAGGATTCGAACCCTCATCCTCGGAGCCGAAATCCGATATTCTATCCATTGAACTATGCAGCCGACAATGGTGAATTTTGCTTCGCAAGTGAATGGTCAATTTTTAAAATTCACTCAAAGAAATTCACTTCGCAGAAAGTTCACAATGTAATTAATTCACTTAAAATGAAATCTTCACTCCTCCCAAAACCTGCGCTCCCAAAACTTTGTAACCCTTGAAAGTTTGATACTTGGCGTTCAGCAAATTATTTCCGTGTGCAAAAATACTGAAATTTTTGTGAACCTTGTACTCCGCGGAAAGATTTAAATCTGCAAAACCGCCCACTTTGTCATTGGTGTTTTCTTGCATTGAAAACATCGGTAAAGTAGAAACAACAGAGTAAGAATTGGTTGTCTTATCCGATTCAAAAAATACTTTCGCACCCAGATTCAACTTTTTGTCGAGCATCGCGTATTTTGCGCCCAAACTTGCTTTGATTAAAGGTTTGTTGTAGATGTTTTCCTGATTGTCGAGTTTGTATTTCGCGAAATGAAGTTCTCCATCCAAAACCAAATTAGCCAACGGAAAATACTGTACACTTCCCTTAACTTCGCTCACCGTTCCATTATCGTAGATTGCTGAAAATGTGTTTGCGAAGTTATAAGCATTTTTATTGGTAGAACTGTTGTCGAAAAGATTATTCGCCTTAAAAAACATGATATCGTTCACTTTCGAAAATCCTGCGCTGAAATCATATTTGATATTTTGATCAATATCTCCTCTTAATCCAAAATAACCGTGATATTTTGTTTCGGTTGGTTTCAACCATTGGTCAGAAGCGAGATATGGATTTTGTTCCAAAAGATTGGAATAGGAATTCATTTTCAAACCGCCATCAATTCCTGCATAAAACTTGAATTCATCGGTTGCTGCAAATTGTAGTTCCGCTTTTGGAAACCAATACGTTTTATTGTTTTTCAATTCTTCAGGCAAAACTGTATTTGAATTTCTTCCATTTAAAAACGAAAAATCCGAACCAACCATCAAATACGAATTTCCTTTAAAGAAAGTCACTTTCGGCGACAATGTTGCATTAAAGAATGACGAAGAATTTTCATTTAGAATTTTAAAATCTGATTTCAAGGTTTCTAAATTGATTCCCAAATCTCCATTCAAACGTACATCATCAAATTTTGGAATTTCAACACCATGTTTTGAAAGGTTCAATAAAATGTCAGCCTGAACCTCTTTTGCATTAAAATGGTCGCTCAAAAATGAAGATTTCACACGAACATCATTCAAAATTTCATTCGAATAAAAATCGTAATATCCATTGACTTTAAATTGATTTACTTTTTGTTTCAGGTCAATATCCGATGGAATATTAATTCCCTGGATTCCATCAAAGGCGTAAATTCCGTAATAATTGTAATCTTTAAGTCCGTAATCTGCATTGATTCCAAACTTTCCCCTTTCTCCATACGAATTTAGAAATGCCCCCAAATTGGCTGAACTTTGCTTGGAACTCCAGTCATAATCTTTCTTTAAACCCGACGTCGAAAGGAAATGAACGTCACCACCAACTTCCATGTTGTTTTCTAGTTTGGTAGACATATTTCCATCGGCGAGGATTTTTCCGTAATTACCCATTCCCAACTGAAAATAATTGTTCTGATAATTCGCATCAAATTTCGGCGAAATATCCTCACCCTGAATTGTGGAAGTTTTGAAATCCGAAGCAGCGGGAACATCCGTAATATTGTATTTCAGATTTAATGAATCTTCAATTTTCTTGGTTTGCGGAGGATAATTTTTAATGGTTTCGATGGAAGTTTTCTTTTTCTCGATTTTTTTTACTTCGGGTTCGCGCTTTCTGTCGAGGATGAGTTTTTCTTCCTTGATTTGAGAGAAAACGGCAGTTGAAGATACCATTAATCCGAGTAAAAATATTTTTTGAATTGGGTTCGTCATATTCTTTTATTGATTTCGCCACTTCGTGGCTTCACTTTTCTATCTTTATTTCAAAATACAAAGGGCTTCACCCTTTACTGTTTTATTTCGCCACTTCGTGGCTTATAAAATCCTTCGGATTTTGGCCAATTGACTTCGTCGAACAACTTCGTGGCCTCACTTTTCTATCTTTATTTCAAAATACAAAGGGCTTCAACCTTTGCTGTTTTATTTCGCCACTTCGTGGCTTAAAAATCCTTCGGATTTTGGACAATTAACTTCCTCGAACAACTTCGTTATGTTTCGCGATTTGTCCCTACAAATAATCATATCCATTTGCGCCAATTGCAACCTGCACCAATTTGCACCCACAATCATCATTTTATTTGCTTTTTCACTTCTTTCGCTTCCGCCACAATTTCAGGGAAATCTTGGTAATTCGCAATGATTTGGTCAACGGTATAACTCGCTTGATAACTGTCTTTCAAACCGATGTAATTTTTCGCCATCAAAACCAACGCTTTCGCTCCCCAATATTCTTCGGAAGCATAATTATTTGCCAATCTGAAAATCGTTTCGTTGGATGTTTTAAATGCTTTTGCCTTGTTTTGATAAAACGCTTTTGCATACAGGGATTCGGCGGCAACTTCGGTATTTGCAGACTTTTCTAATGTCGCATACGCAGATTTTGCTTCGTTGTCTTTTCCGCTATTCATCAAGCTTCGTGCTTTAATTACTTTTGCCTGTTCAATGACTGCTGCAGAATTTTTTGGATTTCTCATCACCAAATCCGCAAACTTTTCTGCTTGAGAAAAATTCTTTTCTTCTGCATAAATCTTCATCATCTCAAGGTTCGCAAAGTTCTTCACATTCACATTAGCCGAGTTTGAAAGCGATTCCAAATACTTCTTCGCCTCGGAATAATTGTTTTGACTTAAATAAATCTGTGCGATCCGAGTTTGCGCGTCTTCCTGATAATCGTTCTGAACATTGGCGACTTCCTGTAAAATCAACAACGCTTTGGTTGAATTTTGAGTTTGGAAATAACTTTCTCCCAATTCGTATTGGGCTTGGTAAAGTCCGTCTCCTGTTGGATTTTGCGTTAAATATTTTTCGTAAAGCGGAATTGCAGCTTTGTAATTTTTCTGTGCGTAATAATTTTTCGCGGATGACAAATTGATTTCGTCAATTTCCGAAGCGTCAATCCTCACTCCTAAACTTTGTGCAAAATTCTGATAACCTGAAACATCGCCATTTTTCATGAAAATCGGACGTGAAGCCTGAACGATTTTACTTGCAAACGCCGTATTTTTATACTGATTTCCAAGTGATTTTAATTCAGAAAGTGCTTTTTCATTTTGGTTTAAATCAATATAATTTTGAGCGCGGTAAATCTGCGAATTGGCTACCAAATCTCTGTCGGAACTCGTTCTGATAACTTGCGAAAAATATTCGTTTGAATTATTAAAATCGTCATTCGCTGCATACGCTGTTCCGATTTCATACTGTGCATCGTCCACATACTCTGAATTTTTGTATTGCGAAATCAGTTTCTTCAAATTAGAAATTTTCGCTTCAGTATCCCCTTTAAAACCTAAAGCCATTGCTTTTTGGAACAAAGTGTAATCATCCGCATTTTCCGTTTTGTCGTAAATGGCGATGGCTTCGTTCAATTCGTTATTGGCGTAATACGTGTCTGCCAACCGTAATTCCGCATCATTTTTAAATTCAGTTTTTGGATTTTCTAGATATTTTCTGAAATACTCTTTCGCCTTATCGAATTTTTTAGATTTAAAGTAAGCATAACCTAAATCGTAATTCAGCTGTTGTTTTTCAGGAAAATTTTCGTTGGCAATTTTTTCATAACGAACAATTGCAGAAGGATAATTTCCTTTTTGATAATAGGTTTGAGCCAACCAATACGTTGCTCTCGTGTTGAATTCTTTGTTAATGTTGAATTCCAGGCTTCTTAAGAAAAACTTTTCCGCTTGGTCGAAATTTCCTTTGTTAAATTCCTCTGTTCCCAATAAATAGGAAACTTCCTGGTCGATTTTATTGGTTTCTGGAGTAGAATTCGGCATTTTGTCGATGGCAGCCAAAGTTCCTTTGTAATCACCTGAGTAAAGATAAGACTTCATCAAAAGCGAACGCATTTCCGTAACCTCCGAACTTTTCGGGTATTTTGAAATATAACTTTGAATCACATTGGAAGCCGATTCAAAAGGATTTCCGATATCGTAACTTAATTTAGCATACTGTAAATGAGCAAGTTGCTGAACTTTAACATCATAACTCATTTGATAAGCCGAACGAAACGCAGAAAGTGCTTCCTGCTTTTTTCCAACCGCCAAATAAGCGTTTCCTAATTGATAATAAGCGTTTTGAGAAGTCGATGAATTACTGTTAATCAATTGGTTATAATAAGAAACCGCTTCATCATATTTTTTCAGCTGAGCAGAAACAAAACCCATCTCGTACAAATCGCTTTCAGACGGAGTTTGCTTGCTTTCCAAATAAATTTTCAAATGGGGATACGCAGAGTTATAATCTCCTTTCATGAAATAACTTTCACCGATGATCTTGTGCACTTCTGCGCTGTATTCCTTTGATAATGACTCATTTAACAAAGAATTTCCTTCCGTAATTGCCCGATCGTAATCTTTGTCGTTGAAATACATTTGTACGTAATACGGTTTTACCAACCGTGCAAATTTTTCATGATCCTTGATTTGGTCGAAAAAAGAAAAAGCTTTATCGTTCTGTTTGTCAGCATAATACAGATGTCCCAACATGTATGCAATATCGCCTTTATCGTTTCCCTCTGCATTTTTGTAGGCTTCTTCCAACGCTTCCACCGCACCTTTAGAATCTCCCGTCATGAACTTCGCATAACCGAGTTTGGTGATATACTGCGTGTTTTCCTCTTTTGAAAGTTGGTATTGATTGACGTTTTTCAAAGTTTCCAACGCCTTTTCAAAATCCTTTTGCGTCAAGTAATAGTCAGCCAACGGAAGATTTGCCTGTGCAAAATAAGCGGAGTTTGGATATTCCTTGATAAACGCTTCCAAGCCTTGCTCCGCATGATTTTTCCGGAGAATTACGCCAATCACATTATCGAAAAACTGCGCCGCTTCTTTCTTGGAGTTGGTAAGCGAAGAATTATAGAAATATTGACGTGCATACTCAAATTGGGAGGCGTTAAAAATCTTGCTGTTGTAAAGGTTTTCAGCGAGGTTGAAGCGGTAATTTTCACGGTCGGCGAAGAATTGGGATTGCTGCGCATCGGAAATTCCGTAATAGAAAATCGCGGCGGCAATAATGATTTTTTTTGAATTCATGTAATCTTGGTTTGATGAGCGTTGTTAGCGCTTGAAGCGAAAACTACGCTTCCAATATTTTCCACAATTAATCAACGAAAATATTGAAAACTTATTGTTTATACAAGTTTATTTGCACATTGTGGAAATGTGGATAAGTGGTGTTTTTGGTGGAAATTGGTACAGCGTGGTAATTGGTCCAAGGTAAAAACTGCAAAATTAACCACTGCGTCTGAATCTTTGATTCAGACATCCCTAAAAAGAAGCGGAATTTCGCCGCCGATTAAAAACTAGAATCCAGCATGTCGTAACTCGTCACTCGAACCTAATTTCTGTTTTTCAGTAAAATCCAACCTTGACGCTGCTCGTTTTTCTGGGTTACAGGATCAAACCAAGTCACGGAATACCAATACGTTGAAGTTGGCAAACTTCTACCGTGATGACTTCCATCCCAAACCAGACTGTTTTTGTTCTGAGATTCAAAAACTTTATTTCCGTAACGGTCGGTGATCATTAAGGAAATATTATCCATTTTATCCAGATTTTCGATGGTCCAATAATCATTGATTCCGTCGGAATTTGGAGTGAAGGCATTGTTGATTTTAATAAAATAAATTGTTTTCGGTTCGCCGAAACAACCTGTCGCAGATTCCACTTGAATGACGTAAGAGGAAGCTGTAGGATTCAGCAATATATTTGAACTTTGCGAAAGTCCATTAAACCAGTATTGATAAGGTTTTTCGCCTCCATTTGCAATGACTTCTATTGAATCATTGGTTTGATTGATGACCTCAATTTTCGGTTGATTTTCATCAGAAACAATAAAATCGTGGGTGTAAAAACAGCCATTTGCATTGGTTAATTTCACTGAATAATTTCCAGCTTTGGTAATTTGAATGCTTTGCGAATTTTCTCCTGTGCTCCACTCCCACTTCACATTTTCAGTTCCTGCGTCAATTGTTAAAGTTTCGCCGTAACAGATAAAATATTTAGGCAAAATCGTTGAAGATTTAGATGGCGTATTCACAATCAGATGAATCTTAACAACCACGGGGCAGAATCCAGGCAAAGTAATTCTTGCATAAACCGTTTGATTAAAGGCGACTTCATTACTATAAGTCGAAGTGATAGTTTGGGTAAGACCGGCATCTTTAAAATATTCAAAAATCGCAGTAGGATCGGTGGTAAAATCTGATTTTTTAGAATCAAGATTGAAAGAAGTTTTCCCATCAAAATCATCATCGCATAAAGAATAATTAGTTTCGGTACTCAATAAAACCGATGCTCCACCTTGAATAAAACGCACCGATTGTGGATCGGACAAACATCCATTACCATTATCTTTCATTAAAAAGTTCACCGTTAAAGGCAAAACAGAAAGGTCAAAATTCGCAGGAAGCGGATTTCCTGAAAGATCAGTAAAAGTGTAGTTGGAAGAATTGGCAATCACTTTATCCTTAAAATTTTGAAGAGAATAAGAGAGCTCGCTGCAAATTAAGATTTGTGAAATTGTAGCGGCAGGTTTCAACAATAATTTCAAATCGAAGTTGATTTTATCTGAACATTCCAAATTATTTGTTTGGTTGTAAACCAAAATCATGTAAGGATTTGCACCCGAAATTTGCGAGTTGTAATTCTGCCATTGCGCAGTATTCGTCAATTGATTTCCGTTTCCGTCGAAATACCTAATTTCAGAATATCCAGTCCAAACGCCTATATAATCTGAAACTTGAGATGTTAAATCATAAATTGTTGTACCACATGCTTTTGGAAATTTTATTTCAGGTGATGATTTAATTAATGCGGGTTTTGGGTAAATTGTTAAATTTATTGTTGTTGAAACGAAACAGCCCGTGTCGGTATTTTCAATTTTGATATAAACTGTTCCACTTCCTCTGTAGTTTAAATTCGTTATCTGATCTGAAAATGCAGCATCTTTAAAGAAAGTTGCCTTGATATTCGGAGCATATTCCAGTTCGGCTTTTGTAAAATTCAAATCAAAATATTCCGTAGACGAATAACAATGTGCGGGAAATGGCGTTATCGGATTTATTAAAATTTTGGGATGAAAATCGAACTTTAATTTAACAACAGTTTCACAACTGAAATCAGGATGTTTAATTTTCACCAAAATCGGATTATTCGTTTGTGGATTTACCGAAGTTAAGTTCTGAAAAGTACTTCCACCATCCAACGAATAAGAATATTGATAATTTTTACCTGAAAAAAACTGATTTTGGAAATCGTTTAATATATAATTATCGGCACCAAAACATAATTTATTCGCGATTAATTCAGAATTATTTGGTGGTAAAGAGGCAAAAACAATATCGAAAGTCGTATTGAAACTACAGGAAGAAGTTGTGACGCTATTGGCAATAATTCCCACCGTTCTTGTTGTATTAGCGTTGATGGGAAAATTTGTCGGATCGGGAACATTTACTCCGTTTTCTTGAAATGTTACCGTATAATTTGCGGGATTTGCAGGGTAATAATCATACAAATTTACGGAAGTTGTTGTAGCACCATCGGTTTTGCAAATGTATTTTGGTGCATTGTTAAAATTGGGGAAATTTCCACCTACAGAAACTGGAACAGGATCTGAATCTACAAAACAACTTGAATTGGGTGATTTTATTCTGACAAAATAATTTCCGTTTGCAGAAGCTGTTAATGTATTGATGGTGGATAAAACGGTAGTATTTCCAGATTGAAACCATTCATATTGGATTCCAGGAATTGATGGGGTTGTTAAAACCGCAGTGGAACAGCTTGGTTGCGTAAGCGTAACTGGTGGCTTTGAAAGCATTTTAAACGTTACAGAATCGGTAACTGTTGATCCAACCTGATTACCGGAACTATCAAGATAATTTACCTCAACTTTCAGAATATCGTTATCGCTTGGCGAAAAATTGCTTAAAGTGTTGGACGATTCCCCCAATAAAGTTGCGTTTTGATACCATTTGAATCTCGGCGTAAGATTTTGATTGGGTGTAAAAATCCAGGCTACACCTTCACTCTTCCAGAATCCGTTATTGTAATCCGATCCGGCAGAACTGTGTGTAGGAACTTTAAATTTTGTGGCATCATCATTTTGAATTCCTAAAATTGCACGGTAACTGTTCTCGCTTTTATTATTAACATTGATGATGATTCTTCCATCCTGTAATAATAAAATGTAACTTTCGTAAGAGGTGGAAGAAATCGAACCCGTTCCATTGGTTCTGATCATATTCTGAAATGATACTAAAAGCGCATTTACACCTCCAACAGAAACATTTTTGTAAAGATAGGTAACGCCCGAATTCACCGATTTCGGCACCAAATCCGTGTAACCAAAAAATATCTGCGCTAAATTGAGTTCCTGATTTGGATTATTTTTAAAGACCTTATTATAGTCGGTTGATGCCAAAACCGACAAGGTATTATAGCCTGCAATTCCGCTAAAAGTTCGATCGGTGTAGGTATTTAGATCTTTTAAACTTTCCAGTTGAGGATCATTGGTGAAAACAAGTCTTCCGTTGCTTCCTGCCACAACTCTTGAGTAGGTTTTACCGTAAAAACTAAAACTGAATCCAATTGGAAAAGAATCACTGAATTTATTAGAACCGGTTGCTGGGAAAGTAATTTCAGTAGAACCGGCTCCAAGCGGAAAACTTGAGGCGAAATCTTTGGTAATTGCATAATCCCCTGTTGAAGTTGCAACTGCATCAACCTTTAAATTAAATTGCTCTCCGCTACAGAAATATTGTTCAGAAGGATAAGGAACATTATTTGCCGGGTTGTATAAAGATACACTTTGAGCAAAACCCAAAACTAGAAAACAGATAAAAAAAACAACAGAAAGCTTCCGCATCATCTTCAATTTTTGCCAAAAATACATTATTATTTAAAAACCAAAATTCTGCCACTTTTAGTATTTGAAACCTAAAAAAAATAATTTTCCCAAATTTTCTTTTACATTTGTGTAAATTAATTTTTATGAACCAGCTTTTCAGAAGAAAACATTACAGCGAAAGCGACCATTCATCGGGTTTGCTTCGGGTTTTAGGAGTTTGGGATATTGTATTCTTCGGAATTGCCGCCATTATCGGTGCGGGAAGTTTCAGCAGTTTGGGTGAAGCCGTTTTCCGCGGCGGACCAGGGGTGATCGTTTTATACGTGATTTGTGGTTTTGCATGTGGATTCACTGCGCTTTGTTACGCGGAATTTGCGAGTAGAATTCCAACCGCTGGTTCTGCTTATACCTATGCTTATGCCAGTTTCGGGGAATTGATTGCCTGGATTATTGGTTGGGCTTTAATCATGGAATATTCTTTCGGGAATATTTATGTTGCCTTTTCTTGGAGCGATTATTTCACCAGTTTTATGGGCCGAATCGGAATTCATATTCCAGATTATTTAACTTGCAGCTATACGGAAGCAAAAAAGGCCTTTTTAGGACATTCCACCAATCAAGAACTTATCAACGCTTGGAAAACCGCACCAATTATAGGAAATTTAAAAGTAATTTTAGATGTGCCGGCTTTAGTCATTAACGGTTTAATCACTTGGTTGTGTTACGTCGGAGTGAGAGAATCAAAAAATTTCAACAATCTTTTTGTATTATTAAAATTGTTCATCATTCTTTTGGTTATCGCAGTTGGAGTTGCCTACATCAATACGGATAATTGGTTTCCGGTGAGTAAAATTACGGGTGAAAGTTCATTTATGCCGAATGGTTTTTCGGGAGTTATGAGTGCCGTTTCTGGAGTTTTCTTCGCCTACATCGGTTTTGATGCATTGAGTGTTTTATCTGAAGAAACAAAGAATCCACAGAAAAATCTACCACGAGGAATGATTATTTCTCTTGTTTTGTGTACCGCGATCTATATTGTCCTTACTTTGGTTTTAACAGGAATGGTGGATTACCGAAAATTCGACGGAGTTGGAGATCCACTTTCGTTTATTTTTGATAAAACTAATGCCAATGTTGCTTGGATGGAATTCGTGGTTTCATTGGGTGCCATTATCGCGATTACTACCGTTCTTTTGGTTTTCCAAATGGGACAGCCGAGAATTTGGTACGCCATGAGTCGCGACGGTTTAATGCCAAAAAAATTCATGGAGATTCATCAGAAGCATAAAACTCCAGGTTTCGCAACCATTGTTACAGGTTTTGTAGTGGGAGTTCCGATTTTGTTTACCGATAAATCCTTTATTTTAGACTTCACGAGTATCGGGACGATTTTCGCTTTCGTTTTAGTTTGTGGCGGCGTTTTGCTGCTTCCATCAAAACAAAAACTGAAAGGAAGATTTCATTTGCCGTACATCAATGCGAAGATTATTTTTCCGGTTTTGTTTTTAGGAGGTTTGACTTTCTTCTATTTTTGGCAACCTGAATTTTTCCATAACCTCATGGATTGGCACGATCCCAATGAGGGCGAATTTAGAATCTCGATCTTCTTCTTTATCATCATCAATTTGGTTTTGTGCGTTTTAGCTTTCGTGAGAAATCTATCTCTAATTCCGTTGATTGGTTTGAGTTCTTGTCTATATCTTTTAACGGGAATGAGCCACAATAACTGGTTTTGGTTCATTCTTTGGTTTGGGATCGGTATGATCATCTATTTTTCTTACGGCTACAAAAACAGTAAATTAAACCAGGAACTCAACGGAGATTTGAATTAAAATGGAACGCATCAAAACTTTCAGGGAATTTTACCAGTTCTATTTGAGTGAGCACAGCAAACCAATGACGAGAATTTTCCACTTTATTGGAACATTCTTGATTTTCGTGGTCATTGTTTATGTAATTTGGTCGGGAAAAGAAAGATTTCTTTGGTACATCCCCATTTTCGGATACGGTTTTGCTTGGTTTTCACACGCGGTTTACGAGAAAAATAAACCGGCAACATTCAAATATCCTTTATGGAGTTTGATTTCAGATTTCAAAATGTTCTTCGAACTTCTCACCAGAAAGTTAAAATTTAAGTCATAACGAAATGCCTGAAAACTAAGTGTCCTGCAAAAAATTGCAGGACAGTTAGTATCAATTCTTTAGCGATTTATTTTTTAGCCAGGTCATCCATTTTTTGTGTTGCCGCCATCGAAACCATCAAATCGTTCAACATTGTACTTGCAGAATTTGGCGAGTTTGGAAGTAAAACCAAATTACTTCTGTTATTCGCGCCAATCGACTGAAGCGTGTCATAATGCTGAGTAACCACGATTAACGCAGAAGCTTCCTGTGCATTGATGTTTGCAGCGTTCAACATTTTTACGGATTCTTCCAGACCTTTTGCAATTTCCCTTCTTTGGTCTGCAATACCTTGACCCTGAAGTTTTTTAGATTCAGCTTCCGCTTTTGCAACGGCGACAATTCTAATTTTTTGAGCTTCAGATTCATATTCAGCGGCAGTTCTTTCACGTTCTGCAGCGTTAATTCTGTTCATCGCATGTTTTACCTGTTCATCTGGATCGATGTCGGTCACCAAAGCTTTAATAATGTCGTAGCCGTAACTTTGCATGGCTTCCTGAAGCTCGCCTTTTACAGCAATCGCAATATCGTCTTTTCTCACGAAAACGTCATCCAACTTCATCTTTGGAACTTCTGCACGAACAACGTCGAAAACATAGGAAGTAATCTGATTATCAGGACTTTCCAATTTATAGAAAGCATCTGCAACCTGTTCTTTAATCACTTGATACTGAACTGAAACCTTCATTTTAAGGAACACGTTGTCCAAAGTTTTGGTATCAATCATCACATCCAATTGCTGGATTCTCAAGTTCATCCGTTTTGCAACTTGGTCAATAAAGGGAATTTTCAAATGCAATCCCGCGTGACGAACGGAATGAAATTTCCCCAAACGTTCCACAATTGCTGCTGTAGCTTGTTTCACCGTGAAAAACGATGCAAATAATACGATAAGTCCTAAAAAGACAATTACTCCCATGTATGTCATAACTCAAATTTTTATAGGTAATTTTTAATATTAAACTTTAGAAAGATATGAAAAATTCATGAATTTACATCGTCATTCCAATATCAATTCCCTTAATTTTTCGGTAAAGGTCGGTCGCAAAATTATCGGTCATCCCAGAAACGAAATCAATCACGCCCAAAACCTTCTGATAATCATTTCCATCTTCATAAAAAAACTGTTTTGGTAATAATTTTAAAGCCATTTTGTCGTAAGATTTTCTCTCCGCTTTTTCTTTTAATATTGGCGGAATAAAATGATTCAGCAATTCGTACATGACGTTGTATCCTGCATTTTCTATCTCTATTACAGCTTTATGTCCGTAAATTTTTTCAATGGAAAAACTTTCGATTTCCTGCAAAGATCTGTTTTCCGATTTGTAAATATCGAGTAACGCTTTATCTAAGTTTCCTTCCAAAATTTTAGAGAAATTGTTTTTATAAATTTCAATGGATTTATTGATTAAAGCATTGATGACTTTT
Source organism: Candidatus Kaistella beijingensis (assembly GCF_020084865.1). Taxonomy (NCBI): domain Bacteria; kingdom Pseudomonadati; phylum Bacteroidota; class Flavobacteriia; order Flavobacteriales; family Weeksellaceae; genus Kaistella; species Candidatus Kaistella beijingensis. The sequence continues at coordinate 157,097 of NZ_CP071953.1, read as the reverse complement.
GCCCTTAAATAAGAAATACGTTCATTGGAATTGGTTAAAATCGCCAATTTATCTTCTACCCTTTTTGTGTTTTGATTTTCCGATTTAATGAGTTCGAGAAACAAATTTTCACAATCAGAAGTCGAAACAATTCCCAGTCGGTGCGCATCTTCCATGTCGATAATGTTGTAGCAAATATCGTCGGCTGCTTCAACGAGCCACACGAAAGGATGTCTTCTAAAAATCGTCGGTTCTTCACATTCCTGAATCAAATTAACCGACTTTGCAATTTCTAAAAAAGTGTTTTTTTCGTTTTGAAAAAATCCAAACTTCTTTCGGTGGATCATTCCTTTTTTCTTCGCAACCGCTTCGCAGGGATATTTTGCAATACTTGCCAAAGTTGAAAAAGTGAGTTGTGTTCCGCCTTCATCTTTTCCGTTTTGCTGATGCGTTAAAACCCTTATTGCATTTGCATTTCCTTCAAAATTAACCAAATCCGCCCATTCTTTTTCGGTGAATTTTTGCTTTAAATCCTTTTCATTTTTCTCAAAATAACTCGCAATCGCATCTTCACCTGAATGTCCGAAAGCGGGATTTCCCACATCGTGACAAAGACAAGCCGCCGCAATAACGTTGTGAAGATTGTGGAGATAGAAGTTTTTTGAATTATCACTCAAATCATTTTCAAATTGATCAACGATAAATTCTCCGATTGCGCTTCCCAAACTTCGTCCCACAGAGGAAACTTCCAAAGAATGCGTCAAACGGTTATGCACAAAAACACTTCCCGGAAGCGGAAAAACCTGCGTCTTATTTTGCAATCTTCTGAAAGCGGCAGAGAAAATAATTCGGTCAAAATCCCTTTGAAAATCAGTTCTTGAAGCGGAAGTTGCGGGATGATTTCCGGTGCGTTGGTTGGTGAAAATTGTATTAAGATTCATAAACTACAATTTGTCTTAAGATATATGTTATTTTTATAAAAATATTTATGTGATAAACTTCAATAACGAAACTTACAAAAGTATAAGTGAGAAATTTTTTTCCTCATAAATACATTTTTACCCGGAATTGTTGTATTAGAAATAATTTTTAAAAAAGGTCTATTCTTAAATCAACCACAAACAATATTCGAATATATTCTTTTTTTTTGGGCTATAATATTAAGTATACCATTTTATTTCTTAATTGCTTTAAATACAGGAGAATACATTCTTGGAAAGATCAAAGAAAATAATTTGAGCACAAGAAACATTGATAATGAAAAACTTGAAGTTTTAGATTTTAATTTTCAATTTATATACATTTTAAATTCTACTCTCCTATTTTACATAATTGACCGGATATTTCATCAATATTTCTACTTTATTGAAATTTTTGGTATTAGTCCTAAATTTATTGAACTGTTTTCCGTTTTCTCTCTTACTGCAATGATCAGCGTTATTTTATCGATTCCACTAACTATTTTATTTACTAAAATAATTAATAAAAAGTTTCTAAAAATAATCAATCTTATAAAAAAAGACTGAAAATTCTATTTTCTAAACATTTCATTTAAAATTCCGAAAACTTCTTCCTGTTCTTTCTCCTTCAAAACAGATAATTTATTCTTAATTCTGATTTTATCAATCGTCCGAATTTGGTCTAAAGCGATTTGACCTTTTTTACTTTTCACCACACAATTTACTCGAGAAGGATAATTCTTTAAAGTAGAAGTTAATGGCGCAACAATTACCGTGTTCAGTGCTTCGTTCATTTCATCAGGAGAAATAACTACTGCAGGACGAGTCTTATTGATTTCGCTTCCTTTGGTTGGGTCGAATTCAATAAAATAAATTTCAAAACGTTTTACCATGTCCATTCTTCGGTATCAAAATCGTTGGGAAACTCCATTAAATCTCCTTTTTCTTGCATAGAACCGGCTTTTAGAAGCTTTTCTTTCCAATCTTTTCTTGGCTCGTCAATTTTTTGAATTAGGATTTTTCCATCTTTCACCGTCAACTCTAACTCATCTTTTGGTTCGATATTTAATTCTTCCAACATTCGTTTGCTAATAATGATTCCTGAAGAATTTCCGATTTTTCTGATTCTTGTCGTCATCTCAAAATTTTTATCAAAGTTATAACAAAATTATAACATTAAAGAGAAAATCCCGAAATATTTTCGGGATTCCTATATATTGAACACGCCTTTTTGGCGTGCTTTTACAAATAATACTTACATATACTCCTCAATCGGTGCGCACGTACAAACCAAATTTCTATCGCCATACGCTTCGTCAACACGGGAAACGGATGCGAAGAATTTATGTTCACGAACCCAATCTAAAGGATACGCCGCTTTTTCACGGGAATATGGTTTATCCCAAGAATCGGAAATCACCAATTGTTCGGTGTGTGGAGCATTTTTCAAGACGTTGTTTGCAGCATCTGCAGTTCCTTCTGCAATTTCTTCTATTTCTTTTTTGATAGAAATTAATGCTTCCGCGAAACGGTCGATTTCTGCTTTGCTTTCCGATTCGGTTGGTTCAATCATCAAAGTTCCTGCAACCGGGAAACTCACCGTTGGAGCATGGAAACCATAATCCATCAAACGTTTTGCGACATCTGCAACTTCAATTCCGAGTGATTTAAACTGACGGAAATCCACGATACATTCATGGGCAACCCTACCTTTTGAATTGGCATATAGAATTGGGAAATGTTCCGCTAGAATTTCTTTCAAATAGTTTGCGTTTAGAATAGCGTGTTCTGTAGCTTTTTTCAAACCGTCGGTTCCGAGCATTTTGATGTAGGCGTAGGAAATATTTAAAACCAAACTTGAACCGTAAGGAGCACCAGAAATTGCGTCTATCGCTTCATGTGAGCCAATCTTAATATTCGGGTTTGATGGTAAGAATTTCACCAAATGTTCCGCCACACAAATTGGTCCAACTCCAGGACCGCCTCCACCGTGAGGAATTGCGAATGTTTTGTGGAGATTCAGGTGACAAACATCTGCACCAATATTTCCCGGCGAAGTGTAGCCAACTTGAGCGTTCATATTCGCACCGTCCATGTAAACTTGTCCGCCGTGTTCGTGAATTAATTTTGTGATTTCCTTAATATTATCATCAAAAAATCCGTAGGTTGAAGGATACGTAATCATCGCAGCAGAAAGGTTTTCGCTGTGTTCTTCAGCTTTTTTCTTTAAATCTTCAAAATCGATTTCGCCGTTTTCAAGATTTTTTACAACAACCACTTTCATTCCGGCAATCACCGCTGAAGCAGGATTGGTTCCGTGTGCAGATTGCGGAATTAAGACGATGTTTCTGTGAGATTCTCCTCTTGATTTATGATATTCGCGAATCACCATCAAACCTGCGTATTCTCCTTGAGCACCGGAATTTGGTTGTAAAGAAGTTCCTGCAAAACCGGTGATTTCGGCTAAATCTTTTTCTAATTCTTTAATTAAATATTGATAACCTCCTGCTTGTTCAGTCGGAACAAAAGGATGAACACTTCCCCATTCTGCCCAAGAAAGTGGCAGCATTTGAGTCGCTGCATTCAGTTTCATCGTACAAGAACCGAGCGAAATCATGGAATGCGTCAACGACAAATCTTTTCTCTCTAAACGTTTTATATAACGCATCAATTCGGTTTCCGTATGGTATTTGTTGAAAACTTCATCTTTTAAGATTTCATCGGTTCTCAATAATTCTTTTGGAATTTGGATTTCTTCTTTGAACAAAAGTTTGAAACCTTGCTTGTCTTTGAAATTCGCCAAAGCGTCAAAAAGTCGCTGCAATTTTTCCTCAGTTGAAGCCTCATTTACGGCAATGCTCACAATTCCTTCAGAGAAATAATTAAGGTTGATTTTCTGATCACGCATGGTTCTCATCAAAGCATTTTTCTCATCTTCATGAATCCTGAATTTCACGGTGTCGAAAATAGGTTCTTCCACAACGTCGTAACCCAACATTTTCAACCCTTCATTCAGTCCGTTTGCTTTAAAGTGAATTTGGTCGGCAATAAAGTTCAAACCTTTTGGACCATGATAAACAGCGTACATTCCGGCCATTACCGCCAAAAGCACTTGCGCGGTACAAATATTTGAAGTCGCTTTTTCTCTCTTGATATGCTGTTCACGAGTTTGAAGCGCCATTCTCAAAGCACGTTTTCCGTAGGCATCTTGTGAAACGCCGATAATTCTTCCCGGAATATCGCGTTTATAATCTTCTTTACACGCAAAAAATGCTGCGTGAGGACCGCCATAACCCATCGGAATTCCAAATCTTTGGGTAGTTCCCACTGCACAGTCTGCACCCATTTCCGCTGGAGATTTCAGTTTCACTAAAGCCATTGGGTCACAAGCAACTACAACCTGCAAATTAAATTCTTTGTAATATTTGATGTTTTCGGTATAGTCTAAAACAATTCCGTTCTTTCCCGGATATTGTAGAAGAACTCCGAAATAAGACTCATTGAACTGATGATTTTTGTGGTTACCAACGATGATGTCGATTCCTAAACCTTCCGCTTTGGTCTTTAAAACGGCAATGGTTTGAGGAAAAACCAAGTCTGAAACAAAAAATTTAATCGCCCCATTTTTTTTCTGTTCTTTGGTTCTGCTCTCAAAAAACATGTGCATAGCTTCAGAAGCAGCGGTGGATTCATCCAACAAAGAAGCATTCGCTAAAGGAAGTCCTGTTAAATCGACAACAACGGTTTGAAAATTCAGCAACGCTTCCAATCTTCCCTGTGCAATTTCCGCTTGATATGGTGTATAAGCGGTATACCAAGAAGGATTTTCTAAAATATTTCTCTGAATTGCACTTGGCAAAATAGTGTTGTGATAGCCAAATCCAATATAGTTGTCGAAAAGTAAATTTTTTTCTGCAAGTTCTTTGGAATGAGCCAACATTTCATGCTCTGAAAGTGCTTCCGAAATGTTCAGTTCTTTTTCCAAACGGATGGAATCGGGAATGGTTTGTGAAATTAATTCGTCAATACCAGAAACGCCCACTTTCTTTAACATTGCCTTTTTATCGGCTTCGTTCATGGAAATGTGGCGGTTTACAAACTTAGTTGTGTTCATATATTTTTAGAAGATTTATTTTAGAATTAAGGTTCGTAAAAATACAAATTATTGGGCAATTTGCCAATTTTTCCGCTTTCCCAATCAGCTTTCACCTATCGGCAATGAGCAGAGAATCATCGTTACTCTTTAAATCGATTTAAAATCATAAACCTCCGCATTTAAAGTTCTGATTTTGACGTAAAACTTATTTTAGTTATTTTGAATTATTCTAAATTACATTATATTTGCCCGATGAATTTACCAATCATACCTTTCAAAATTGCACCGCTGCAGCCTTTTTATGGAAATACCGAAGAAATCTATTGTGGAAAAAAGAAATGCTGCAAGAAATTCAAGAAAGGAAAACGTTGCAAAAAATGTCCGGGAAGACTGAAGATGGCGTGATTTGAGTGGGTGTGTTGGTGAGTGGGTGTGTTTTTTTGGAAAAACTCCCTTAACGCGCAAAAGTTTTTACTAAAAGCAAAATAGCGATTATCAGAAACAAAACCGCCAAAACGATCTTCACTGCTTTTGGTTGCCTGCCTGGATTTGTACGGGTAGATTTTTGAGGTTTAAAGAAATCTTCAGCTTCACTTTTCAGCTGTTCTCTTTCTGTTTCAAAAATTTGCGTAATAGTTATTCCTTGAACAACTGTTTTGTGTAACAATGTATTCGTTGCGTGAAGCAATATCTGAAATTTTCCATCTTTAAATTCTTTAATTCTGAAAGTTCTTTCGCCGTAACCTTTCTCTAAACCAAAAGGTAAAATTTTTACTACATCTGCATTATTCGTATGCCAGTTGATGATGACTTCTTCGCCTTGTTTAACACGAATTTTATTGGCAGAAAATGTTCGGATTGATGGCGGCAGATTTGGGCGATAACTTCTTTGTTGATGCGCTAAATTTTCGTCATAAATTCTCCGTTTTTCATCATCACTCAACATTTCATACGCTTCCTGAATTTCGCGAAAACGGGCTTCGAAGAAATCGTCGTCGGGATTTTTGTCGGGATGATATTTTAAGGATAATTTTCGGTAGGCTTTTTTGATGTCTTCTTCGGAAGCATTTTCTCCAACGCCAAGAAAATAATAGTAGTTCTTCATATTACAGATGCGGGATGCGGGATGCGGGATTCGTGTTTCGCACTGCAAAAATATGGATTTTAGATTTTAACGAAAAAACGGAAAGAAGTGATTCTTTCCGCCTCAAAAAATTGATTAGTTAATTGGAATTTTTATGCTTCTGCCTTTTCAGCTTTGCACGCAGATTTGTGGCAGCATTTTGAAGAGAACTGTGTTTTGAATTTGTTCTTCAATTCAGCATATTTGTCATCATCAAGCTCTCTGATTTTGTCAGCGAATCCGAAAGGAGTTCTCTCTTTGATGTCGTATTCCTCAAAAATACCTTTCATAAATTTTCTTCTTTCGCCCATTTTTTTTGCTGCGAAAGCAACTCCTACTACTGCTAATGCTCCTAAAGCACCTTTTAAACCTGAATTTTTCATTTTCTAAATTTTAAATTTTACGTTTTACTTTTGTTTTCCTCACCCCGATTCTCTACAAAGGAGAGGGAGTTAATTAGGATGTTTTTGATAAAGACGATTGGATTTGTGTTTTACTTTAAAACATTTTTAAAAGATTTTGATCAAACCAAATCTCAATTCTTTTTCTATTAAAGACGGGTAGATTTTTGTTTTACTTTAAAAATGGTTGAAAAACTATGAAAATATTATTTGGAAAATTAACGTTGTGTTTCTACGGAGCGCTCTAATGACGAACTAAACTTTTTCTACAAACTTTTCAATCCTACGGAGCTCAAAAACAATTTTGAAACTTTCTTCTACGCAGATTACGCAGAAATAGTACTGTTAAAATCTGCGCAATCTGCAATAACTTATTAATTATTCAAGAAAACCTCAATCAAATCCCATTAAAAACAAAAAAAAACGAACCGAAGTCCGTTTTAAAATTCAATATTGATTTTTCCTGAAAAATCCGCCGTGTTCGCAACGCTTTTTCCACATTTCTTTCAGTCGCTCTTTTTCCTCGTCCGACATTCCACTCATCTTCTCATCAGAAAATCGGTCGCAATTTTTTCTTCCCCAATGTTTTCCTCCTTTTCCGCCAAATCCGCCGAAAAGAATTTTACTTAACACTAAAATTCCCATCGCCTGCCAAAATGTGATGACTTTCACGCCGATAATATCAGGCAAAAGCAAATTCCAAAGCCACATCACAATTCCCGTTACCACAAAAAACATCGCAATTCCGCCCACGATCAAAAGCCCGATTCTACCTTTAAATTTATTATTCATTTTCTTATCCTTTCAAATCTTTATACAAAATCGCCATTCTTTTTCGCAGATGCTTTACCGCATAATTTTTTCTGCTGATAATGGTCTTGATATTTTCTCCCTGTTCGTCGGCAATTTCCTGCAGTTTCTTTCCTTCGATTTCATTCTCCACGAAAACCAAACGCTGATTTTCCGGCAATTCTTCCAAGGCTGCGAAAAGCTCCTTCCAAACTTCCTCCCGAAACGCCAAAAGTTCAGGATTTTCAGAATCATCCAACAACAAAATATCTTTCACCGCAAAACTTCCGTCCTCGTCTTCATACACGAAATCCTCCAGATTATCCGTCGTCTTTTTTCGGTATTTATCGATAATTTTATTGTTTGAAACCCGATAAAGCCAACCGCCGATATTCACAATCTCGCCAATGTTGGTCAGGTTGCTGAACTGATACCAAACCTCCTGCAAAATGTCTTCCGCATCCTCTGTATTTCGAACTTTCGGTCGGATAAAAGACAGCAGTTTTCCGCCGTAATTCTTCACGGTTTCGCCAATAATGTTGTCTCTTTCGGTTTGCGACATATAAGTTAATTCCAGCTCCATATTTCGTATGACGAGCGAAATTTAATTTTACTTTAAAGAATTTACAATTTTTGCAGAGCGAAGTTGAGCTGGAAATTTTTGGAATTAATTGAACATAGTTTTGTCTTTCTGAAATGTTTTTTTTCGGCGGCGGCTTCGCCGCCGTCGAAAAAAAATTCAAAAAAACCTGCAATAAAATGACTTCCTACTCTTCTGAAATTTCTTTTATTTTCTGAAATATGTTCGGGAAATAATTGTTGTAAAAATCCACAAATTCATCCATGGAATTGACTTTGGATTTTAAAAAAGTTCCAGTTTCGATTGGTTCTAAAATATACGCAACATCTGAACCGCCAAAATCCTGTGCATCCAAAACACCATCATAAATCCAACCAAGATGTTTCAATTTTAGTTCTTCTTTGGGTTTGTTTGTTACTACTTCGCTGAACATTCCGTTATTTTTGGGGTCGAAAAACTTCATCACGCTTCCTTCTTCCCAATTTCCCTCGAAACGGTTTCCCTTCGTCCATTTTGTGTATTGTTCGTCACCGACCAAAGTTTCCCAAACTTTTTCGGGAGTTGCGTTGATTTCTGTTTGAAATTCTAATTGTTTCATGAAAATTAAGAGATTAAGAAATTAAAAAATTACTTGCGTGAAATTAAGAATTATAGGCTTTCTCCAAATCGGCGATCACAATTTTCTTCATCGTCATCATTGCCTGAAAAACTTTTTGAGAACGGTCGGTTCCATCGAAACTGTTCATCAGTTCCAACAATCTTTTAGGAGTGATTTGCCAACTTACGCCATATTTGTCTTTCAACCAACCGCATTGACTTTCTTCTCCGCCATCAGAAGTCAGCGAGTTCCATAAATGGTCGGTTTCCTCTTGATTATCGGTCATCACAACAATTGATATTCCTTCCGAAAAATCAAATTGGTGGTCGTAGGAATTATCCATGCAGAAAAAATTATAATTGTCAATAACAAAATGCGCATGTTGCACATTTTCAGGAACTTCATGGGTTTCATTTCCAACTCCAACTCCGTAAGTTAAGACACTTCCAATTTTAGAATTTGGGAAAATGTTGGTGTAAAACTCCATCGCTTCCATCGCCTTTCCGTTGTTATGATGAATAAACATCAGCGTAGGAATAATTTTTTGTTCGCCCTGTTTTTCACCCAAATAAACCTGCCAAGTCACACCAAACCTGTCTCGAACCCAACCGTATTTTTTACTCCACGGATATTCGCCGAGCTCCATCAATACAATTCCCCCTTCAGCAAGTGATTTCCAATATTTTTCGACTTCTTCTTCGGTTTCGCAAAGGATCATGAAAGAAATCGTAGCATTTTTTTCAAAAGCGGGACCTCCGTTCAACAACATGAAACGCTGCCCAAAAAGGTCGAGATTAATTACCATCGGTGTATCCACCGTAATTTTTCCGCCGAAAGTTTCTACATAAAAATCGGCGGCATGTTTGCCATCGTTATTAAACCAAAGGCAAGGGAAAATATCGTTATTCATAAATTTTGTTTGAAGTTGTTTGAGTTTGTTTGATAGGTTTGAAGCTGTTCAATATTGTTCAACACGGTTCAATAAGTTCAATATTTATCAATTTTTTTTATAAGACTTTTTTTGCGGAATTTTACGACTTTAAGTATCAAATCATAGGGAATCTCTTCATTTAATGCAAACTGAACCGAACCTTTTCCCTGTTTATAGTTAGAAAATTCTTGTGCAAATTCTTCATGTCCGTTCGGTGTGGCGTAAAAACCGATGTGATTTTTATAGCCTGCGAAATAAACCAAAGGTTTTTTGTTTAAAAAGAATGCAGGCATTGCATAAGAGATTCGTTCTTCTGCATTGGGAACTTCGTCCAAAATAATGTTTCGGATTTTATTTAAAATTTCCTGAACTTCTTCAGGAAATTGATGGATATATTTTGAAACTTCACTCACTTAAAATGTGATCTTAATGTTTTTCCACATATTTATGAAATCGGTCTAAAATCGCATACCAACCAACGCGCTGCATTTCTCTTCCGTTCTGAACTTCGGGTTCAAAAACCTGAACAATTTCGGTAGTGTTGTCATCAATTTTATTGAAAAAAACTTCCACTTTTCTACCGTCGTTCAAGTGACTTTTGATGTATTCGTGAACCTTAATTTCATCAATATAACCCGAAAAATTGTAGCCAAAACTTTTATCTTTATATTCTAAGCGGTAATCGAATCTGCCACCTTCACGAAAATCGTTGTCCGCTTTCGGACAATGCCAATTGGTGGTCGGAAAATTCCACTTCACAATATGTCTTGGATTATTAAAATAGTCCCAAGTTTTGAGCAAAGGCTTTAGAATCGTTACTTTGATTGTTATTGGCTCCATAATCTTATTTTTTCTAAAAATAGGAAATTATTTTCAGACGTGAAAATCAGTGAAATATAAGTTAGTGGTTTTCAGTGTACTTGTGGAAATTATTCAAAATAGCGTACCAACCTTCGCGCTGCATTTCTCGGGAGTTTTGCATTTCAGGATCGAAAGTTTCAATAACCTTTGTCGTATTCTCATCCATTTTTTCAAACTGAATTTCCACTTTTCTGCCGTCTTCCAAATGGTATTTTATAAGTTTGTAAGGAATTATCTCGTCATAAATTCCCTCGAAATCAAACCCGAAACTGCCGTCTTTTGCCTGCATTCTCGTTTTGAGTTTTCCACCGACTCTTAAATCGTTTTCCGCTTTCGGGCATTCCCAAGATTCGTGCGCAAAGTTCCATTTCACGATGTGTTCGGGATCGCTGAAGTAGTTCCAAACTTTTTCAATTGGTTTTAAGATCGTGATGTCTATTTTTATTGGTTCCTTATTTTGGTTGTTTAGGAAACTTAACAAATTTTTTAACTTGTAAGGTTTGTTTTGATATTAATTAATCTTTTAAATTTAAAGAATAAAACTTAAACCATAAAAGAAGATCATGTGAATTATTTTATGTTTGTCATGGATTATTATATGTCTAAATTAGTTTTTAAACTTTTTAGAACTCTTTTTTAAAACAGTGAAAGTTGAATTCCACCATTATTCAGGCGCTCTTTTTCGGGTGGTTTCGAATCTCCGAAAACTGTTTTTCCACCAAATCGCCAAGAATTTTTTCGTTCATCTTCAATCACTTCCTGAATATCAAAATTAGGTGTAAAATTTTCTTCTAATTTCAAATTAATTTCATGAAGTTTTTGAATTGCCTGCAGTTTATCGGAATTTCCAAGTTTAGATTTTTCAATTCCTGAACGTAGAATTTCCAAAGTTTCATCGTAAATTTTTGTGGGAACCGGAAACGGATGACCATCTTTTCCACCGTGCGCAAAGGAAAAACGTGCAGGGTCCTGAAATCTTGAAGGTGCTCCGTGAATCACTTCCGAAACCAAAGCCAAACTTTGCATTGTTCGTGGACCAACTCCTTTTAACATCAATAAATCTTCAAAAGTTTCGGGCTGCATTTCCCGCGTCATTGCCAACATTGCGCCCAATCTTTTCAAATTAACGTCAGAAGCTTGAACATCGTGATGTGATGGTAAAATTAATGAAACTTCCTTCATAATTTTTTCCGGAGCTTTGTGCGAAATTTCTAAAATCCCATTTCGATTTTCTTCAGCAGATTTTGCGGTTAAGTCTAAAATAATTCCTTGATTTTTTCCACAAATTCCGGTGTGAGGTTCATCAACAAAAGATTTTAAATTTTCGGAATGCCAATGATAGCGACGCGCAGTTTTGTCTTTTGGGTTCATTCCCTGTTGAACGACGCTCCAACTGCCTTCATCGCTCAAAATAAAATTATGGGTGTAGAGCTGATAGCCATCGTGAATTGCTGTATTGTCAACCTTTGCGGAAAGTTTGCTTGCTTTCACCAATTCAGTTCCGTTGAGTCCGGTTAAATCTGCAATTTTTAGTAATTCGTTTGGGGTTTCCTTTGAAAATTTTCCTTTTCCGCCTGCAATGTAAATTCCCAAAGATTTTGAATGTGGATTTACGGCTCTTTTCAAAGCGCCCATTACAGAAGTCGTAACTCCCGAAGAATGCCAATCCATTCCCATCACTGCGCCCAAACTTTGAAACCAAAACGGATCGCTCATTCTGCGAATAACTTCGTCTTTTCCGTAATCGCTCAATAAAACTTCAAAAATTGCAAGTCCAAGTTTCGACATACGTTCGTAAAGCCACTGTGGAACGTAGCCATAATGAAGCGGTAAATCTGCGGAACCGGAGCGAAGCATTTTTGAAGTTTGAGATTTTGAATTACATTAATAACTGAAAAAACAAGCACTGTCATTCTGAATGAAGCGAAGCGAAATGAAGAATCTCTTGATTGAGATTCTTCACTTCATTCGTTCCTCATTTCGTTCAGAATGACAAACCATATTTTTCTAATAAACAAACTACTTCAAAGCATTCAAAGCGTTTTCATAATTTGGTTCCTGAACGATTTCCGGAACTTGTTCTGTATAAACAACGTTATTATTTTCATCCGTCACAATTACCGCTCTTGATAGCAAACCTTTCATTGGTCCGTCCACAATTGTTACTCCGTAGTCATCTCCAAAAGTTCCTCGGAAATCGGATAAAGTTTCTACATGGTCCAAACCTTCAGCCGCGCAAAACCTGCCCAAAGCAAACGGCAAATCTTTAGAAACATTAATCACCACAGTGTTTTCTAAATTCCCCGCTTCTTCATTAAATTTTCTTGCAGAAGCGGCGCAAATTCCAGTGTCAATACTTGGAAAAATGTTGAAGATTTTTCTTTTTCCGTTGTAATCTTCCAAAGTTTTCACCTCCAATTTATCATTTACTAAAGCCAAATCCTTTAACGATAAACCAACTTCGGGAAGGTTTCCGATCGTGTGAATTTCATTTCCTTTTAATGTAATATTTGCCATAATGTTTAATTTTTAATTCCCTCAAAAATACGGAATATGATCCGCAAAGTAAATTAATGAAAGGTTAAATTAGTCTTAAAGTTTGCAGAAGAGCCTAAATAATTGCAATTTTTTCTATCAAATTTTATCTTTGACAAGATGAATGATGGAGATGATTTTAAGGCAGAATTATTGCAGCAAAAAACACCGAATTCAATAAAAACAATTTATGAAATATTTAAAACTGAACGACGGAAACCAAATCCCCGCAATTGGTTTCGGTACCTATAAAGCAACTGAAGAAGAAGGAATTGAAGCCGTAAAAACCGCTCTACGAAACGGCTATCGATTAATCGACGGTGCCGCAAAATACGAAAACGAAGTCGCCGTTGGAAAAGCCATCAAAGAAAGCGGAATTCCACGTGAAGAAATTTTTGTAACGACGAAAGTTTGGCGGGAAAATTTGGGTTACGAAAACACGAAAAAAGCATTCGAAGATTCTTTACAAAAATTGAATTTGGATGATGTGGATTTATACCTGATTCATTGGCCTGCAAATGCGAAAAATTTTGAAAATTGGCAGGAAATAAATGCTGAAACTTGGCGTGCAATGGAAGATTTGCAAAAAGAAGGCAAAATAAAATCCATCGGTGTAAGCAATTTTTGGGTTGAACATGTGGAAGCTTTAATGAAAACCGCAAAAGTAAAACCTGCTATCAACCAAATCGAATTTCATCCCGGATACTGGCAACCGGAAGTCACCGAATTTTGTCAAAAACACGGAATTGTAGTGGAAGCATGGTCTCCATTAGCAAGAGGAAAGGTTTTTGAAAATGAAGCGCTAAAAAAAATTGCAGAAAATCATGGAAAATCGGTTTCACAAATTTCATTGCGGTGGATTGTTCAACATGGCGTAGTTCCCATTCCTAAATCGACAACAGAGGAAAGAATTCTCGACAATATTTCCATTTTCGATTTTGAATTAAATTCTGACGAAATGAAAACAATGAATGAGCTTCCTGAAATGGGTTTCAGTGGCGAGTTACCGAATATTTGGCCGGATAGAATTCCGCAAGAATAATTTCAAAATCAAATATTCTGAAGCTCCCATAACTTCACAAAAAATCCTTAAATTTGTATTCCTTAAAAATTGAATAAATAAACTACAATAATGTCACAGGCAAAAATTTACTACACATTGACGGACGAAGCGCCAATGTTGGCTACACACTCGTTTTTACCGATTGTAAAAGCATTCACCAATTCTGCAAATATCGAGATTGAAGTTCCCGATATTTCTTTGGCAGGAAGAATTTTAGCAAATTTCCCTGAATTTTTAAATGACGACCAAAAAGTTCCTGATTATTTGGCTCAATTGGGTGAATTAGCGACAAAACCTGAAGCAAACATCATCAAATTACCCAATATTTCAGCTTCTGTTCCACAGTTGGAAGAAGCAATTGCCGAACTTCAAAAACATGGTTTCGCAGTTCCAAATTATCCTGCAGAACCGAAAAATGACGAAGAAAAAGCAATCAATGCAAAATATGCCAAAGTTCTTGGAAGTGCGGTAAATCCAGTATTGAGAGAAGGAAATTCCGACCGTAGAGCTCCGAAATCCGTAAAAGATTACGCAAAAGCCAATCCACACAAAATGGGAGTTTGGAATGCAGATTCTAAAACTTCTGTGGCACACATGAATTCAGGAGATTTCTATGGAACAGAAAATTCAATGACGGTTGAAAACGAAGGAAAATTCAGAATTGTTTTTTATGGAAATGATGGTTCAGAGAAGGTTTTGAAAGATTATGCACCTTTGAAAGCAGGAGAAATTATTGATACTTCGGTTTTGAGTGTGAATACCTTAAAATCATTCGTGCAGGAAGCCATTGATGAAGCGAAAGAAAAAAATGTACTTCTTTCCGCACATTTGAAAGCGACCATGATGAAAGTTTCTGACCCTATTATTTTCGGGGCGATTGTAGAAACTTATTTTAAAGATGTTTTTGAAAAATATAAAGATACTTTCGCGGAGTTAGATATCAATCCGAACTTTGGTTTGGCGACACTTTTCGAGAAAATTTCGGGAACTCCGAAAGAGACCGAAATAAAAGCAGATATTGAAAAAGCGATCGAGAACGGACCAAGAATCGCGATGGTAAATTCTGACCAAGGAATTACGAATTTCCACGTTTCTTCGGATGTGATTGTAGATGCTTCAATGGCAGCGCTTGTTCGTGGAGGCGGAAAAATGTGGAACAAAGAAGGCAAAGAGGAGGACACTGTTTGCATTATTCCGGACAGAACTTACGCAGGTTTCTACGAAGCGATTATCGATGATATGAAAGCAAACGGTGCGATTGATCCGAAAACTTTTGGCTCCGTTCCGAATGTTGGTTTAATGGCGCAAAAAGCTGAAGAATACGGCTCTCACGACAAAACTTTCCAAATGACTGCAGAAGGAACCGTGAAAGTAGAGGACGAAAACGGCAACACTTTACTGGAGCAAAAAGTTTCGAAAGACGATATTTTCAGAATGTGTCAGGTGAAAGACGCTCCAATTCAAGATTGGGTAAAATTGGCGGTAAACAGAGCCAGACTTTCCAACACTCCTGCTATTTTTTGGTTGGATAAAGGAAGAGCGCACGATTCGCAAATCATCAAAAAAGTAGAAAAATATTTGAAAGGTTACGACTTGACCGGACTTGACATCAGAATTATGGATGTGAAAGACGCGATGTTGGAAACCTTGAAAAGAGGACGTGAAGGAAAAGACACCATTTCCGTTTCTGGAAATGTTTTGAGGGATTATTTAACCGATATGTTCCCAATTTTGGAACTCGGAACTTCGGCAAAAATGTTGTCCATCGTTCCATTAATGAACGGCGGAGGTTTGTTTGAAACCGGAGCAGGCGGTTCTGCACCAAAACATATCGAGCAATTTATTGAAGAAGGTTATTTACGTTGGGATTCTCTAGGTGAATTCCTTGCGTTACAGGCGAGTTTAGAGCATTTATCTCAAACGCAAGACAATCCAAAAGCGAAAGTTTTATCCGATGCTTTAGATACTGCAAACGCAAAATTTTTGGCAACCGACAAATCTCCGGCTAGAAAAGTAGGCGGAATAGACAACCGTGGTTCGCATTTTTATTTAGCGATGTATTGGGCAGGAGCTTTGGCCAACCAAACTGCAGATGCAGAAATTGCTGAAAAATTCAAACCAATCGCTGCGGCAATGCAGGAAAATGAAGCTAAAATCAATGATGAATTAATCGGCGCACAAGGAAAACCTCAAGATATTGGCGGATATTATCAACCCAATTTTGCAAAAACCGATGCGGCGATGAGACCGAGTTTGACTTTGGATTCTATTGTGAATGGGATATAAATCAAGATTCCAAATTCTATATTCAAGATTAAACTTCCCAAAATTTCGGGAAGTTTTTTTATGAAATCTCAAAGCCTAAAAAAACAATTATATTTATTACATAATTAATTGTTAAGAAAATTTTAAGAATTATTGTTGTTTTTTTAAGAAAATTTTTAATTTTGAAAAAAAACAGAATCAACCGTTGAAGAATATACAATTAATTACAGGGATTATTTGTTTTATGGGAATTTTTTCGTTGCCTTATGGTTTCTACACATTTTTGCGGCTCGCAGTTTCCACATCTTCAATAATCTTCATTTTCAAAAACCAAAAAAACGGCATTGATTTCTGGAACATCATTTTCGGAATTATGCTTTTACTTTTTAATCCGTTATTTCCTGTTTATCTGCATCAAAAAACAGCTTGGATAATAATTGATTTCATTGCTGGTACTGTATTTTTAGCAAAAGCTACTTTAACCAAATGAATTATTTTTTCAAATATTTTGTTTTTACTGATTTTTTGAGAAAGTCTCTTGAATTACTAAAATTTTGGGTGATAATTTCGTGGCGCAAATTGAAATTAGTTTTTAAAAAGAATAAAAATCTAAAAGAAATTGATCTTTATTTTTCGAACAAATACGTATTTGACAAATCGATTTTCACACTTTCTTATAATTTTCAAAATGCGATTTATTATGAAGTCGTAAATATTCATAAATCAGTAAATGCGGAAATTATTGAGATAATCAATAGTAATCTCAAAGAAATTATCCTAATTATTCATGGATCTAAAGAAAAGAAAACTTTAGCTTTCGAAGTAAATGTTGAAGAAGAAATTTCGTCAGAAAAATTTAACGTCGAATTTAAAAATAGCTTTAAAAATCTTCAGCTACAAATGAAAAAAAATCAGGAAACTCCGAAAATTGAAATGGAATTTAAACCCATTTTTTTTGATAAAAAACAACCACAATTAAACTTAAAAACTATAAAATTTAATCCTAAAGAATTTAACAAAACCGATTTTATATGATGGAAAATTACACTACTCCAAAAGCCGGGAAACTTATGAAATTTATGTGGGAATGTGCAGGCGGAGATACTTTTCTGCTTGAAAGAGCAACTTATTCTGACCAGGTAAAGTATTTCTGTATGGGCGGAATTGTTTTGGCAACCGGAATTATGGCCTCACTTTCAGGAGGTTATGCTTTCTACACCATTTTTTCACCGAAAACTGACAGTGTGCTGAATAAAATGCAGGTTGTGAATGCAACTGAAATTCCAATTCATTATCCTACAGTAATTTTATCTGTCGTTTTTGGAATACTTTGGGGATTGATGATTTACAATATCGACCGGTTTATTGTAACCAGCACAGGAAAAGGCGACGGAACGGAAGCAATTACTATGCAGGAATTCAAGAGTTCTCTCCCAAGAATTATTATGGGATGTATCATTGCGATTTCGATTTCAAAACCTGTCGAAATAAGGATGTTTAAAACTGAAATTGATTTGGAAATCCAAAAAGAACAGGAAAAAGAAAAAGCCAATCTAATTTCGCTTGCGGAAGTAAATTTTAAAAAAGGAATTGCACAAACCGAAAAAAATCTTGGAAAAATAC
Source organism: Candidatus Kaistella beijingensis (assembly GCF_020084865.1). Taxonomy (NCBI): domain Bacteria; kingdom Pseudomonadati; phylum Bacteroidota; class Flavobacteriia; order Flavobacteriales; family Weeksellaceae; genus Kaistella; species Candidatus Kaistella beijingensis. Next base: position 139,294 of record NZ_CP071953.1, on the reverse strand, counting down.
AAATGGATATTGATGCTTTGCAAAAACTTCAAACAGAATATTCCGAAAATCTATCCAATGAAATTTCGGGAAAATCGGGAAACGGTGCGGATTACGGACCTAGAGCAACGCAGTTTGAAAGGCTAAAAAAAGAAACCGAGGCAAAAATTGCAGAACTAAAAAACACTTCAGAATTCAAAAAAGCGGAAAAAGACAAAGCTGAACTCGAAGATAAATATAAACAGGATATTGATGATGCAAAAAGAAAAGGAGCAAGTTTAGATGGTCTCCTTATTCGGATCAAAAAAGCTCACGAAGTTGCTGGAACAACCATCACATTATTTATAACACTCCTATTTTTGGCAATTGAGCTCACTCCTATTTTCTTTAAAATGATGCTTATTAAATCTCCGTACGATTATTTGTATGAAAACCGAAACGAAATGAAACTTGCAGAAAACGGAATAGAAGTTCGCTATGATTTTTATAAGGACAAGGAAGGTTTGGAAAGACACCTTGTCATAAACCATGAAGCCGACAAGCAAAAATTTGAAAAAGTAAAAATTGCGGAAATCCAAAAAGAACTCACGCAATACGCCGTAGATAAATACAAGGAAAGAGAAAAAGAAAAAATTGACGAAAACCCAGAATTGTATATCAAAGAAGTTTAATTGTGAGTCAAAAGAACAGTAGTTTTCACGATTTTTTTCTGAAATTCTCTGGAGAAGATTTTCAAATTATCAAAAGAAGCCGAACGAGCTCCGCTTTTGTAGGAATCGGCGTGTTTGTGTTTGTTATCTTTATGCTCTGTTTTGTAAGTTCATTTTCATTTCTATATAATTCTTTCGATGGTAATATTTTTCTTTCGGCTCCGGTTGGCGTATTTTGGGGATTGCTGATTGCAACGATTTACGTTTTCTTAATTTACACGATTACACCGATACTTTTACCAACACCCAAAAAAAAGAAAAATAAAATCATTGGTGAAATCGAACCTTTAAAATTCGATTACAACATTTCATTTTTTTTAAGATTAGCATTTATTATTTTCTTGGCAATAATTGTTGCCCAACCTTTGAACGTGCTTTTACTGAAACAATTCTCGGAAAGAACGGTTGAGAAATATAAGATTGAATTCAAGTTAAATGAAGCTTTAAGCGCAGACTCACTGTTTGTAAAGAAGGAACTTACATTCAAGGAAAAATTTGCAGAAAGAAGCCGGCTTCTTCCCAAAAGTGATTCCGCTGTGCTCAAAAATTCCTTTATGCTTATAGATAATAAAGTAGATGCAGATGTGAATACATTGCAATATGGAGGAGAATTAAGACGGAATTTGCTAAAACTGAAGTCTCTTCCGTTCAGCAAAAAAAATCAGGAAAAATTTGATTTTATTTACGATGAAATTCTAAATCTTTTGGACAAAGAAAAAAGCGATGATTCCGAATTTTTGCAGAGTATAGAAACCATCCATTTCGCGGACAATTTTCTGAAATCAGACTTCGATATTTATAAAAAAAGCATGACAGAAGTATTACAGGAAAAAACCGAGCGTTTTCAAAAATTGGATGCTCTGATTGAAAAAAGCAATTTTTACGTCACTACAATGCGGACTATTTTAGCAGAAAATCCAGTGTCTTGGCTGATCAGCTTCTTATCCATCATGATTTTTTCGCTTCCAATTTACATCAAGTATAGAATTGGGAAAACAACAGAATTTTTCAAGACCAAACAAAATATTGAATTGAAATTTGTGCAGGAAAACTACGAAAAACACCTTGAAACCTACAAAAAAATTCTCACCGAAAAACTACTTTCTTTAAATGCAGATCTGAAACAAAATCTTGAAATTCAGTTAGAAAGAATTAGAATTCATAACGTTGAAAAATCGGAAAAACTTCGTTTGGAATTAAAAGAAGAAATTTCTGAACTTTTTCGCGACAAATATCAGTTCTGGAAGAATCCGCCTTTCCGAACACAAAAAACAATAAGAAATACTGTATATAAAACCGAAAAACAATTCTTGGAATTTATATATGGCAATAAAGACGATTGATTTTGTTTAACTTCTTTAAAAATAAGAAAAATAAAAGTTTTACTTCCGCAGAAAAGTCGACTGCAGAAGAAATACCTGCTGAAATTATCCATACTTCCGATATTATGGAAGATCATGGCGGTAAATATTACCTCATCCAATATTGGGGAAAGGAGGAGCGCAGAACACATATTTCTGGCATTTTAAAAGGAAAATACAGAGGTTTCTACGATTATGAAGACACTCACTCCAAATATTTTCGTTTTGAAATTTACGAGTCTCAAATTACGAATGTGGAAAAATTGGAATTTGAGCCAAATTATGAAAAAAGCAAATTCTTTCCAAAGGATAAACTTCCCGAATTACTATCCACCTCTTTAAAAAATGGTTCAGACCAGTATCAGATCAATATCCATGATCCTCAATTCACGGATCAAAGAAAAATTTCTCAAAAACTACAACAAACCGATGGCAATGAATCTTTTGGCGTGATAGAAGGTGAAATTTTTGGTTATGTGAAAGATGAGGTTGACGCTGTAGTAGAAAAAAAAATCTACATTACCGAACCTGACATTTGCAAACCCACATTAGAACCAACCGGAAACCAAGAAATTAAAGAAAACTGCATCCGAAAAGAATATTGGTGCGAATGCAAGACAAAGACTTATTGGGGAAATTGGGAATGTGAAGAACTCGTAAAATCCGACATAAAGACAGGAAATATTGAGCGGTCAGGAAATTTTTTTCGCGAAGAATATTGGTATGAAGGAAAAAAACATAAATATTGGGGAGATTGGAAGACGAAAACGGTGACCGAGAGTTCATCTTCATATGGATGCGGTACAATTTTATGGTTAATTTTAGGAATAATTTTGCTTATTATTTTTGCGCCCTATTTATTGTATATTGTTCCGTTTTTAATTATTTGGCTCATTATCAAATTTTTACAGGGAATTTTTAAGTATATTTTTCCAATTTTAGCAATTCTGTTATTAATTGGATTATTTTCTGGAGTTTTTAGAGGCATTTCAGAAGCTAATAATCCAATACCTGTTAAAATAATAAAAGACGATTCTCTTGAAAAATCGGTTGTCGAAAAAATAGAGAACAAGAAAGAGCCAAACAAACCTGATAGCATCATTACTCATTTTAGAAAATGGAAGGACTATAAAGGAAATATTTATGAAGGAAAATACAGCTTGAAACTTAATGACATTCGGCAAGCACATCAATTAAAGAGACAGCTTCCACAAGATAATTACGCCTATTTTATTCATTCCTTAAAAGAAAATGATAGAAGTAAAATCGAAAATCTCTACACCTTGTTTGACGGAATTAGAGCTGACAAAAAACTCAATAATGATCAGTTCGCTGATGTTATTGTAAGTTTTGTGCAGGATATTCCCTATGCATTAGTATTGGATAATGCCTGTGACCCAAACCTTTATAGCGAAAAATATATAAAAGATTATTTTGCAGGTGCAAGCGCCAGTTGCGATCCAAACCAAGCTCTAGGAATTAATTCACCTGTTGAATTTTTAGCAAATTTGAAGGGTGATTGTGATACGAGAACACTGCTTATTTATACTATTTTGGATCATTATGGGTATGAGGTATTGTTACTCACAAGTCAGATTTATCAACATTCAATAATTGCAGTTTATAAAAATTCAAACGCAATAAAATTTAATTATTTCGGAAAAAATTATACCGTTTGGGAGACAACCAGTTTTCAGGAAGCAGGAATTCTACCACTTGAAATCTCAAATCAAAATTATTGGGACGTAACTTTAAAATCAAAAAACAATGGACAATAACAAACTTTTTATCATCGGAATTTCAATTCTGATTTATTTTTTCATCAGTATTTTCGTTACGAAATCAATAACCGCAAAATATCGAAAAACAGCAATTCAAAAAGATGATTTGAATGGTTACAATTTAATTCTTGCTGGAATTATTTTATCGATTGGCATAATCGGAAAAGAAGTTTTTTCTCATTTAGATATGGTGATCGACTTAATATCCACAAATAAATCTACAACTACCTCTTTATTTCAGCAAATTTGCTTGCATTTAGGAACTGGAATATTTACTTTGTTGATGTGTTACTTTTTATCCCAAACATTACTGAAATTTATTTATGAAAAAGAAAAAATTACGGAACGATTTGGTTTTAATCAGTTTGGATACTTTATATTGTTTAGTATATTAATGATTTCCTTAAGCTTACTGGTAAATATTTTTGTTTTAGAAGTACTCCAATTTTTCGCACCAAAAATTGAGGGAAGCTTATACAATTAAGTAAATCTAACTTGAGTTGCTAAACTTCCCGAAATTTTGGGAAGTTTTTTTTTCAATAAAATTTGCAGATTAAAAATAATTTCCAAATTTGTAAAATAAGCAACCGAAAAAGTGAAACAATTCATAGTTAGTTTTTTTAGTGTTTAACGAAAATTTCCCGCCATCAAAAGCGGGAAATTTTTATTTATTTCAATTTTAAAGAGACTTTTTTTAAAGCATTTTCAAATTATTCACTTCCAATTCTGTAAGGATTCTCCAGTGTCCGCGTTTGATATTTTTCTTGGTTAATCCTGCAAACATCACCCTGTCGAGTGCTTCGACTTCATAACCCAACTTCTGGAAAATTCTGCGCACCACTCTATTCCAACCGATGTGGATTTCGATGCCGATTTCGTTTTTCGGTTTGCCGTCGATGTATGAAATACTGTCCACTTCTGCAACGCCTTCTTCCAAACGGATTCCGTCCGCAATAGTGTTTAAGTCTGCTCTATCGAGTTTTCTGTCCAGAGTGACGTGGTAAATTTTCTTCATATTGAATGAAGGGTGCGTCAACTTTTTGGTTAAATGTCCGTCGTTGGTTAAAAGAATCACTCCTGTTGTGGAACGGTCCAATCTTCCCACTGGAAAAACGCGGTAAGGTGAAGCATTTGCCACCAAATCCATCACGGTTTTTCTGGCTTTTTCGTCCTTGGTAGTTGAGATATACCCTTTTGGTTTGTTGAGCAAAACGTAAACAGGTTTTTCGGGCGTAATTCCCTGTCCATCAAAGATGACTTTGTCGGTTTTCTGAACTTGATAACCCATTTCTGTCACCACTTTTCCATTGACTTGAACCAATCCTTGCGTGATTAATTCGTCTGCTTCTCTTCTTGAACAGATTCCCGAATTGGCGATGTATTTATTGAGTCGGATTGTTTCTTTCGGAACCTCTTTTGAAAGCTTGTCGAACCTTCTTTTTTGCACAAAAGAACGAGTTCTTTCCGCATCATCATTTCGGTCAAAAGATTTCTTGAATGGTTTTTTAGGACCGAATTTGCTGTCTCCTTTTTCGTATTTATCTCTTGTATCAAAAGATTTTCCCGTTCTTTTTCCTGCAGGTTTTCTTGAGGTTTTCTCGAAATTTTTTTCGTAAGATTTAGCTTCCGACTGCGACATCAATCTTGGTTCTCTTGCAGGTTTTGCAGATTTTTTTTCCGCTGAACCTTCAGATTTTGGAGCACGTGAAGCAGCAGGTTTTGTTCTTCCTGCAGAAGGTTTTGAAGTTCGTGAAGAAGAAATTCTCGGTCTTCTTGGTTTATCGTTGTCTCGGCTCATCGTCTGAAAAATTTTTGCAAAGATAGGTTTTTTTTGGCGGGATGCCGGAAGATGGATGCTGGAAGTCACAAAATTCTGCAAATGATTCCGCAAAAATCTTTCCCTTAATTTTTAGAATATTATAGGTATCCTATTTCGTATTTCGAAATTCGTATTTCGCTTTTCGTAATTCATATTTCTGCTGGATTCCATTGGCCAACATCGCAAAGATCCCGATGAGAAGCCAAATTCGCAAAACATTGAGGTTCGCAAATTTTGAATATTTAGTTTTGTTGAGTACTAAATAAACTGAAAGTATCTGCACGAAAATACTTGTCGCAAAATAATAACTCATAATGCTGTGCAAACCTTTCTGATGAATAATCAGCATAGAACAAATTTGTGCGAAAATCAAGAGAACGACTATGATTCCCCTCGTTGTGTAATTATGAAAAACATTCGCAATCGTGCGATAACCGAAAACTCTATCGGCATTTTTGGTCAAAGTGTCTTTAATAATGTCGATGATTAAAAGCATCAAAAAGATGAAAACCGCCATCAGAAAAACCTTCATCGAAAAGGTTTGGTAATACATCAACATTCCGAAAAATGGGTATAAAGTCAAACTGACGAAAGTTAAATTATTGATAATTAAAATCTTGCTCAATTTATGACTGTAAAACCACATCAAAAATTGATAGATTAAAAAGAAAAAGAAAACCCTTGGCGAAATTAAAAATGCAATCGTGAGCGAAAATAAATTCAGCAATAAATAGGCGTATAGAAAATATTTTTGCTTGAAAAAACTCTGTAACCGAGTTCGGAACGGTTTGGTTAATTGGTCTTTTTCCCGATCGTAAAATTGATTGATAATTCCACCTGCCAAAATACTTAAAACCGCACAAAATATAATTCCGTGGACTTTGAAATCGAACACGAAATTCCTCAAACTTTCTTCCTGATTGAACAGAAAAAAAGTAGAAACATAAAGTGCAAAAGTAAGTAAAACGGTCACGAAAAACCTGGCTCCCAAAAGGAAGCCAATCAATTGCGATATTCTGTAAAGGATAGGGTTTTTCATGAATTTAAGCCGAATAAAAGTAAAAATATTTCAAATTTTCCGACTTAAATAATTAGAATCTGTAAATGACTTCTTTATGGAAACCTTCCAACATTTTTTCTGCTTTTTTGTAATCTTTAGTGAAACCCAAAATATAACCTCCACCGCCGCTTCCGCAGAGTTTTAAGTAATAAGCATTCGTATCAAGACCTTTTTTCCAGGCGTTGTAAATATTTTGCGGAATCATGGGTTTGAAATGTTCGTATGCCCAAACTGAAAGATTTTTCAGGTTTTTGAAAAGTGGATTCATTTCTTTTTTCAAAAAAGCGTCGATACAAGCGTTGTTGTAACGGATAAACTCTTCCTTTAAGGTTTTTCTGAAACCTTCCGTCTTCATTTTTTCAAAGAAAATCTGAACCATTGGTCCCGTTTCTCCCGTCATTCCCGAATCGATGAGGAAAATCGCTCCTTTTCCTTCGTGACTTGCTGGAATGGAAACTTTATCTACATTCTCCTTATTTTCAATTAAAATCGGAAGATTCATGTAGCAAATCAGCGGATCAATTCCCGAACTTTTTCCGTGGAAATAGGATTCCATTTCGCCGAAAACTTTTTTCAGGTTTTTCAAATCGTCTTTTGAAATGTTTTCAGGAACCAATTTATTCACCGAATACCTCTCAAAAATCGCTGCAACCAACGCTCCTGAACTTCCCACTCCATATCCTTGCGGAATATTGGAATCGAAAAATAAACCTTTTTTAATGTCTTTTTGAAACGCTGAAATGTTCAGTTTAAAATTTTCCGGAAGTTCCAAATTTTTCAAATATTCGGAATATTTTTGAAGTGAAACGTTCGATTTTTTCTCAAATTCGGAATCCAAATCGGACAATTTCATCGTTCCCGTGTAGAAACTGTAAGGTAAAGTAAGTCCCTGCGAATCTTCGATAATGCCGTATTCGCCGAACAATAAGATTTTTGCGTAGAATAAAGGATTGGTCATAGTTTATTAATTCCTTGATTTACTGGTGCAAAGATACGATATTTTTGGTGCAGATGGATGCAATTGGTGCAAAATAATGGTTGCTGATTTTTGCAATGGTTACAATTGTAGGAATGTATGAGATAATTAACTGGTTCATTTGTATGGAATAATGGTGATTTGTCAAAAAACCGAAGGTTTTTAATTTGAACAAAGCTTTCCCAATTGATTCTTCGCTTCTTCATCATTAAAAAACTCAGCATCTTCACCCCCATATAATCGTAATATTCGTAGGCTTCTTTTTTCAACTGTTCAAATTCTAATCTTCATCTGAAATTATTTCATTTATGTCTAGTTGATCTTGTATGGGATATATTTTTTTAAATGCACGAATTACATCCATATTTAGTTGCGTAGAGTCAAAAGCCACAAGTTGAAAATGCCTTTTTTCCTGATCATTGATAGGAACAGAAAACAAATCACCTATTTTCGTATCAACTCTGCATATATCTAAAATTAATTTCAGAATGAAGGAAAAACCTTTAATTCCATATTGTAATTTTTTCATAAAGATCTAACTCACCTCTTTATCACTCAAAATCTTCGCCTTCACAAACCGAATTAAAATTAATCCAATCAAAAAGAAAATTGACATCGATAATGCGGAATATCTCATATTGTGATATTTCTCAATCATCGTCGCAAAAATGAAGGTTCCCAAAATAATCGCCAATTTTTCTAGCACGTCGTAGAAACTGAAATAGGTGGTATTGTCCATTCCGTCTTCAGGCAGAAGTTTGGAATAAGTGGAACGCGACATCGCTTGTAAACCGCCCATCACCAAACCGATGATTCCGGCAATTCCGTAGAATTGGTATTCTACATTCGGGTTATCTCTTTTCAAATAATACGCGGATAAACACGCCACGATCCACAACACAATCGCAATGGAAATCACGTTTTTATTCCCTATTTTTCTAGATAATCTTGAGAAAATCACCGCACCAATAATCGCCACAATCTGAATCACGAGAAGTGTCATAATCAATTTATCTTGCGCCATATTGATTTCGCTTTTTCCAAAAAGTGTCGCCATCAGGAAAATCGTCTGCATTCCCACGCTGTAGAAAAAGAAACTCGAAAGGAAAAATTTTAGGTTTCTGTCTCGGAATAATTTGTTTCCCACTTTGAATAATTCACGGAAACTCTGTTTCGTTATGTCAATGTAGAAAGCGATATTGTCTTTCAAAACTTCCCAGAAACCGCCATTTTCCTCATGCCTTTTAAAAATATTTTTGTAATTCAAAAGCACCAAATCTTTCGGCAACTGATCTTTCACATTTCCAAACTGAGGTAAATGTTTGAAAGTGTATTGCGAAAATCCAAACCACCAAGCTCCTGTAATTAAGAAGGAAATTCGGGTGTAAATCTTCGCCTGTTGAGCATCTTTGGCCAAAATCTGAATCAAAACCAAACAGATAATCACCAAAATCACCGAACCGATATATCCGTAAACATAACCTTTTGCGGAAAGTGCATCCTGTTTATCGGGCGTCGCAATATCGGGCAAAAACGAGTTGTAGAAAACCAAACTTCCCCAAAAACCGACACTCGCCGTAATGCTGAAAAGCAGTCCGAGGAAAACGTTGTTCATTCCCGTAAACATCGCCAAACCCATACAGGAAGTCGCTCCCAGATAACAGAAAAATTGAAGGAAAGATTTTTTATTACCAATCGTATCTGCCAAAGAAGACAAAATCGGCGACAAAAACACGACAATCAAAAAAGAAATCGTCAATGAGTAGCCGTAAACTGCATCCGGTTGATATTCTCTGCCAAAAATTTTAATCAGATGGCGAACAGGAACATCGATCCACTGTCCGGTTTCCTGAACATATTCCTTTTTTTCCGATGCAGTGGTAAGAATTGCGTAATAGATCGGGAAAATGGTTGAAGTAATCACCAATGAATATACGGAGTTTGCCCAATCGTAAAGCGCCCAAGCTTTCATGATTTTGGGGTTGTTCTTTATATTCTGCGTTTTCGGAATGTCGTTTTCAGGCATTTTTATAATAATTATTAAACAAAAATAAAAAAACCATTAAGAATCTGCTGAAAAAATTCATTAATAATTCTTAATGGTTGTATTTTAGAAGTTACAAACGTTACATGTTCTCGATTACGATTGCAGAAGCTCCACCTCCACCGTTACAGATTGCGGCAGCTCCGTACTTTCCGTTGTTTTGTTTTAGAACGTTGATTAAAGTCACGATGATTCTGGAACCTGAACTTCCAAGTGGATGTCCCAAAGAAACCGCTCCGCCATTCTTGTTTACTTTATTTGAATCTAATCCCAAAATCTTATTATTCGCCAAACCAACCACTGAAAATGCTTCGTTAAATTCAAAGAAATCGATGTCTGAAAGTTCCAGGTTTGCTTTTTTCAATGCGATTGGAAGTGCTTTTGCGGGAGCTGTTGTGAACCATTCCGGAGCTTGAGCGGCGTCTGCGTAGGAAACGATTTTCGCTAAAGGTTTCAAACCCAGTTCTTCCATTTTTTCTTTCGACATTAAAACCAAAGCAGAAGCACCGTCGTTCAAAGTTGATGCATTTGCTGCGGTAACCGTTCCCTTTTCTTTTTGGAAAACTGTCGGCAAAGTTCCGATTCTGTCAAAGTTGACGGATTTATATTCTTCGTCTTCGCTAAAAATTACAGGATCTCCTTTTCTTTGTGGAATTTCCACTGAAACTACCTCATCAGCAAATTTTCCTTCGCTCCAAGCTTTTGCGGAACGTTTGTAAGATTCAACGGCGAAATCGTCCTGGTCTTCTCTGGAAATATAGTGTTCTGCCGCACATTTTTCCGCACAAACTCCCATGTGGACTTTGTTGTAAACATCGGTCAATCCGTCGAGAACCATTCCGTCCTGCATTTTTACGTCACCGAGTTTTGTGGCGTTTCTTGCGTTAAAATAATGTGGAACCGAAGACATATTTTCCATTCCGCCTGCAACGATCACGTCTGCATCACCTGCTTTAATTGCTTGTGCAGCCATCATCACGGCTTTCATTCCTGATGCACAAACTTTGTTGATGGTTGTGGAGGGCGTTTCGTTGGACAAACCTGCTCCCAACGCAGCTTGACGAGCGGGAGCTTGACCTTCTCCTGCCTGCAAAACATTTCCCATATACACTTCCTGAACCAATTTCGGGTCGAGACTGATTTTGTCTAATGCACCTTTAATTGCGGTTGAACCTAATTTCGTTGCGGGTACCGAAGCCAAACTTCCCATGAAACTTCCCATTGGTGTTCTTGCTGCAGATACGATGAATACTTCTTTCATTATGATTTTATTTAATTTGAAATTCGATATTTGACATTTTTTCACCATTAAGATTGTGAAGTGATTAAGAAAATTATCACCCCAATTCTTTGAGGATTAGTTAAATCTGAATTGAAGTTAAATTATTTTCAACCCAACAATCCTTAATATTTTCTGAAATACTTTCCTTAAAACCTCGATTTTATTAATGGTTTAAACCTAAATATTTTCAATCATTTCCACGTTGAAATCACTTCACTTTTCTCACGCCAAATTACAAAAAAAAGCGCACTTACTGAAAGTACGCTCCTTGAAATTTAATTCTATGATAATCAGAAATCTAGGTTCATTAAATCTATGCCGATTTGGATTCCGTTTTTGTTGGGAAATAAAGCGTGGTCATTGAAAATCGGGGTCAAGTCTTTTTTGATGAACAAATTGATTCCGCCGTAACTCACACTCAACTTCGCTCCGAATAGAAAGGTATTTACTCCGTGATCAAGCGTGTAATCGTACTTGCTGAATTTATTGTCTTGATCGTAATATTTCACTTTCACGATATTTCTTAGATTCACTCCCGCATAAACTCCAGCTCCAATTCTGAATTGTCTTGATTTTCCGTCCAAATATTTTTGATCTTCATAATCTGTATATTTCGGATTCAGAACCCACTGAAAATCAACCGGTAAAGTCAAATAAACATTTCGCAATTTTGAACGTTTCAAACTTCCTTGAGTAAAATCCTCGAAATAAATCTGCTCGTTATTTTGCGCCACAACCAAAGGTCTTTTCGGCATATACGTATCGCTTCTGTACGCCAAACCGTAGTGAATAAAGAACGGACTTTCAAAACTCCCAAGCTGTCTCTCCTTTCTCGCCTGAATTTCGAAACTGTGCGAATTTCCAATCCTCATTTTCGAATCGTTTTCAAATGGATTCAAACTTCCCGCATCTTTGGTAAGGTTCATGAAACCGTAACTTACCGCGAGATAATCGCTCTTCAAATAATCTTTTGGCGTTTTCTCCTTTTTTGTTGAAACCTGCACCATTCCGCCTTGTTTATTAGAAATAACGACGGTTGTTTTAACGGTATCAGAATTCTTTTTGAAAACAGAATTCACCGCAGTTTCCTTTGTTATTTTTTGTAATTCCGCATTTTCGGCGTCCACTTTATCGTTGATGATTTTTTCGTATTTTTCTGCAATTGTCATTTTTCTTGCTTTCAATTCTTCGGAGGAAAGATTTCCAGATTGGAAGTTTTTTTCCACCAAATTCATTTCGTCGTTCATCTTCAATTTTTCAGAAGTTACGATGCTGTCGATTCTTGCAGTATATTTTTTAATGTCGTCGTCCATTTTTCCTTGTTGCGAAAAGACTGAAATTTGGCACAAGAATACACTTAGAAAAAGTAGTTTATTTTTCATTTTAATAATTTTTAGAGTTAAAATTGATATGGATTTTTGCTAGCAGAATTTTATTGCTCGTCAGAATAAACAGTGATTCCGAGAATTTTCACTTCTTTGGGTTTTCTCAAATTCACGCCCATTTTTCCTTCGTTATTTTCCTGTTGTTCTTTGTAGGATTTATCGACTTCTCGTCCGAAAAGGAGCTCGTTTGCAGTGATATATTTTGTTTTTTGTTTCACAATTGGTTGTTGCGCCAAAACTGGTTTATTCTCAATATTTGGAACGATGACTTTCGGTGAATCTTCTTTTTCCGGCTTAATCACATTTTCAACAATTGACTTTTGATTATTCTGAGTTAAAGTCTTTTCATCATTAACTTTAACAGCAGTTTTATCTGAAGAATTAACTGTTGAATTCGAAGTTTTATTGATCGCTATTTCCTGTGAATTATTAATTTGTAATGGTTGAATATTCTCAATTTCTTCGATAGGAATTGATTTTTCATTTTGCTTTAAGTTCGGTTCCTCTGTATTCACAAATTCTAGATTTACCGATTTTTGGTTTAAAAAATAATTCACCACCAATCCTAAGGAAACTACCATTAAAAAGATCGCCGCATACTTCCAATAATTGATTTTCTTGGCGACAACCACTTTCTTTTCTTCCGAATTTTCCAATTGCGATTCAATTCTTTCCCAAAGATTCTCAGTAGGAATTTCCGATTGGTTTTCGTATTGGTTTTTTAATTTATTTTTTAACGAATTTTTCATTTTCTTGAGTTCTAAAAAATTCAACGAGCCATTTTTTGGCCTTATTCAACTGACTTTTGCTGGTTCCTTCACTGATGTTCAGGATTTCAGCTATTTCTTGGTGCTTTTTGTCTTCAAATACATAAAGATTAAACACGAGTTTGTAACCTAAAGGCATTTGCGACAATACTTTCTCTAAATCGAAATCTGGGAAATTCTCCATTTCTTCATCTGAAATTTCATCCCCAATATGTTCAATTTCTCCCTCTACGTAAAGTAGATTTTTGCTTTTTCTAATGAAATTGATGGAGTCATTCACCACAATTTTTCTTAGCCAAAACGGAAAGCTTTTCGAATCACGACAATCTTCAATTTTTGTAAATGCCTTAAAAAAAGCCGTCACCAAAATATCTTCCGCATCATCGAAATTATTGACATACGATTTTGCAACGGCGAGCATTTTTCCAGAAAACATTTCGTAGATGGTTTTCTGAGCGAGTCGGTCTTGCTTTATTGCCCGATTAAAAATATGTTGAAAATCGTTTTGCATGGTTGCTTTCTATTAATAAGACGCAGGATTTTTGAAATGGTTGCCTGAAAGATTAAAAAAAATACACTTTTTTTGAAAGTGTATTTAAAGTACTGATTTTTAGATGATTAAATTTAATGCTTAACCTCGCCAATTTCCTCCGGATTGTGTTTGTGCTTGAACATGATCGCAAATAAAATCGCAATCACTAAAGCATAACCCGCGAAAACGAGCCATATTTCATGCCACATTTTGTCGCCATTTGGATGCGTGAAATACTTTTGAATCAACCAACCACTGACCAAACTTCCCATCACCGCTCCGAAACCGTTGGTCATCATCATGAACAAACCTTGAGCGGAAGAACGAATTTTATAATCGGTAGTGGTTTCCACGAAAAGAGAACCGGAAATATTGAAAAAATCGAAAGCCATTCCGTAAACGATACAGGAAAGAATAATCAATCCCAAACCAAATCCAACAGGAACTCCATAAGCGAAAAGTCCGAAACGTAAAACCCACGCAAACATGGAGATCAACATCACGTTTTTAATTCCATATTTCTTTAAAAAGAATGGAATCGCAAGGATGAAAAGCGTCTCCGAAATCTGCGAAATCGACATGATTAAAGTGGAACGTTTCACCACAAAACTTTCAGCATATTCAGGAATTTTACCGAAGTCGGAAAGGAAAGTATCCCCGTACATATTCGTTAATTGTAACGCCGCTCCCAAAAACATCGAGAAGAAAAAGAACAGCGCCATTTTATAGTCTTTAAATAAAGAAAAGGCGTTTAACCCTAATTTTTCCGATAAAGTTGCATTTTTCGGAATTAGGTTTTGCGGTGGACATTTTGGTAAAGTAAATGAGTAGATTCCCAATATAATGGCAAAAACTGCCGCGATGTAAAATTGATTTCCAGAATCTTTATTTCCTGTAAGATTGGTAATCCACATCGCCGCAATAAACCCGATGGTTCCCCAAACTCTAATCGGTGGGAAAACCTTTACCACATCGTATCCATTATTTTTAAGAACATAATAAGCGATTGAATTCGAAAGGGAAATTGTCGGCATGTAGAACAACATCGCGATCAGCATCACCCAAAAGAAATAATCGGGACTTGTAATTTGTGGAAGAAAAAACAGAGTAATTCCATAGAGAATATGTAAGATACCGTACAGTCTTTCAGCATTCATCCATCGGTCGGCGATAATTCCGGTCAAAGCGGGCATGATAATGGACGCGATTCCCAAAGTCGCAAAAACTTTTCCGAACTCTTCTCCACCCCACTGTTTTGTTCCAAACCAATACACGCCAATGGTGATGAGCCAAGCTCCCCAAACGAAAAACTGCAGGAACGACAAGATGGTTAATCTTAATTTTAAATTCATAGTTTAATGATAAAATTTATTCTATTTTCTTATTTCTTCTCTTGATTTCCTTTTGAAGTTCAAGTGCTGCGTCGAAATCTTCTTCCCTTACCGCATCTTCCAGAAGCTTATTGATTTCGGAAATCGAAAGGGTGGACAAATCGCCTTCATTTGCAACGGGTTCGTCCATTTCAACTTCCTTGGAAACGTCCTCCAATTCCAATAAAATTCCGGCTTCATTTAAAACTTGGTGGGTAGTATAAATAGGCGCATCAAAACGAACCGCCATTGCGACAGCGTCGGAAGTTCTCGCATCCATTATGAGTTCTTCCTTGTTTTCCTTGTTTTTAAAATTAATGTTTGAAAAGAAAACGCCATCTACAATCTGATAAATGATAACTGAAGTGAGCTCGTAATTTGCGGTGATCACAAATTTTGAGAATAAATCGTGCGTCAAAGGTCGCGGCGGATGAATATCCTTTTCCAGTCCCAACGAAATCGATTGTGCCTCGAAATTACCGATTACAATGGGAAGTTTCACGTTGGTTTCCTCATGCTCCAAAAGCAGGGCATAAGCACCGGATTGCGTTTGGCTGTAGGAAATTCCGCGTATGATCAATCTTTTATAATCCATAACCACAAATATACTTTAATTTTTAAATTAGGGATTTGAAATTTTATTTTTTTTAAGAAATCCTGATAAAATTAACCCCTTTTTCAATGGTCGGGAACTTGATCGGTATTAATATCGATAACGAACTTACTTCCCTGCCCAACATTTTCTTTCACAAACTTGGCGTTTAAGAATCGGATCCTTGAATCGATATTGCTTAAACCAATTCCAGGATTGATTTCTTTTGCCGAAAAACCTTTACCGTTGTCTTTCACGACAATTCTCAGCGCTGGTTTATGATAAGTAATTTCCACCTTTCCTTCCGTAGCTCCGGCATGTTTCACCATATTGTTGACCAACTCCTGTATTATTCTGTAGATATGAACTTGCACCGTTTTGCTCAACTCCAATTTTTCACCGGAGTAATCACAATCAAACTTCATTTGGTAGTTGTTGCCGATTTTTTGACAGAAATTTTCGAGCGCACCCCTTAAACCGTAATTGATGATTGATGAGGGCGAGAGATTATGCGAAATTTCTCTAATCTGCTCGTATGAATTGTTGATTATTTTTGAAACTTCCTGTACAACGGCGGCATTTTTAGGGGATGCTTCATCAATATTAAAGGTTGAGAGTTGAAATTTTATCGCCGTTAAATCTCCTGCAATTCCATCGTGTAATTCCTCCGCCATTCTCTTTCTTTCTTTTTCTTCACCTTGCAGCAAACCGCTAAATCTGCTGATCTGCTGCCGATGTTTATGTTTGATGACTTCTGCCCGAATTTTGTTCCTTTCATCGTTGATCAACTTCATTTTGAAAGCCAAACCCAGACTAAAAAATATAGTTTCTACAATAATTCCTATATAGAAAAATATGATAGGATTGTTCATATTTAATGATGAGACAAAGCTTCCGGTAAAGGCAATTAAGGCACAGAAGACAAAGGAACTTGCCCCGATCAAGAAATAATCCTTATGTTTCCCCGAAAATTTTATAGCGCGGTAAACACTCGGAAGAAACAGCGAAAGCATCACGGGAACATACAGAAAAATGTAGAAATCAATGAAAAGGTCTTCATCCTTAATAAAAAAGCAGACAATCCCCAAGACTACAAAGAAACTTCCAAGCAAACGCAAAATCCAAATTATTCTCCCAAAAAATTTTTTATCGTGTTTGTCCAGATCAAGAAAATAAAGGGCAAAAATGGTATAAAAATAAAGAAAGCCACCTGCACCAAAAAACTGGTAATATGCATCAAAACCGCGGCGTTTTTACCTCCCAAAACCACTGCCAACAATTCCTGCGAACCATCGTAGATCGGATCGTACCTGCTTAAAACATAAATAACCAAAAAAATATTATAGAGCGCATAATACTTAAAGCTCTTTTCTTTCAGGTAAAGGAAAAACACGCCACTTATTATAATGAACAGCAGTTGAAAAGAAATCGACATGCTCCATATAAACTCCGACATTGCAAAAAAATATTAAGCGATATGTAAATCTAAAGTAAATGTACCATTTTTTATAATGTGCGAAAGTATTTTTTTCTTAAAAAAACTACGTCGGCTGAAAATTCTTCCGCGCCAATTCCTTTCTCACCCTGCTCAAACTTTCGGGTGTAATTCCAAGATAAGAGGCGACCATCCATTGCGGAACACGCAGCAAAATATCAGGATACATTTTGATGAAATTCATGTAACGTTCCTCCGCAGTTTCAGCTAAAAGAGAATTGACTCTGTTTTGTAAATTCCGGATGTGTTTTTGTAAAAGTAAGTCGTTGTTTTCAGCAGTATTGGGGAATTTTTCGATCACTTTGGTAAAGAAATCATCATTCAGAAGCAGAACTTCGGAATCTTCCACAGCTTCAATAAAATATTTTGATTTCTCCCCAAAATAAAGCGAACTTCTATCAGAAATCAACCATTTTTCGGGAGCGAACTGTATGATGTGTTCTTTTCCGTTTTTGTCGATAGAATACATTCGCAGCAAACCTTTTTCCACAAAAAAAGTTTGGTGACAAACTTCACCTTCGCGAAGAAGAAACTCATTCTTGGAGACTTTCTTGGAAGTGTAGAAATTACTGCACGTTGACGCCGCATCCAAAGGAATTTCTAAAATTTCTGAAAGATAATTGGTGATGTTTTCCATAAACAAATGCAAGATTCAAAATTCAAGGTTCAAAATTTCAGGAAACCAAATTAAGTGAAATCGCTTGATGTGAAGCATCTTTCACCGATTTTCCATTTTCCAAAACAATCAGTTGCGGACTTTGATGTTCAACCCCAAAATCTTCTGCAATTTTGTTGGAAAGGTTTCTGTGCGCCAACAAATCGAGGAAATAATATTCAACATTTTTATCTGTATTTTGAACCTCACTTTCAAAATTTCGCAAAACGGTTTTACTGATGTGACATCTTGTGGAATGCTTGAAAATCGCCACTTTTTTCTCGAAAGATTTTTCGATTGCTTTATTTAATTCTTCTTCAGATTCAATATAATTCCAAAATGTTGTTTCTGATTTTTCATCTTCAGAACCTCCGAATATTTTATTAAAAAAACTCATAATCCAAATTGTTTTAGGTGATGATTGAGGTGTTTGTACTCCATAAAACCCCATTCTTTTTTTGTCATTTTCCCAAAAAGTTCGTGTCTCTCGGGAAGTTTGTTTTCGCTTGAAATTCTGATGAATTCATTTAAAGTTTTCAGCAGATTTTCACGACAATCCTCAAAGTTACAATTTTCTTCAACAACCAATTTTTTAAAAGTCGGCATGTTGGGCGGAATTCCGTTGTTGAAAATCATCATTTCAATTCTGGTAAGATTTCCGATATAATAAATGAAGAAATTTGTTTTGGGCAAAATCAATTTTCCGATAGCGACTTTCAAAACTTTATCGCAGTGACAAAGCATTTGAGCCGAATTCATTTTTCCCCACTTTGCTTTTGCATCCTCCTTTAATTCTAAAATTCTTCGTTGTATTTCCGCTAAAGTTTCCGGCTGAAAAAGTGATTTATACTTTACCAACCTTTCTCTTTTTTCAGGTTTTCAATATGGGCGAAATGATGGTCGCAATGCCACGCGTAAAAAGCCAAACTTTCTCGCAAAGTGATATCTCGATTTTGTTCGGGATGGAAAAAAGTATGCTCAAACTCTTTGTTGGTCAAAGATTTCAGTTCATAAACCCAACGTTTGTGCAAACCTTTCAAGAGTTGTAAAGCAGGTTTGATGTCGATGGTAAAACTGTCCTGCAATTCCGCCCAAGCTGCTTCGTCGTAAGTTTTGATGGTAGGATTATCTTCCGTTAAAGCCAATTTGAAACGGATAAAACTGTTCATGTGACTGTCTGCAAGATGATTCACCAATTGCCGAACTCTCCAACCGCCTTCTCTGTATTGCGTGTCGAGTTGTTCATCGGACCAATTTTCCAAAAGGTTTTTGAGTTTTCCGGGGAAATCTTTTAGAGTTTTGATATGTTTGTCAAGATCAACATCTGAAATGTGTTCAGGATCGCTGAATTTTCCGATGGGATATTTTGCCTGTTCTAAATTGTCCATTTTAAATTAATGTTTTGTCTTTTTGGCTGAATAAAATCTTTTGGCTGAAAATTTGAGTTTTAGTTTCCGTAAATTTATCAAAAAAATAACTTAATCTGAAGTCATTCAGCAAAATTTAAAGATATGAAAAAAGCCCTGATTGTTGTAGATGTACAAAACGATTTTTGTGAAGGAGGCGCACTTGCCGTTCCCGGAGCGAATGAAATTATTCCCTACATCAACCTTTTAATGAAGGAAAATGAATACGACCAAATTGTTTTAACGCAAGATTGGCATCCTGCAAATCATAAAAGTTTCGCTTCCAACAACGGGAAAAAAGTTGGTGAATCTATTGTCCTCAACGGTTTGCCGCAGTTTATGTGGCCCGATCACTGTGTTCAGGGAACTTTTGGTGCGGAATTCCATAAGGATTTAAACAGAGATAAAGTTACCCACATCGTACAAAAAGGAAAAAATCCTGATGTGGACAGTTACAGCGGTTTTCAGGATAATAATCATTTTGTAAAAACCGGTTTGGATGATTTCCTGAAATATCACGACATCAAATTGGTTGAAATTGTGGGACTTGCTTTGGATTATTGCGTGAAATACACGTGTCTTGATGCGGCAAACCTTGGATATGTAACGTGTCTGCATTTCAACGGAACGCGTGCTGTAAACGTAAAACCTGACAACGGAAAAGATGCAATCTTTGAAATGCTGCAAAATACCGTGACGGTTTTAGGATAGATGATGAATGATGAATGATGAATGATCAATTAAAACTCAATGAAACTTCCCATTAATTGGTGGAAGTTTTTTTGTTTTAAAATCTTTATTTTTATCAAAATTTTCAGGTTGAAAAAAATATTTTTTCTTGTTTTTATTTCCATTTTAAGTTCATGTGTTTCAGTAAAAAAGCACAACGAAAAACGTGAAACTCCCGTATCTGCTGAAAAGTTGAAGCAGGACGTTGATTACGCCTACAACAAACTTCAGAAACTTCATCCCAATCTGTATTGGTACATTTCAAAGGATTCTCTTGATTTTAAATTTGACAGTTTAAAGACCACCATCAGCAAACCTTTAAAACCCAATGAATTTTACCAAAAATTCGCACCTATTATAGCAAAAATTCGTGAAGGACATTTAAGGCTTTATCCTTTTGAAAAGCGGTTGACAAAGAAAGAAATCAGAGATTTGAAAAATCAAAAAGGTTTGTTGAGCCGCTATAATTTTGTGTTGGACGGTGACCGAGTTTTCGTGAAAGATAATACGGACAAAATTCCCAATATGGCAGTGGGAACAGAAATTTTAAAGATTAAAGATATTCCCATCAAAGACCTACTCGAAAAATACAGACCATTTGTAAACAGCGACGGCTACAACAAAACGTTTTTAAAATATTCGCTTGAAAGAAGATGGCCCTCCTTTTTCACCGCCGAATTTGGAATTCTTGACAGCGTAAAAGTGGAAACCAAATTTAATAATGAAGTAAAAACATTCTATTTAAATCGAGAAAAAGTCAGCAAAGAAGAAAAGAAAAAGGAAGAAACCGCCAACAAAAAACTCACAAAAAGCGAGACCGGAAAAGTAAAAGATTACAATATTCTTACAAAAAGCTACAACCGTGATTTGCAATTTCCCACGAAAGACAGCACGATTGCGTATATGAAAATCAAGACTTTTTCGGGAACATATAGCAGAAAATTCTACAAACAAAGTTTTGCCACACTGAAAAAATCACCTGCAAAATATCTGCTTATCGACATTCGCGATAATTTGGGTGGATCGCTTTATGAAATCAACAATCTGTATTCGTATTTGGTTTCCGACGAGTTTAAATTCATCAATGATATTGAGGTAACTTCGCGTTCAGCAATGTTTCAAGCGGATTATTTGGCTAACTTTCCGATTTTGGTTAAACCTTTAGCGATTATGGTATATCCATTTTATCTCGTCGGCACGGCACTTTCCACGAAAAAAGTTAATGAGAAAATATATTTGAGGAATAATGGAATTTTCGCTTTGAAAAAACCCAAGAAGAATAATTTTAAAGGAAAAGTTTACGTTCTAATTAACGGAAGCAGTTTTTCAGCAGCATCCATTCTTCCATCTAAATTAAAAGACGAGAAAAGGGCGTTTTTAGTGGGCGAAGAAACAGGCGGAGCAAATGACGGAACCGTTGCAGGGCGCTACTCCACTGAAAAACTAAAAAATTCAAAACTCTATCTTCCGATTGGATTAATGCTCATTCAGCCCAATATTAAGTTTACCCACACCAAAAAAGGAGTTGTTCCCGACCAAGAAATCATCCCAACTTTGGAAGAAATTTTGCAGAAAAAAGATGTGCAGTTGGATTGGGTGATGGCAGAAATTAACAAAGAGAATCCTTCAAGGTTTTAAAAACCTTGAAGGATTTTTCTAGAATCTAAAACTCAAATATAAATCCGAAGTATGGCAACGGCGTATTTTTATCAGCACTTCCTGTTTCCAACAAATAATATTGCTGATTTTGCGGTGCATTTGGATTGGCGATAATTCCGTTATCCGAAGCATCTCTTTGGAGATTGACCACCGGTAAATTGCTTGCGCTTTTCGAGCCGTAAACATTTACTACATCAACATAAGTCGTGAATTGCCATTTTTTGAAAATCCATTTTTTCTCGGCTCTTATGTCCAATTGATGGGCGACATTTCCTCGCAAAGAATTCAGTTGTGTAAAATCTTGAACCGGACCGTTGGAAACATTCCAAATATTTACCAAAGCGCTTCTTTGCAAATCATACGGTGTTTCCGGAAGTCCGGATTGCAGTCGAAATCTTGCGCCCAAATTCCAATTTCTTTTGAAATATTTTCCAGTGGTCATCGTTAAAATGTGTCTGGAATCCCAACTTGACGGCAATAAATTTCCGGCTGAATCGGAGAATTTTGAAAACCCGAAAGTGTAGGCAACAATTCCGTAGAAATTGTTCAAAGTTCGTTTTTGAGCCAAAAATTCCACACCATACGTTTCGCCAAAACCTCGGGAATCTACAGGTTCATTACCAACAACGCCAAAATCTCCACCGATATTTGCCAATGAAATTTGATTACGCAACGAGAACGGATAATTTTTGTACTTTTTGTAATATCCTTCCAAAGTGAAACGCAGATTGTCTTTTCCATTAAATTCTAAACCACCGACAAAATGCGTGTTTTGAATGTATTTTAATGAATTTTTATTCACTAAATTATTGCTCAACTGAAAACCTAAACTCGTATAAGCCGGAAGTTGATAATAAATTCCGGTATTGAAATTCGCTGCCCAATTTTCTGCAAATTTGTAATTCAATGAAAATCTTGGAGAAAACTGTTCAAAAGGATTGTTAGTCAAGTCAGAATAATTGCTGCCATCAATTCTGGCTCCAACAGAAAGTTGCATTTTATCATCCAAAAATTTCTTGGAAGTTTGAAGATATAAACCGTACTGAACAAGGTTCAATTCCGAAGAAATTTGGTCAAAATCTATGGTGTTTCGATTGACTTGTTTGATGGTAGAATTGTTAGAATATTTCGCGAAATTCACGTTGGTTCCTGCGCTGAACTGATAATCATTTAGTTTGAAATTTCGGTCGATTCTCACTTTATTTTCTGCTTCACGAGATTGGTAATCGTAAAGCAAATTTTGTGGCGTTTCAATATTTCTGTAATATTTTATGGCTTGATTGTCGAGCATATTTCTGCTCCAGGTAAAAAGCCAATTCCCGTTTTCCACCAAATGTCGGTAACCTGCCCCAACCGTGTAATTCCATTGCGGCGAGTTCGGAAGTCGGTCAATCAACGTTAAATTAGAGAGCGTTTTTTTCGCATTGTCGTTAAATTCAAATTTATCAATCGCACCCAAACCAATAAAATACAGTTCGTCACCACTTTTATATTTTTTTGAAATTTTGAAAGTAGTATCGTAATAACTCGGCAAAAATGGCAAACCAATTCCTTTAAAAAGCAACTGCAAATTGGATTTTCTTGCGGAGAAAAGTCCGCTCCAGCTTTGATCTTTGGAAAGTGGACCATCCACCATCAACTGCATATCGTCCAAACCTAAAACCGCTTTGTAACCAAGTTTGTCTTTCCTCGCCTGTTTTAAATTGAATTCAAAAAGTGAAGATAGAACACCGTTTCTTTTCGCCGGAAATGCGCCGCTGTAAAAATCGACATCTTTGATAAAATCCACCGTAATAATTCCGCGAGGACCACCGGAGGCGCCCTGAGTTTGAAAGTGATTGATAACGGGAACTTCAATTCCGTCAATATAAAATTTATTTTCTGCCGAACTTCCACCTCTGATAAAAAGGTCATTTCTAAAAGTTGCGGTACTTCCAACGCCCGGAAAACTTAGAATCGCTTTGGAAACATCTCGGTTGGAACCTGCGTTTTTCTGGACTTCTTCTGAAGTTATGTTTCGTAATGAAACCGGACTTTCCGCCGTGGTTTTGTATGCTTTCCGTGTAATGGTAACCTCCTGAATGTCGGTTGCAAATTTCGTTAATCCCACCGAAAAAGTAAGATTCTGGTTAGGAACTACGTTGATTTCATTCAGATAGCTGGGGCTGTAACCCTCCGAAACAATTTCAAATGTATAAGTACCCGAACTGATGTCTGAAATTAAAATATTTCCTGTTCCGGAAAACTGCTCCTCATTTCCGCCCAAAATTTTTACGGTTGCAGTGAGCGGTTTTTTACTGAAATCATCAAAAACATTAATATTGATACTCCCAACCTGGCTGTAAAGCGATAAAGAACTGATGAAAAAAAGAAGGATAAGTTTAAATTTCATGGTTTTAAAAATTTTTGCAATTTACAAATAAACGTCCCTTTTAAAGGGACGCTTATCAAACATTAACATTTAAAATATACAAACTACTATGGTAAAAGAACTTTGTCTATGGCATGAATAACACCGTTGCTGCACTGCACATCTGTAGCGATTACATTCGAGACTCTGTTATTGGCATCGGTAATTTTTACACCGCCCGTGGTGGTAATGTTGAAAGTACCACCCTGGAATGTAGTAACATTCATATTATTGGTAATATCAGTTGATAATACATTTGCACCGGCAACAACGTGATATTTTAGGACATTTTCTAAAGTTGATGTAGGCACTGCACCAAGATTAGGAAGGTTTAACTCTGTCAGCAGCGAAGTAAACGCTGCATTTGTAGGAGCAAAAACAGTAAATGGTGAGTTGGTGGTCCCACTTAATATAGCCACAAAATTAGGCATGTCACTTCTGGTAAGTGCGGTGACAAGAGAAGAAAAATTAGGGTTTGCTAATGCGTGAGTAACAACTGTTGGCAGACCAATTACTTTATCAACTTTGTGAATTACTCCATTGCTAGCATTAATGTCAGTTTTGGTAACGGTAGAAATTCCGTTGATTTTAACACCAGATGTTGTGTCAATGTACATACTTAAATTCTTTGCAGAAGAGGCATTACCTTTCGCTAAAGTAGAAACATAGCCTGTGGTTACCTGCGCTACCATTACTTTTGATGCGAGTACATGGTTTAAAAGAATTTCTTTTAGTGCTGCGGTAGGAACATCATTCAGGCTTGCAAAACCGTTATCGGTAAGAAATTGTGTAAAAGCTGCATTTGATGGTGCAAATACGGTAAAATTACCCGACGCACTTAAAGTAGAGGCTAATCCAGCTTTATCAATTGCGGCTTTCAGATTAGAAAGATCCGAGTCTGCTGAGGCAAGTTCATAAATACTTTTTGGTGTTTGCATATCGTCTCTGGTTTCTTCACAGGAAGTTAACAGTAGACCGAAGAAAAACAAAAGTGCTGAGAGCTTAAATAAATTTTTCATAATAATATATTTTTTGTTGTAGTAATAATTAGACAATTATAATACCAATTAATTAA
The DNA here is from genome assembly GCF_020084865.1 of Candidatus Kaistella beijingensis. Classification (NCBI taxonomy): domain Bacteria; kingdom Pseudomonadati; phylum Bacteroidota; class Flavobacteriia; order Flavobacteriales; family Weeksellaceae; genus Kaistella; species Candidatus Kaistella beijingensis. The sequence goes on along the minus strand of NZ_CP071953.1, from coordinate 114,207 downwards.
AATTAGTATAGAAATATACTATTAAGTTTATTGATAAAATTTCAACAAAAAAACACCTCAAAATTGAGGTGCAAAGATTACTTAAGAAATTACTAAAGAAGTTTATCGTCAACTAGATTCGGCAACGTCACTTTCAAATTCGGCTCCACTTCCATCGCTCTTTTTATGGCGAAAATGGCACCTTCGTTTCTTGCCCAACTTCTGCGGGAAATTCCGTTGTTGACATCCCAGAACAGCATCGATTTTAATCTTCTGTCGGCATCGTCACTTCCGTCGAGGAGCATTCCGAAACCACCATTGATTACTTCTCCCCAACCAACGCCGCCACCATTGTGAATGGATACCCAGGTTGCGCCACGGAAACTGTCGCCAATCACATTGTGAATCGCCATATCAGCTGTAAATCTAGAGCCGTCATAAATATTGGAAGTTTCTCTATACGGCGAATCTGTTCCTGAAACATCGTGATGGTCGCGACCTAAAACAACCGGACCAATTTCACCGTTTTTAATGGCTTTATTAAAGGCTTCTGCGATTTTCATTCTACCTTCCGCATCGGCATATAAAATTCTTGCCTGTGAACCCACAACCAGATTGTTTTCCTGTGCACCTTTAATCCACTGAATATTGTCTTTCATTTGCTGCTGAATTTCCTCGGGAGAATTTTTAATTATTTCCTCTAAAACATTGCAGGCAATTTCGTCCGTTTTTTGTAAATCTTCCGATTTTCCGCTCGCACAGACCCAACGGAAAGGCCCGAAACCATAATCGAAACACATCGGTCCCATAATATCCTGAACATAAGAAGGATATCTAAACTCTCTTCCCAAAGTTGGATTTTCTGCCATTACATCGGCTCCGGCTCTTGATGCTTCCAGTAAGAAAGCATTTCCGTAATCGAAGAAATAGGTACCTTTTGCTGTGTGTTTATTGATGGCGGAAGCGTGTCTTCTCAGCGTTTCCTGAACTTTTTCTTTGAATAATTCAGGGTTTTCTGCCATCATTTTATTGGATTCCTCAAAGGTTTGTCCGACCGGATAATAACCGCCTGCCCAAGGATTGTGAAGCGAAGTTTGGTCTGAACCGATATCGATTCTTAAATTTTCTGCATCAAATTTTTCCCATATATCAACGACGTTGCCAAGGTAAGCTAAAGAAACCGCCTCCTCATTTTCCTGAGCTTTTCTCACTCTTTCTACCAAGTCATCCAGATTTTCGTGGATTTCGTTCACCCATTTCTGGTCGTGACGAATTTTAGTAATCTTTGGATTCACTTCTGCAATCACGGTAACGCAACCTGCAATATTTCCTGCTTTTGGCTGCGCTCCGGACATTCCTCCCAAACCGGAAGTCACGAATAATCCGCCTTTTGGCTCCTTATTTATTTTTCTGAAAGCATTCAAAACGGTAATCGTCGTTCCGTGAACAATTCCCTGCGGACCAATGTACATATAAGATCCAGCCGTCATTTGTCCGTACTGCGTCACGCCCAAAGCATTGAATTTTTCCCAATCATCCGGTTTAGAATAATTCGGAATCATCATTCCATTAGTCACAACCACTCTCGGTGCATCTTTGTGCGAAGGAAACAATCCCATCGGATGCCCGGAATACATTACCAAAGTTTGTTCGTCCGTCATTTCCGACAAATATTGCATTGTCAAAAGATATTGCGCCCAGTTGCTGAAAACGGCTCCGTTTCCACCGTAAGTTATCAATTCGTGGGGATGTTGTGCCACTGCATAATCCAAATTATTTTGAATCATCAGCATAATCGCCTTGGCTTGTTCAGATTTTCCCGGATATTCTGCAATGTCTCTCGCTTTCATCTCGTAATCCGGACGGAAACGGTACATGTAAATTCTTCCGAACTTCTCCAGTTCTTCCTTAAATTCCGGTAATAATTCCGCATGAAACTTTGGTTCGAAATAACGTAAAGCGTTTTTCAGAGCGAGTTTCTTCTCTTCATCCGTTAAGATTTCCTTACGTTTCGGCGCGTGATTGATGGCTGGGTTGTATGGTTTTGGCTGAGGTAATTCGTTGGGAATTCCCTGTTGAATTTGTTGTTGGAAAGTCATGCTTAAATTGAGATTTCTTATTTGAGATTTGAAATTTTGTGGTTTTAAAGATATTCAAATTAGAAAATCTATGCAAATATTAAAAGATATGGAATTTAACATTTATTGAGAATATTAGATTGCGTAAAATTATTGCTATCAGTTAAAATTTTAAAAACCCAATCTCCGAATCTTAATTCTCTTTAGCTTAATTTTCGAATTTTGTTCAGAACTATTCAATTTTAAAAGTGAACTTAAAGTCGAGAAACTAAGAAATGCCTTCTATGCTTGTTGGGTTATGTCGAAAATTATGGTTAATTGTATTTTATTTCCAGATGTTGCGTATCTATTAGCCAAAGGGAAAAATCCACTGCACATTTTTTCATCAAAAAAAACCTTACTTAAAAAGTAAGGCTGTTATTATTCAATCAGGTCTTCATTTGCTTCCTCGTGGTCATCTTCATTATCACTCAAACTGTAATATTCATTTTCTTCGTCGGGAATTTGGCTTGTAATCTGTTCAAAGTTGTCGTCATCTTCCGAACCAGGGATATCCAATCCATAAGGCATTTCGTCAACTACATTATTCGGGTTGGTAATAGGATTCCCATCCCCGTCCATCGGGATAGCTTCTTCTTTGTTAAAAATATCTTCTTTTGGATTATAATCCAATTCTTCTAAATTCTTTTCTAATTCTTTGTCTTTATCTTCTGTACTCATAATAGTGGATTTTAAAATTAATTTGTTAAGTCAAAAATGATTCCAATTCCAACTTATTTTTTAAACTTTCGTATTTGCACAAGTATGCAATTTTTCGAAATTCAAAAACGCAACGATATTTTTTGCATCTAATTTGGCCATTCCATTTCTTGCTTCGCTTTTTGAGGAGCCAATGTGTGGAATCACACCAATATTCGGAAGTAGTTGCAAAGAATTTGTAGCATCCATCGGCTCTTGACCATTAACGACTAAACCTTCGCCCCAGATTTTTCCTGATTTCAGAGCTTCATGCAAATCTTTCTCGTTATGAATACTGCATTTTTCTTCATTTTAAAATCTGCGTCAATTGGCATTAAGAAATCATTAAATTTTTCACAAAAACAGCTATATTTACCGGCAAAAAGGGTGAATCGTGTGCAACTCACGAACTGTCGCGCAACCGTAATTTAGAAATAAGAAGTCGGATCCCCAAAAACTTTCGCGATTTGAAGTAGAAAAAATTTCTATTCATTTCAAATATGAATTTTTAACCCCAGAGAAATGAATTACGAATCAAAAATTAAAGATTCCGAAACCCATGTTTTCAAAGTAGTTTTTCCGAACATTACCAATCATCACAACACCATGTTTGGTGGAACGGTGATGGAAATGATGGACGAAGTTGCGTTTATGACCGCCGCAAGATTTGCAAGAAAGTCCTTTGTGACGGTAAGTTGCGACCGAAGTGATTTTAAAAAACCAATTCCTGCAGATACGCTGGTTGAACTTATCGGTAAGGTAAAATATGTCGGCAACTCAAGTTTGAAAGTGAATGTAGAAGTTTTCGTTGAGGAAATGTATAAAGAAAAGAGAGAGAAAGCGGTTTCAGGCGATTTCACGCTGGTTGCTTTGGATGAAAATAAAAAACCGGTCAAGATTTTTAACAATTAAATACTGAATCAATTTGAAATAAAAATTCCACCTCAAAAGTGGATTTTTTTTGTTTCTGAAAATCTAAAAATCATTATCAAGATTTTGATTTTTATTGTTTTCCCAAGCGTCGTCATACGCTTTTTTCTGATTCTCCCAAGCTTTTGGCGGAACTGCATTTTCGGCATTTTCCGGCAGTCTGTCTCTGTTTTCAGGTGCTGATTTAGATTGGTTGTCTTCAGCAGATTCTAAAATTTCGGGAGCAACTTTTTTAGAATTTTCTTCGTTGTTATTTTCATTGTTTGGATTCATTGCGATCGATTTAAATATTGTCAATCGAGTTCAAATATTATTCCATAAAAAATAATCATATTGAGATTTTTCATTATTTTCAAACTCATCAATTATTTTTCATCAATATCAAAAACTTAAAGAAATATGGAGATAATTTCAACATTTTAATGCTAAATAAAACTCCTAACATGGTCACAATTTCTTAAAATTATTATTAAATTTGCCCTCATCGATATTATGGAAAAGAACACGAAAAAAGCTCCGGAACAGCCGGCTGTACAAAATAAAACCCTCTCTAAACCACGCATTTTTTTTGGAATTCTGTTTGTCTTGATTTCTGTAGTCATGACTTTTTCTTTCATTTCTTACTTAATGAACTGGAAAGCAGACCAAAGTCAAGCCGGAACAATGCTCGACAAAACCGTAAAATCTTCCAATATTTTTGGGAAAATCGGTGATTGGCTTGGAAATTTTTTCATCTTCGAAAGTTTAGGAATTGCGGCATTTATTGTAGCGTTTTTGTTCTTCGTTTTTGGAATGATGATCCTGAAAAAGAATTATTTCAAACCTTGGAAAACAATTGGTCATTCCCTGTTCTTTATTTGTTGGCTTCCGATTTTGATGGGTGCTATTACCAAAGGAGAAGGCGTTTTAAGTGGTGTTTACGGTTTTCAAATTATGGATTTTCTGAATTCTGTGATTGGAACGGTTGGACTTTGGATGGTTCTTTTGGTGAGTATCGCGCTGTATTTTATTCTTGAATTTAACTTAAATCCGAATAACGTAAAATCAAAATTGAATGAGCTCAACGAAAACACTTTAGGTCGCGTAAAATCAATGATGCCGAGTTCTTCTGAAAATTTTGAAGCCGATGAAGAGCTTGAAGAATTGGCAAACGACGGCAACGAAATTCCTAAAACCCAACCTTTAAATGTTGCTGCACAGACTTTAAACACGATTCCAAAAGATTTGCCGAAAGTCGAAATCTCCAACGATTTTGAAACCATAAAAACTCCGAATCAAACTTCTTTTGAAGATGATTTGCCGAATATTAAGGTTTCCGAATCTACAGGAAGTTCTGTTAGTTTAAGTCCAACTTCTTCTGCTGTTGTTGAAATTCCAACTCAAAAAGACGACATCAATTTCAAAGTGGAAGTCGCAAAAACAGTTGATATTTTGGATGATGCCGACCAAAAATCTCAAGAATTGGTTCAAAAACACGGACTTTATGATCATAAACTTGATTTGGCGAATTTTCAAATGCCGACAATCGATTTATTGAGAGATTACGGAAACGAAGAAATCTCCATCAACAAAGACGAACTCGAAGAAAATAAAAATAAAATCGTTGGATTACTGAAAAACTTCAACGTAGGAATTGCAGAAATCAAAGCGACGATTGGACCGACTGTAACTTTATACGAAATTGTTCCCGAAGCGGGAATTCGTGTTGCTTCGATTAAAAAATTGCAGGATGATATTGCCTTAAATCTTTCCGCTTTAGGAATCAGAATTATTGCACCGATGCCCGGAAAAGGTACGATTGGAATTGAAGTTCCAAGAAAAAATCCCTCCATGGTTTCGATGAGAAGTGTGATTGCTTCCCAAAAATTCCAAAATACGGATATGGATTTGCCGGTGGTTTTCGGGAAGACCATTTCCAATGAAATCTTTATGGCAGATTTGTCCAAAATGCCTCATTTATTGATGGCGGGTGCAACCGGACAAGGAAAATCGGTGGGTATTAATGCGATTTTAACTTCCCTACTCTACAAGAAACATCCGAGCGAATTGAAGTTTGTGATGGTGGATCCGAAAAAAGTGGAACTTTCTCTTTACTCAAAAATTGAAAGACACTATCTCGCCAAACTTCCCGATGGAGACGACGCAATCATCACCGACACTCACAAAGTAATCAACACGTTGAATTCACTTTGTGTCGAAATGGATACGCGTTACGATTTGTTGAAAAACGCTTTCTGTAAAAACTTAAAAGAATACAACAAGAAATTTTCCGAAAGAAAACTTAATCCTGAAAATGGTCATCGCTATTTACCCTACATCGTTTTGGTCGTGGACGAATTTGCGGATTTAATTATGACCGCAGGAAAAGAAGTAGAACTTCCTATTGCAAGATTGGCTCAATTAGCAAGAGCAGTTGGAATTCACTTAATCGTTGCGACTCAACGTCCTTCTGTGAATGTAATTACAGGTATGATTAAGGCGAATTTCCCGGCAAGAGCAGCGTTCCGTGTGATTTCGAGTGTAGATTCAAGAACGATTTTAGATTCTCCGGGAGCTGATCAGCTGATTGGAAAAGGTGATATGCTATACTTTAACGGAAATGAAATTTTAAGACTGCAATGCGCATTTGTGGATACTCCCGAAGTTGAAAAAATTGCAGAATTCATCGGTGAACAGAAAGGTTATGCAAGTGCATTCATGCTACCTGAATATTCAAGCGAGGAAACTACATCTTCTGCGGGAACTTTTGATCCAAACGAAAAAGACGCTCTATTTGAAGATGCAGCTAGAATTATTGTTTCCACTCAGCAAGGCTCCACTTCAATGCTTCAAAGACAGTTAAAATTAGGTTACAACAGAGCCGGAAGAATCATGGACCAGTTGGAAGGTAGTGGAATTGTAGGCGGCTTCAATGGGGCAAAAGCAAGGGAAGTGCTAATCAGTGATTTAAATTCTTTGGAACAGTTTTTGGAAGAATTGCGCAAATAAATTTAAACTTTAAACAACGGTTTAACTTTATGGCAAATTTTTAATCCAAAAAATAAAAAAGAATGAAATCGCCAAGATTAGTTTATACCCAAAATTATTGTGGAAAAAGGCGATTGAATATGACCCTTAAAAACAATAAATTCTACCTATGAAAAATATATTGAAGAAAGTTACTCTTGGAATCTTCGCCTTAGGAACGGCTGCAAGTTTTTCTGCGCAGAAAGTTGACGCTAAAGCAAAGTCGATTTTAGATGCGGTTTCTAGCAACTACAAAGCAAAAAACAACGTTTACTTTAAATTTGTTTACGGAACAGGAAACGGAAAGAACGTAACTAAAACAGAACCGGGAATTTTTTATTCAGCAAAAAACAAATACAAGCTGAAAATTATGGGAACAGAGCAGATTTTCGACGGAAGCAAAATTTATAACATTTCGGCTGAAGACCAAGAAGTTACCGTTGCAAAACCAACAGGAAACGAGCAAATGTTTTCCCCTTTAAATTATATCGAAGAATATAAAAAAGGCTACAACGTAAAATATGTTGGAAAAGTTCGTGTAAATGGTGTCAATACTGATTATATCAAACTTTCACCTACAAAAAACAACGGCATCAAGGAAGTAAATCTTTTTGTAAATACGGCGAAAAATCAATTGGTAAAATTGGAGCAGTTTTCAACGGATAATTCTGTATCAGTAATCGCAATCAGTGATTATCGGGAAAATCAAAATTTGAGTAACTCCATGTTTAGTTTTGACAAAGCGCAGTATAAAAATTATATTGTAACGGAATTATAAAATTTAATAATAAAATAGAAAAGTCACAGAGAGAAATCTTTTGTGACTTTTTTGTTAAATTTGACCCATGATAAAAAAACTCGACGGCTACGTCATCAAGACTTTTTTCGGTCCGTTTCTTTTTATTTTCAGCGTGCTGTTTTTCATTTTCGTGGTAAACATCATTTGGATTCGATTGGCGCAGTTCACCGGGAAAGGTTTGAGTTATTGGGAAATTTTGAAACTGCTTTCCTATCTCTCCGCGATTGTCGTACAGTTGGTTCTTCCGCTCACGGTTTTACTTGCAGCAATTATGACTTTCGGAGATTTTGGGGAACGGTATGAACTCGCCGCGATGAAAGCCGCCGGAATTTCTTTAACCAGGATTATGATGCCGCTTTTTGTGGTAACTGTTGGTTTTTCCGTTTTTCTATTTTTCTTTTCGAATAACGTCATACCCGATTTCCAGCGGAAGGCAAAAAATATGCTCTATAATATTGCAGCCACAAAACCCGCACTGAATTTTACACCTGGGCAATTTATTCAGCAAATTCCGGGTTACAGCGTGAAGTTTGATAAAATTTCTGGGGAAAACGGCGAGAATTTGGAAGGTGTTTTCATTCACAAAATGGCCAATTCTTTTGAAAGCCAACAATCCATCGTTGCAGAAAAGGGGAAATTTGTTCCAGCAACAAACCGAAATTATTTGAAGTTGGTTCTTTTCAACGGACATATTTTTGAGGACAATTTAAGCGAAGCGGACTACAACCAAAGACTTAGACAGCCAGATCAGGCAATCAAATTCGACACACTGGTTTCGCATTTTAACATTTCAGAAATCATCAATAAAGCTATTGAAGCTGAAAAAATCACCGATGATTATTCCTTTCAAAACTTTATTGAACTGAACACAACCATTGAACAAGCCAAAAAAGAGAACAGCAATATTATCGGAAACATGAATTCGGAACTCATCAACCAAACCAATACCTATGTAACCTATGTTGATAATACAAAACCGAAAAGTCCTGTTGTTGCTCCCCCAAAGTTCGGTAATCAAAAACAGGAGAAAAAGCAAGAAATGCTTTACTCCGCTTATAATAAAATTGATGGTCTAAAAGAGGCTGCACTTGGAAAAGACGAGCAGCTGAAAGGTTTACACGCTTATTATTCCCGAGTAATAATTTACCAGCAAAGAATTTTTGCCTATTCGGTAACCTGCTTGATTTTCTTTTTAATCGGCGCTAGTTTGGGCTCTATCATCAGAAAAGGCGGTTTAGGATTACCAGTTGTGATTGCTATTGTGGTTTTTATTATTTTCTATGTTCTAAATCTTTCCGTAGAAAATTTAGCTTGGGCAGGAAATATGGACCCTTATCTTGCAGCGTGGTTGCCGAATATGGTATTGTTTCCATTTGGCGCGTGGTTGACTTACAAAGCGTTGACCGATTCGCAGTTATTCGATATTGAAAAATACAAAGCCCTGTTCAAACCGATTTTACAGAGGTTTTCTAAAAATAAAGAACACGCAAGATATCGTTAATCGAAAATCTACAAAATGAAAAAAGTCTGCTGAAAATTTTTCGGCAGACTTTTTTAATTATTTTCCTGAATTTTACTTCAAATATTTTGTAATAGATTCGCTTGTTGGTTTTGTGGTACTGATAAAAGTTTCGATTAATTTACCGTTTTCGTCCAAAAGAAACTTGGTAAAATTCCAAAGAATGGTGGTGTTTTTCACGCCGTTTAAATCCTTTTCTGTTAAATATTTAAAAATTGGTGCAGTATCGTCACCTTTCACAGAAACTTTTGCAGCCATCGGAAAAGTGACGCCATAATTTTTTTGACAGAACGCCCCAATTTCAGCATTGCTTCCAGGTTCTTGCCCACCAAAATTGTTTGCGGGAAAACCTACAACCACTAATTTGTCTTTGTAATCCTTAGAAAGGGTTTCCAAATCAGCATATTGCGGCGTAAACCCACATTCTGAAGCGGTGTTCACGATGAGAATTTTTTTGCCCTTAAAATCTGCAAAGTTAATTTCCTTACCGTCGAGACTTTCAACCTTATAATCGTAAATTGTTTTCATTTGTTGGGTTTTATCTTGTGAGATTTCCTTTTTCTGTTGCGTGCAACTTTGTAGAAAAGCGCCGACTGACAAAAGCATGATGAATATTTTTTTCATTCTTAAAATTTTTAAAACTTAAATGTATTAGCCGGAAAAACTTTGTTGGTTTCAATTTTATTGATGATCATCACGTAATCGCTGTCTCTTTTTGGCGAAGATGACTCAATTCGATACGGCATTAAAAGTGAGCCAACCTGCTTATAATCAGCGTAAACCAAAGTTTCGTCTTTCTTGATTTCCTTCAAAAGCATATAAGTTTTGGTATCGAAATAATAAAGCGTTTTGTTGACATTTTTAGTCAGTTCCACTTTATGACAGTAAATTTCGCCAATTTTCTCTTTTCCTAAATATTTTGCCTCAAAACCTTTGCTTTCCCAATCTATGAAGTCGTTATCAAAACTTTCCGCCACATAATTTGGGTATTCCTGCACTTTGTTTGTCGCATAATTCATCGCGTAACCTTTTTTCCCGTCGAAACCTTCAATTGCGGTTTCTTTTTTATTGATGGTAATCACGGTTTTGGTTAAATTTGGTCGTTGTTGGAAAATTTTTATGGGATATTCGTCGTTCACTCCCAAAGTTACTTTCCCATATAAAACAACGGAATTCAAAAGTTTCCAATTCGTTAAACCGCCCGATAATTCTATGTTTTTGTCGATAATTTCTTTTGCAGTTTGAGCGTTGATGATTACACTAAAAATAACCGCAAACGCTAAAAATAATTTCTTCATTAAATCTTTTCTGTTTAATCGTCAAATATATACTTTTTGAAATAAATTGGATATCACTTCGCTCATTTTACGGAATTTCGTGACTCTAAAAAATCGAATCAAGAGTTCTTTAAAATCGCTCTTGCTTTCTCCAAATCGTCGGGAACATCGATTCCTACACCAACAAAATCGGTTTCAATCATTTTGATTTTCATGCCGTATTCCAAATAACGGATGCATTCAATTTTTTCTGCAATTTCTAATGGTTTTTGTGGAAGTTGTGCAAATTTCAGCAAAGCGTTCTTTCTAAAAGCATAAACGCCGATATGTTTAAAATATTCTGCCTCCACCGAAGTTTCTCGTGGATAAGGAATTACCGAACGGCTGAAATAAAGCGCGAAACCATCATTATCAGTAATTACTTTTACGTTGTTTGGATTTTCAACTTCTTCTTTTTCTTTTAATTTAATTTTTAAAGATGCTAAAGAAATTTCTTCATGAATATCGTCGTTAAAAACAGAAATCAATTGCTTTAATGGTTCCTTTTTCAAAAAAGGTTCATCACCTTGAACATTGATAACGATATCGCAATCGATATTTTGAACGGCTTCAGCAATTCGGTCGCTTCCTGTTTCGTGAGTTCCCGTCATCACAGCATTTCCACCAATTTTCTTGATCTCATCAAAAATAATTTCGGAATCTGTTGCCACGAAAACTTCATCAAACAATTCGGTTTCCACCACATTTTGGTACGTAGTTGCGATCACTGTTTTCTCACCCAAAATCTGCATCAGTTTCCCAGGAAACCTCGAAGCTTCATAACGACCGGGAATGACGGCGATTACTCTCATTTTTTGTATTTTTTTAGCAATTTTTCAAGTCGTTCATCGGGTTCATAATCTAAAACATCAATCAGCTTCACATTTTTAAATTCGGGATGAGTAGTATTGAAAATAACATTGTAATTATCGGGCAAGATCGAAGAAGGAACTTTCAAGCAAAGACTCCGCTGTTCGTCATACCAAGAATCTCCAATTTTTTGCAGTTGATCATAGCTTTCCATACTTCGCCAATCTTTCGGTAGATTTGAGGTGATAATTTGCTCAATATGCTCTTCAGGATGATAGATGACCATTATTTTGTAATCATTATTGAATCCGGTTCCTGTTCGATAAATAATATTTTCTAAAAGTGAAGTTGCAATATTTTCAGAAGCATAAAGAACCAATTTTCCCTTGCTGTTCCACCTTCCTTCAAATCCACTCACTGAAAGCGAATGAGCATATTTATAATGTGCAATCCTAAAAGCAAGCATTGCAAAAATTATAAAGGATAACCTTGTGCCATTCTTTCAAGGCGGTCGATAATCAAATCAACACCACCCGAAGTATTCAGAAAATCAATAGGTTTCTCATCCAAACCCCACATCGGTTTTTGCAGCCAATCATTAAACTCATCAATATTTCCCAAATATTCCTTTCCTAATTCGAAAAGCGAAATTAACTTTAGGAGATGCTCACTGTAATTGGCTTCCAACGATTTATTTTGGTCACGGTAATTACTGATGGTTCTTGGGGAAAGATTGATTACTGCCGCCAAAAATTTTTCAGGCATTTTGATGGATTCTGCAAATGTGTAGAAAACATTAGTATCAATACCTTCTTTTGCCTTCTTCACTAAAGCAAAATCATTCTGCGGAATAAAATGCGTGTAATATGTTCTTCCGTAAGCAACCGCAGGTTCTGAAACCCCCGCCGTTTTTTCAGATTGTTTCCAGGTTTTTGGTTGTTTTGATTTCATCTCAATTGCTTTCTACCACAAATATAGAATTTTTTCCAACGCAAAAACGAATTTTTTCACTTTATTTTAACTTTTCCAAAGCTTTTTCCAGTCTTGGCAACATTTTTTTGATTTCCTCTAAAGACAATCCACCTGCAGAAGCTCTGAACCAAGGCATATTTCGGGAATTTCCAAATGCCGAAAAAGGAACAAGAGCAACTCCCGCTTCTTCAATTAAATAATAAACCAAATCGGAAGAATCTTTGATATGTGTTCCATCAGGTTTTGACTTACCCAAATAATCGAGTTCTACCGTGAGATAAAGCGCTCCCATTGGTTTGATGCTTTCCACGGCGAAACCTCTCGATTTCATATCCTGAATTCCTTCGTGTAAAGTTTCAAGGCTGTCATAAATTTTATTTTTAAATTCATTCACAAAAGAATCCACATTCTCGGTTTGCTCCAAATATACGGAAACGGCTTCCTGTTCAGGTTTTGGCGCCCATGCTCCCACGTGAGTTAAAAGCGATTTCATTTTATCGATAATTTCTCGTGGACCAAAACTCCAACCAACTCTAACTCCTGTTGCTGCAAAACATTTTGAAGTACCGTCAACAAAAATCACATAGTCTTTCAGTTCAGGAAAAAGAGAAACCGGGTTGAAATGTTCTTCATCGAAAGTAAGCATCGCATAAATTTGGTCGTACATCAAATAAAGAGGTTTCTCATTTTCGCCACGTTTTTTGTTTTCTTCTAAAACCAATTTACAAACTTCGGTAAGTTGTTCTTTTGTAAACATCGTCCCAGTTGGGTTCAACGGAGAACAAAGCGCCAACAAAACCGCACCTTCCAAATGAGGTTTTAAATCTTCAGCTGTTGGTAGAAAATTGTTGGAACGCGAAGTTTCTACTTCAATTTTTTCGGCGTTGGTTAAGTATGCATAATGATTATTATTCCAAGACGGAATCGGATAAACTACCTTGTCCCCATCGTCCACAATAGTTTTGAAAGTGGCATAAATCAGCGGTCTAGAGCCACCTGCAATTAAAATTTCTTCGGCAGAATATTCGAGATTCCAACGATTTTTTAAGTCTTTGGAAACTGATTTTCGTAAGGATAAAAGTCCGTTTGCAGGCGGATAATTCGTTAGATTATTTTGATAGGCTTTTTGAATTTCCTCTTTGAGTTCGGCAGGAATCGGATAGATATTGGAGTTTAAATCACCAATCGTAAGATTAGCAATTTCAGCACCTTGAGCCTTTAAATCATTGACTTGATTGCCGATTTTGATGATTTCTGAACCAATTAAATTTTGGGCGAGTTTGGATATTTTCACGTTTACTTTTTATTTACGTTAAAGGCAAATTTAATGAAATTAAATGGTTTTCTATTCTGAAAAATTATAGGAAATAAATAAAATTCGTGCATTCTTGGCGGGAAAAACTTGCCACGAATGCACGAATAAATATTTTAGAATAATTGGAATTTCTAAAGATTCAAATCCGTTTTCACCTTGTCAATTTTTGCTCCCAGAGAAATCACTTTGTCTTTAAAATCTTGCTCTGAAGCAATTTGGTCTTTTACAGAAACGTAGAATTTTATTTTAGGCTCCGTTCCACTTGGGCGAACGCAAACTTTTGTTCCATCTTCCGTGTAATAAATCAAAACGTTGGATTTTGGAATTTCATCCATTACTGATTTTTTGTTTTCAGGAACGTTTAAAGAAGTTTGTTCTTGGAAATCTTTCAACTCAACCACTTTTGAGCCTGCAATTTCTTTCGGCGGATTTTCGCGGAAATCTTTCATCATCTGCTGAATTTCTTCCGCACCTGTTCTACCTTTTCTCACGACGTTGATCAATCCTTCATAATACATTCCCAAATCTTTGTAAATGTCGATCATATATTGGAACATCGAACTTCCATTGGCTTTACACCACGCTGCAATTTCACAAGCTAACAAAATGGAACCGCAAGAATCTTTATCACGCACGAAATCACCCGTCATAAATCCGAAAGATTCTTCACCACCGCAAACAAATTTTTCTTTGCCTTCATTATCGCGAATCATTTTTCCAATCCACTTGAAACCTGTTAAACCCACTTTGCAGTCAACGCCAAACTTTTTAGCGATATCATAGAAAACATCCGAGGTCACAATCGTAGAGCCTATAAATTCCTTTCCTGTGATTTTTCCCTGTTTTTTCCATTGGTCGAGAATGTAGTACGTCAAAATCGTGTTGGTTTGGTTTCCGTTGAGGAGTTGAATTTCGCCATCCAAATTTCTCACGGCAATTCCCAATCGGTCTCCATCGGGATCGGTTCCGATAACGATGTCGCCGTTTGTAATTCTTGCCAAATCAATCGCCATTTCCAACGCTGCGGGTTCTTCGGGATTCGGAGATTCCACGGTTGGGAAATTTCCGCTTGGAATCATTTGTTCCTTCACCAAATCAATTTTCTTGAAACCCGCTTTTCTCAACGCTTGAGGAACGGTCGTGTAAGTTGTTCCGTGAATCGAAGTGAAAACGATGTTCAAATTATCATAACCGATTTTGTCTTTCTGATAAAGCGAATTTTCAATACAGGCATCAATATAAACTTCGTCCTGTTCTTCACCAATCCACTCAATCAAATCATCGTTTCCATTAAACTTAATATCTTCAAATTTTACAGAATACACTTCTTTAATAATGGCATCATCATGTGGCGGAACAATTTGCGCTCCATCATTCCAATAAACCTTGTAACCGTTATATTCAGGCGGATTGTGGGAAGCGGTGAGTACAATTCCCGCATTACATTTTTTGTCTCTCACAGTGAAAGAAAGTTCAGGAGTCGGTCTGTGATTTTTGAAAAGCAAAACCTTTATTCCGTTTGCAGTCAAAACATCGGCACACATTTTTCCAAATTCTTTGGAGTTGTTTCGCACGTCATAGGCAATCGCAACCTTAATCTCTTGATTCGGAAACTGTTGATGAAGATAATTCGCCAAACCTTGAGTAGCCTGTCCCAAAGTGTATTTGTTGAGACGGTTCGTTCCAACTCCCATAATTCCGCGCATTCCGCCCGTTCCGAATTCCAGTTCACGGTAAAAAGAATCTTCCAGTTCATCAGATTCTGTATCAATCCAATGTTGAATTGTTTTTTTTGTTTCTTCGTCAAAAGTGTCTGTAAGCCAAAGTTTTGCTTTTTCTAAAGTGCTCATTTGTTATCTGGTTTGATTGAATTTGATATTGTTTGAGTTGATTTGAAATAGTTTAAAAGGTTCGAGCATCATCAAGCAATGTCAAACTTTCAAACCACTTCAAACTATTGAAGTTCTTTATTCTGTACGTTCGCTGTTTTATCAATTTTAAAGGCACGAATCGGATCGTTGTAATACACAAATTTCGCTGTGTTTTTAATATTTCCTTTCAAAGAATCTTGTACGTTTACCTCTGCATAGTTTGCATTTTTAGAATCTATGTTAAGGTTTTCAATGATCCAGTAAGGTGCGATTAAATTGGCGGTGTCAGCAATTTTGATAAAAGCAACTTTGGTTTTTCCCGTAAAATTGGCGCGGCTTGTATTCAGCATTTCCACTTCTGCTTTTCTCGAGTTTACCGACCCTATAAATTTAGCATTATTTTTTAAATTTAATTTGAAATTGTCGGTTTTTATTTCACTGGAAATGTTCATTTCTACCGAATCGGAAATTGAAATTTTTTCAAGGTTGTATTTGGAGTAAATGGTGACGTTGTAGAAATCCACACCTTGAGTTTCTCGACTTTCTATGATGTTTAAAGTTTTGTCTTTAACCTTGATTTTTAAATTGTTAAGAATATTTGGGTAGGTTTCCACATTCACAAAACTTTTCTCGCCATTTACGTAGAATACACGAAATTTGCCTTCTAAATTAATGTTGGTGAAATCTTCCACAGGGAAATCCTTGCTTTCTATTTTTCCTTTTGGGGAGATTTTGGAGCAGGAGAAAATTGTGAGTAAAAAAAGAAAATAAAGGAAGTTTTTCATCAAAATTTTTCGAGAATATGTAGGAATTCTACAGTTGAATTAGCTTTGTGATTTCTATTTTCTTTTTTATCCGCTCTAAACCTTTGGTAATCTGTGGTAGCTAAATCATATCTGCCATATTTAGAGAGAATATTTTTTATAGTTTCAGAAGCCATTAAACCTTCATTATTATAACTAAGGAAGATATATTTGAAATTGGCATTTTTAATAAGCTCTTCAAAAGAATTTACAACTTCACCCCTTTTACAATATAAAGATCTTTTATACTCCCTTAATCCTGTTTTACCTTTTGGCATAAAATCATCATATTTTGCAATGGTATTTAGTAAATGATAATTAGCCCCATATTCTCTAGCGTTATAAGGTGGATCAAGATAAAGAATATCTCCACTAATACTCTTTATTAATTGATTACTATCTTCATTAAAAACCGAATGTGAATTATCATTTATAGAAAAAAATGCAGGCTCCAAAATCATTTCTTTTTGAGCTGTTTTTTTGAGATGCTTCAAAAATGCACCATAAACGGAGGCAGTGTTAGCAACTTTATCCGCACTTTCTAAAAGAGATGCTAATAAAAAGAAATATAAATCTTCGTTAATATAATTATCTTTTTTCCAATTCTGTATTTTCTGTCTTATTGCATCTATTTTTTTTCCATTATTTTCGGAAAAATATTGTCTTTCAGATTTCCCGTTTTCTGAATATTCTTCGAAAATAAAACCTTCAATTCCTTTTAAAGAATTTAACTCCTCAATAAAAGAAAAATAATCTAAAGGTTCATGGTTTTCAATATAATTCCTATTTAGGACATAACTATAATATTCTAAATCGTTACTAATTATTTTTTTAACTTTTGTCTTAAAATTTCTGCCTACAATACCCGTTCCCGCGAATAAATCACAGAAAATTTTTTCAGATAGATCATTGCCAACAACATTCGTGACTGTATTTGAAATAAAATCTGAAAGTTTATACTTGGAGCCGATGTAATTCATTTCTATTCTCTTTTTTTATTTTTTTCAGAAATTATTTCTGATGGACTTACTTCGAAATATTTGGCTAAATCAACAATATTGCTTTTTATCGGATTAAATTTATCTGATAAAATATTGGATAACTGATTTTTAGAAATCCCCAAACATATTGCAAGTTGAGTGAAATTTT
Source organism: Candidatus Kaistella beijingensis (assembly GCF_020084865.1). NCBI lineage: Bacteria > Pseudomonadati > Bacteroidota > Flavobacteriia > Flavobacteriales > Weeksellaceae > Kaistella > Candidatus Kaistella beijingensis. The sequence continues at coordinate 96,922 of NZ_CP071953.1, read as the reverse complement.
TAATTTCATTCTTCTTCATTAATTCCTTTAATTTTTCCTTATCTACCTGCAAAGTTAATTAAATTTTTATTTTATACAAATATTTTATGAACTTTTTTTTGATTTATTTTTTAAACAATTTTTTTCTAAACTCTATCGGATCATACCAAAAACAGCCTTCACAACCTAACTCGTGATCGTATAAAAGTTCACCTTCTATTACAGAATAATTATATCCCAGTTTTTTTGCATCAAATCTCTGATCTGTTTTCTTACAAACCTTACATGCCTGTCTTTTAGCATCATTTGCTGCTTTACTTAAAGGTTGAAAATCACTCAACACTTGAGTTTTTAGATTCATAACTCGTAAGTCGTTTTTACGACCATTTTTATGATCTACCTCAATTTCTTTATTTGTTTTGTGTGAAGTTCCCAGTATAACACAATTCTGTTTTATTATTACATTTCGAATATCAGTTCGGATTTGCTGTGTTCCTGCTTCTTTTATGTTAATACCATTTAATCTAACTCTATCAATTCTATTACCAGCTGAAATAGTTTTATCAAATTCTATAATATAGGCTTTTGCCAAAGTTCCATCGCTTCTTGCCCAATCCGCACCATTTCCAAATACAAGTCTCGAATATTCACCAATAAACTCTGAAACATCGACCCATCTCGAAAAACCTTTTTCATCAGGTTTAGCCAAATCCAAGAATAATTTATTTTTACTAATCATTTCAGTTTAAATTTTTTACATTTTAAAAAATCATTTTAGTCAATATAAATGATTATTCTATTAATTTGAAATTAACAAGTTTATTATCGGTATCTGTTTCGAAAATATAGACTTTCAAATTATCTAATTTACTTATATTTTCAGCTTTCAATTGCAATTTTGCTTGCTTAATCTCTTCAGACAAATTTTGATACCAATCACTTAAAATACCTAGATCTTTATCTTGAAAAGATAAATATTTAAAATACTTACCTCTTTTTTTTATAGGTAAAATGTTTGCCTCCCTAATTATTAGAATTGGAATTATTTTTTCATAATGCATTTTGTAGGCAGAAATCCACCTTGAATATTCTTTCAGCTGATTATAAATGCTTTTATCAAATACAAATTTATTTTTAAGTTCAATTAATAAACAAAATTGTTTTTCGGTTCCTAAAACTAAATCAAGTTTACGCTCACTAAATGAGCATATTACTTCATTTGAAATAAAGTTTATTTTTCCATTTTGCTGTGGCTCTAAAACAATATTAAGAAGGTCATTATTATTTCCCTCACTAGTAAATAAAATTCTTAAGTCTTCTTCAATTTTGATAATATTGGGGAAATTTCTAATTTTTCTATTTGTAATACCTTCATAAATTTTTTTTTCATTACGTTTTATTATTCCATCTTCATAATTATAATTACTGACATTTTCAAGAATTCTGTTTTCTTGCTCTATTATGTTTTCTAGTAACATAGATTCATAGCTATCTATAGATAAACAACCTCTATTAGCATTAAGTTTCTTGAAAATCCACCCCCATTGCATATTATAAATTGAATGATCTTTAATGAAATCTGGATTTTCCATTACATCCCATTCAGATTTGGCTTTTTCAAAAACTTTATATGGTTCAATTAAAACTCTATAAGTTAGATTCTTGCCTAATTCTTCATGTAAATATTGATTTTCTACTCCTTCATAAAATGGACTATCTTTAACTTTAAAAAAACCAAAAAAACCCTTATTCATCACGTAAAAACAAACATTATCACCCTTTCTAATTCCAGAGATATCTGCCAATGCACCCGATTGATGTGCTGATCCATCTTTACCTGTTCCAGCAAACATGTAATTTAAATGAATTTTAAAAGTTTTTTCATTAACAGTAAAAATATGTGTTGCCATTATTGCTTTTTAAAAACCAAAATATATTCGTGTTTGAAAATATAATAATCACTTTTCATCGCCCTATATTTCCAAATATTATTTGCACCAATCTTCCCGCGATTTCCTTCAATATTTTTTATAATAATTCCTTTTAGCAAAACATCAAAATTTTTCTTCACAAGATGCAACATATAAAAACTCAATGGCAGTATTTCCTTGTTTTTATAAGCATCGCCAATTACGATTGCAAAATACCTCTCTTTTTCCAAAAAATCATATGAAATTTGAATCGAGGTTTTCATTAAAGATAAAAATTCTTCCAATGTTTTTGCATTAGACAAATCCTTTTCGTTATTTGAAAATTTAATAATATCCCAATATGGAGGATGCAAAATTGCCAATTGAAATTTCTGCTTACCAAACTTTCCAAGACCAAAATTTAGATTTTCTGCAGACTGATTTCCATTTGTGGAATCATTTTCTGTGATGAAATATTTTGAAGAATCAGAATCCTCCATATTTTTATTAACATACTCAATAATCTCAGAATTAATGTCAAAACCAATATATTTCCTTTCTAAATTTTCGCACTCAAAAAGTGTTGTTCCGCTTCCCATAAAAGGTTCAAATACAATATCACCTTTTTTTGTAAACCGTTTTATTAATTGTTTCGGAATTTGTGGGATGAAATTTCCATGATAGTGATTTTTATGTTTTCCCGATTTTTCACGTTCATTATAAATCCAAAGACTATCAACATTGATGTCTTCTTCTTTCCATTTGTTGAAATCAATATCGTTAAATTTCATGACTTTTAAATAATTTCCTCAATATGATAATTCTTACTCTCCCTCGTTGTTCGAATAATCATTTCGCCCAAAAATCCTGCAATGAAAAGCAAAGTTCCCAAAATCATCATCGTCAAAGCGATAAAAAACCACGGATTGTTGGTAATTAAATGTCCATAAATTCCCTTAGAAACATCAATCAGTTTTGAAATCCCCAACCAAAGTGCGGATAGAAATCCGATAATGAACATCAAAGTTCCCACTGCGCCGAAAAAGTGCATCGGTCTTCCTCCGAAACGGCTTACAAACCAGAGCGTAACCAAATCCAGAAATCCGCGGACAAATCTTTCTGTCCCGAATTTTGAGGTTCCATAAGGTCTTGCTTGATGTTGCACCGGTTTTTCCGTAATTCTTCTGAAGCCTGCATTTGCCGCTAAAACGGGAATATATCGGTGCATGTCGCCATAAACATCGATGGATTTTACCACTTGTTTTTTGTACGCTTTTAAACCACAATTAAAGTCATGAAGTTCTACACCCGAAAGTTTTCTCGCCGCCGAATTGAACAATTTTGATGGCAAATTTTTCGTCATGACATTGTCAAAACGTTTCTTTTTCCAGCCTGAAACGATGTCATAATTTTCGTTTTTAACCATGGAATACAATTCGGGAATTTCTTCTGGAAAGTCCTGCAAATCTGCATCCATCGTAATTACGACTTCACCGTTGGCTTTTTCGAAAGCGGCGTGTAAAGCTTGCGATTTTCCGTAATTTCTAGAAAATTTAATTCCGTGAATTTGGGGGTGTTGAATTTTTAGATTCTCAATGATGCTCCATGACAAATCGGTGCTTCCGTCGTCAACAAACCAAATTTCATAAGAAAGGTGATTGGTTTTACAGACTTTATCGATTCTTGAAAAAAGTTCTTCAAGAGATTCTTCTTCGTTGAGAAGCGGAATGATGATGGAGAGGTTTAAATTGTTCAAAATGATTTTTTGGTTTTGTTGTTCAAATTTACAAATTATGATTTACTCTAAAGTTTTACTCCTGAAAAAACTTCCAAAAAATGTCGATAAAATAACGTAAAAAACCATAATCGCACCGAAATAATAAGTGAACTGTCGAAAGCTGAACATGTCTTTATCCTTAATCATTTCAGGGGAAAAGCTTTGAAGTCGGTTTTGATAATTTTTATCCAGTTCTGCTTTTTCTTCATCAGTTTTCGATGTCAGTTTCGCCTTCTGATATTCGTTGTTGAGCTCCGTTTTCTGTCTTTCGATGTATTGAAAATTGAGTAAATCTTTTGCATCTCTGTCTATAAAATTCAAGAAAGCAAAAATACTTAGAACGGATAGAATTCCACCAAGGAACATGGGCTTGAAAGCTCTCCCGAAAGCATCACGAAATCCCATCGGGATTCCCAATTTTTTAACAGAATTTACGGAAATAAAAGCTCCCGCCAAATAAACAGCAGGAAGTATGAACGCATTGACCAGAAGTGAATTATTGAAATAATCGGTGTTCATCCCGAAAAAATACATTACGAAAAAGAGCACCATCGTTACGATAAACAACACGAGACCAACAGCATAAACGTTTTTTTGCATAATTGATGATATTTTCTTGAATCTTAAATTTTGAATTTTAAATTTTTAAACTATCTTTGCAGCGGCAAGTCCTAAACAACCAGCTCCTGAAAATCCTCCAGGGTGGGAACGCAGCAAAGGTAATCGGTTGTAGCGGTGTGATTTAGGTAGCTTGCCATTTTTTGTTTCTTTATTTTTGCATTTCTGCTTTTAGTTCACTCACTGTTTTTACGTGGCTCCAGTTTTCTCCCGTTTTGATGCGGTGAATCTGCATTTCTGAAACCCCAAACTGATGCGCCAATTTCTTCATCGTCACTCCTTTTTTTCCCAATTTTGATTTGATGAAAAGTACGTCGTTTTCCGAGAGTTTGGTACTTCTTACATTCGGTTTTTTATCTTCGAATTGCTTTTTGAACTGGTTCAGAATGACTTTCGGATGTTTCATTTGGCGTTCGGTTAATTCTTCCTGAGTTGCCCATCCTAAATTTTCCACGTTATTATTTAACTTATCGAAATCGTGGTGGATTACAAACTTTCTAGACTCATCTAAAGGTTTTCCTATAAATAATTCCGCAACCGCTTTATGAACCAAAATCGCTACATATTTTGAAACTTTCTTTCTAAACTTTGTATTAAGTTTTGACCTTGTCTTAACGAGTTCAGCTCTTCTGTTCTTTAAATCATCTAGTTTATCGCGCAAGTTTTCGGATTTATTCTCAATAGGTGATTTTAATCCAAAGTTTTTAATTTCGGCATTAAGTTCTGCAATTTCTTTATCGAGTTCTTGAAGTTTTTCGGCATCTTTAGGTTTGAGTTCATCCGTAAATGTAGTTCTGAAAATGGGAAAACCGCCTTGTAACGAACCCTTAATAATACTTCCTTTTGGAGCAAGTCTAGAAAACGTCTTCATTCTACCCAAATTTGAAAACTCAATTCTAAAATCAGTTGGAAATCCCAAATTTAAAGGATACTCCTTCCAAATTTCTTTATTTTTCTTAATCATATTTTCTAAATTTTCAACAAAAATACAAAAAATAACGTGAGGTATTGGCGAAGTATCAATTAAATTTCAAACTCCTCTCCCAATTGCGGTAAAGCGAAATCGATATTCCTTTCTGCAAAAAGTTCTTTCGCTTCTTCGTGATTGATTTTAATTGGCGGAAAAGTGTCGAAATGACAACCGATCACTTTTTTTGTATTCAATAGTTCTGCAGCGGCAAAACTTGCTTTTCTTGCGCACATGGTGTAATGAGAACCAACTGGAAGTATTGCCAAATCGATATTTCCGAACAGTCTTGGAAAAATTTCCATATCTGCCATAATTCCCGTATCGCCCGCAAAATAAATATTTTTCCCTTGAAACCTGAACATGTAACCACAAGGTTCTCCACCATAAGTTCCATCTGGAAAACTTGAAGTGTGACTTGCAGGAACCATGGAAATCTTCAAATCATCAAATTTTGCAGAACCGCCGAAATTAATGTCGATAGAATTTGGATGCTTAAAATAACCGCAAATTTCGGGTTGTCCGATGAGTGTTGCTTCGGGATGTGTTTCTAAAAGTTCCTTCACGTCTGCAATATGGTCACCGTGTGCATGAGTAATCAACACATAATCAATTTTTTGCGAATTAATATCAAAACCTGATTTTTCTTTTTGAAAGTTATAAAAAGGATCAGAAAGTATATTTTTGCCGTTATATGTGAACAAAAAACAGTTTTGTCCCAGGAATTTTATTTTCATAACAATAGTTTTGTTTCAAGTTTAAGGTTTAAAGGTGCTTATTTCTAGTTTCAAATTTTTTATCATCACAGGTAAAAATCTGCCTTCAATTTTTGTAGATTCCAACATCAAAGTGCCAAAACCAAATTTTTCATAAAAAGAAACTGCGTTTGGGTCGGAATTAAGAACTACTCTATCATATTCTGTTTTCTTAATTTTCTTGAAAAAATCTTCCATCAAAATTCTTCCAAAACCTTTTCCGATATAGTCGGGTTTTATGAAGAAGTTGTCTAAACAAACTACTTTTGGTTCTTGCTCAAAAAAACTATAAAAACCGATGATGGTTTCATCTTTTTCGATGTGGTAAGTCTTGCTTTTTTTGATGTAGTGTTCCGTGATGGTCAAATCATTTTCCCAAAGCTTAATCAACTCTTCCGAGTACCCCCAAAAAGCTTTTGCTTTTTTTGCGATTTCCGTTAATTTTTCCGAGTCTGTTTTTTTAGACCGTATGATTTTCATGTCCATCATTTTGCAACATTCAATCTGCTTCAACCTAAAATTTATTTAAAAATAATTCAATCCAAAAGCCAATAAAACTGCCATCATCAAAGTTAAAATTCCTACTTGCTTTAAAAATGGGTCCAGTTCTCTTGGTTCTTTTACAGCCATTATTTTTCGTCTCAAAGCCGTCATTGGGAACAATAAAATCATCACGATAAACGGATAATATTTTCCGTCTTTAATGAAACCATTTACCCCTAAAAAGGTCAAAATTAAAATTAAAGGTAACATTAGTAAAACGATTTCATAAACCATCGCATATTTGAACCCTAATCTTAAAGCCAAAGTTTTCTTTCCGCTTAATTCGTCGCTTTCAATATCGCGCATATTGTTCAGGTTCAAAACCGCCGTACTTAGCATTCCAACCGCTGTTGCGGGAATTAAGATATCCCAATCAAATGTTTTTGTGAACAGAAAATAGCTTCCACAAACGGAAACCAAACCAAAAAACACAAATACGAAAATATCGCCCAAACCTAAATATCCATAAGGTTTTTTTCCGACAGTATAGCCAATTGCAGCCAAAATGCACGCAATTCCCAATCCCACAAAAGTCCAAAATTCTTTTATAAAATCGGGATAAAATGCAAGATATAAAAGTGCAACCGTTGCAATTAAAGAAAGAATGGCAAATAAAATCACGGCGTTCCGCATCTGATTTGCAGAAATTTTTCCGGAAGCAACGGCTCTTTGTTCAGCTTCGTTGCCTCTTAATTTATCGGTTCCCTTAATTCCGTCGCCGTAATCGTTGGCAAAGTTTGACAAAATTTGATAAAGCAAAGTCACCAAAATCGCCATCGCAAAAATCTTCCAATCCCAAGTTCCGCCGTTCTCTAAAATTCGCCATCTTGCGATGAACGAACCCATGATAATTCCACTCATGGAAAGTGGTAATGTGCGCAAACGTGCGGCTTGAATCCAATCCAACATAACTAAAATTTATAGAAAAGAGATTGAGAGACACGAGACACGAGACGAATAATGGTCTCCAACCTCAAATCTTAAAATCTCAAATCTCATTTAAGATATCCATTTATTTTCTCCGAAATCGGGTTTTCTTTTTTCCAGGAAAGCGTTTCTGCCTTCTTTGGCTTCGTCTGTCATATAAGCGAGACGTGTTGCTTCACCTGCAAAAACTTGTTGACCAACCATTCCGTCATCTGTTAAATTCATGGCAAATTTTAACATTCTGATGGACATTGGCGATTTTCCTAAAATTTCCTGTGCCCACTGAAAAGCGGTATCTTCTAAATCAGCATGAGGAATTACAGCATTAACCATTCCCATATCTTCTGCTTCTTTGGCGGAATAATTTCTACCTAAAAAGAAAATTTCACGGGCTTTTTTCTGTCCAACCATTTTTGCTAAGTATGCAGAACCATAACCACCGTCGAAGCTTGTGACATCTGCATCGGTTTGTTTGAAAATAGCGTGTTCTTCACTCGCCAAAGTCAAGTCGCAAACTACGTGAAGTGAATGTCCTCCTCCTACAGCCCAACCATTTACAACGGCAATTACAACTTTTGGCATGAAACGAATCAAACGCTGAACTTCCAAAATATTTAAGCGATGTCTTCCGTCATCACCAACATAACCTTGATGTCCACGAGCTTTTTGATCGCCGCCACTGCAAAAAGCGTGACCACCATCTTTCGGACTTGGTCCTTCTCCTGTCAAAAGAACGACTCCAACTGAAGGATCTTCTGAAACATGATAAAAAGCGTCGTATAATTCGGAAGTCGTTTTGGGGCGGAATGCGTTGCGAACTTCTGGTCTGTTAAAAGCGATTCTCGCAACGGCGCCGCATTTTTTGTAGGTGATGTCTTCGTATTCTTTTACGGTTTTCCAGTCGATCATTTTTGTAAAAAATTTTGTGTAAAGATAAAGAAAATAAGAGCCAAGACAAAAGTAAAAAAAGCCAAGTTGACTCTTTTAAAACAAAAATTCCACTTAATGGATATGCTAAAATCTCAAATCATAGTATCTCGTTGTCGTCTAAAGAATCGTCTTCTTCGAGAATATTTTGGGCGTTTTCAAAATCTCTTTCGCTCACCATTAAGTAGTAGTTTTGAGCAATCGGAAAAACTGCGACATTATTGACGTATTCGTTTTTGATGTAACTTGGGATTTCTCTTGAAGCGAGCTTTGATTTTGCGAGTTCGATTTCGTAGAGATATGATGATTGAATAAGGGAAACTAATTCTGACATTTTGTTCTTTTTATAAAGGTAGCGAAATTTTTTGGATCATTTGAAGAACGTTTATATAGGTGAAGATAATTGCAATAGATTACTAAATTCCCTCAAACAAATAATAAATTTAGGCTAAAGCCAAGTGGACTTGATTTTTAAAAGCGGGCTAAAGCCCGCCCCTATTGATACAGCTAATTTTTCCCAATATTGGTCACCTCAAAAGACAAACATCAACAAGTTTTTAGCCCCGGTTGCAGCATTTGTTTGAGCTCTTTTTCTGCGGCGGCTTCGCCGCCGCAGAAAAAAGCGAGTGCGGAAAACGGGACTGATTTCTAAAAGAAGACAAAAACTTCTTGCTCCAAAAAGAAACTTCCCGAAAAATTATTTCCGGGAAGTTTTTGTTATGCTTTAATCTTCAAAGATTTCTGTAATTCTCTAAACCTCAAATAAGAGACAACGGATAAAGTCACCATAAACACCAAACCGAGATAAACCCACAGCGGAACAGGAATCGGGTCACCTGCTGCGTAAGAATGCAGTCCGCTCAAATAATAATTTACCCCGAAATAGGTCATCACCACGCTCGAAATCGCAAATAATGCGGCAACGTGAAACGCCCATCTTCCGCGCAAACCGGGAACCAGTCGCATGTGGAGAACGAATGCATAAACCATCACGGAAATGAATGCCCAAGTTTCTTTCGGATCCCAACTCCAATATCTTCCCCAAGATTCGTTTGCCCAAATTCCGCCAAGAAATGTTCCGACAGTAAGTGCATAGAGTCCTATGGTTAAAGACATTTCTGAGACAATTGTCAGTTCTTTGACGGTATGGTCGTGATGAATTTTATAAACTTTTTTGTTGGCAAAAATATAGAAAAACAAAACAATCACCGCAATCACCATCGACAAGCCGAAGAATCCGTAACTCGCAGTAATAATCGCCACGTGAATGATGAGCCAATAAGATTTTAAAACAGGAACAAGAGGAGTAATTTGCGGATCAAGCGCAGAACCACCGTGTGCAAATCCCATCATAATCACTGCAACCATAAATCCTGCTGCAGGAATTAGTGCGTTTGAATTTCTGTACAGAACCAAACCTGCGGTAATTCCCACCCATGAAATGAAGATGATTGCTTCGTAACCGTTACTCCAAGGAGCGTGACCGGAAATATACCATCTTGCAACCAATCCTAAAAATTGTGCAAAATATCCGACCAAACCAATCATAATTAAAATTTTGATGGTTTTGTTGATGATTTTATTGGGTTTGAAAAGTTCGATAAATCCTAACAACAATAATAGTCCGCCAATTATTGTGTAGAAAATCAACAGATGAAAGTTGATATTTACTTTGTTCATGAACACTTCCAAATCAACTTTTGATTTTGGCGGAACAACATTTTTCCCCCAAGTTTGTTGATATTGCTCCAATTTCACCAGTTCAGCGTCTGCTTTGCTCCAATCGCCTGATTTTTGAGCTGCCAAAACTTCAGAAAAATAAGGACCCATTACCTTTTGAGATTCCATATCCGGTTCAAATTTTTGGTCTAGCCAAGAATGCCATGTTGAATTCGGATCGTTTTGGACGGGAACAATTCGCATAAACTGTCCGCTGAAAAATTCGTTGAAAGCCTGAACACGATCATTTACGGCGATAACTTCTTTGTCGTAATTGGTCTGTTCTGCCGGTTTTTTCCGGAAAGCTTCCTGATAATCGTCTTCTAAAACATAATGTAGATTTCCTTGTGCATCTGCAGGAAAAAGCGACATTAAAGTCGTATAACCGTCTTCGTTGGCTTTTGTTTTTTTAGCCAATTCATCTCCACCTTTTGTTCCAACTTTGATAATCGGCACCATAGTCCAGCTTGCAGTATCGGTATTGATGGAAAGAAACCACTGATTTGCAGTTAAGCTTTTTCCGTCGGTTCCTTTGAAGCTGTCTTTTTTGTAAAGTTTTCTTAAAACATCCAAAGCTTGCGTGTTCATCGGAACAATTCGCCCTTCATAGTTTTGCACCAACAAATAGGCAAATTTATCGGCGTGTTCTTTTGAGATTTTGTTTCTCGCAATGATTTCATCTGGCGAAATCGGTTTCGGAGAACGTAACGCCAGAGAGTTTTGTTCTTTCACGGGTTTCGTTTCCAATAGTAAAGCTGCGTCTGCATTTCCGTGGTCATGTCCGTCATTTGAAGAATGTTTTTGCTGTTTTCCTGAACCGTCGTCAGTTCCGTGCGTTTCAATTTTTTGTGCGTTGAAACTTAAACTTAAAAGAATCAACAAAACGGAAAGCGTTCTTTTTTTGTTCACATTTTTCAGCATTTTATTGAGTTTCCAAAAATGAGTTCCTTTCCAAAAGAAAACGATGAACATCGCTGTAAACAGGAAGAAATATCCAATATAGGTAATCAAAGTTCCCCAAAAATCGTGGTTTACAGAAAGTACCGTTCCTTGTCTGTCGGGATCAAAACTTGCCTGAAAAAATCGGTAACCGCCGTGATTTAAAACGTGGTTCATGTAAATTTTATAAGGCGTTTGTTTGCCTCTATCGATTATTTGAACGTGGCTTTCATACGCACTTGGTGACGAACTTCCCGGATAAGTCTCCATCACGAAATCATCTAATTTTAAAGAGAAAGGCGTGTTATAAACTTTCGGGCCGAAACCTAGAATAATGTTCATCCCATCCATAGAAATTTGTTTGAAAGCATTTGGATTTCCCTTTTCTACAGAAAGATTTACGAGTTGTTTCGTTTTTGGTCCCTGAACTTCAACCGTCAATTGGTCGGGAACATCCTTATCTTTTTTGCGGTCGCCTTCGTAAGCAATGAGTTTTCCTTTTTTCAAACCTTCTGGAACAACAAGACGCAAATCATTAATTGTATATAAGCTTCTCAAAGCCAATGGTTGGAATTCGTCTTTTTTTGTTGCACCTGTCGCTTGAGTTGCCATCGTCATGAATTCTGCATCAACAGGAGTTTTAATCATTAAATTTCCGTTGTCATCTTTAAATTCTACAGCGCCTTCAATGGGACGATTGTAAGTCACCAAAGTTCCGTTAACCGATTTGGATTCGCCGGATTTGATATAGATATTTTCTCTTCCTTTTTGTCCCGCAGAAACGACATGCAAGAATTCTTCACCCGATTGATCGGCTACCAAACTGTCTTTTTTTCTTTGGATAAAATCGGTTGCCTTTACAGAAATTTGTTTTCCGTGATAATCATAATTCGCCTTGAAATTTTTGTGAAGTGGCGACATCAAATACGGAACATCTTGATAATTAAGAACATCGCCTTTTTCTTCAATTTGAATTTTAAAGAAATTTTTATCCGTAATCACCGAGTTAGAAGTCTCTCCTTCACGAATGTGCATAATTCCTTCGTAGCTGATGTATCGTGTAATTGCACCACCAATAAAAATCAAAATAAACGAGAGGTGAAAAACCAAAACCGGCCATTTTTCTCTTCTCCACAGTCTGTATCTTGAAATATTTCCGATGAAATTCAGAATTAAAAGAAGCATTACGAACTCAAACCATTTCGCCTCATAAATTAAAGCTTTAGCGGTTGGTGTTCCGTAATCGTTTTCAAGAAAAGTGGCGTAACCCATTGCTGCTGCATAAACCAGGAGCAAAACCGCCATCGTTCGTGTAGAAATAAGAATATTCTGTAATTTTTTCATGAGATAATTTAATTTCGGACAAACTTGTCGGAATTATATTTTTGAATGATGTGCAAAAATACAATCTATAAATTGAAAAGACGAATTTGGTAGGTATTTTTTGTCAGGTGGGGTAATTCCCTCCTTTGGAGGGGTGGAATCTAAAATTCATAGAATTTTAGAAGACGGGAAGGTTATTCCCCTTCTTTGGATGGTGTCATTAACTTGTTAATGACGGGGTGGTAAAATATTTTCAATTCCAAAATTTTCTATGATAAAGATTTCTAAATCTTTCTTAACAAATTCCATATTATTTTTAATATCGGAATCAGTGGTTCGAAACTCTTTCTATCACAATTCCCGGATTAATCTCCAAAATTTTCTTCAAGAAAAGTTCCTCATTTTCGGGTGTGATGTACAAATCATTTTTAAATTTCGAAAAAATAATCAAACCTTTTGTACGCGTTCCATATTTGTGAATTCCGCTCCACAAGGTTTCTCCTTTTCGGATTTTGGTAATATTTCTGATTTCAGTTTTGTAAAGGTTTATGAAACAGTTGACTGTAAGAAAATGTCCATCAATACTGATTTTCAATCTATAAAAAATCAAAACACTTAACAATAAAATGGCAACACAAATTAAAAAAGGAGCAATAAATTCATTAAAATTATTTGTTTGAAAATAGCCAAATATTCCAATTCCAAACAAAAACAAATAAACGCTACCGAAAATCAGTTTGAAAGTAAGGTCGCTATTTTGAGATTTGAAAATCATGTAACCCAATTTTAATGATTCGTATCACCCAACATCGGCACAAATTTATACGCCCCGAATTCCTCTTTCTCAAATTCCTTGTCAGACTTTTTGGTGAAGCGATAGAGAATTTGTTCGTGAGTTGGTCCCATCGGAATGACCAATTTTCCACCAACTTTGAGTTGATGAAGCAATTCGGTCGGTAGAATTTCTGCGCCACAGGTCACCAAAATTTTGTCGAAAGGAGCAAAAGTCGGCAAACCCGCAAAACCATCCCCAAAACTTTGAAATTTTGGACGAAGATGAAGCTCCCGAAGCTTTTTATGGGCAAAATCGTGCAAGTCTTTTTGTCGTTCAACGGTATAGACCAAAGCATTCATAGCGACTAAAACTGCAGTTTGATAACCACTTCCGGTTCCGATTTCTAAGACTTTTTCTTTTTCTTTTAATCCTAAAAGTTCGGTTTGTTCCGCAACCGTTGAAGGGTGGGAAATCGTCTGCTTCGCCAAAATTGGAAAAGCGCGGTCTTCATAAGCGAAATCTTCAAAAATACTTTCCAGGAAAAGATGACGTGGAACCTCGTTCATTGCCTTTAGAACATTTTCATCAGAAATCCCGATTTTTTCACGGAGATATTCAACGAGGATTTTCCTTTTTCCTTTGTGTAAAAACGAGTCATTCATTGGAGGTTCGGGTTGCGAGATGCGAGTTTCGGGTTTTGAGATTGTATAAAAAACAAAACTACCATATAAAAGTGAAAATCGCAAAACTTAAATCAGTTGACCTCAAATTTCAAATCTGTTAAAATGAATCTCATATCTCGTATTACGACCTCGAAACTCGTATCCCGAATCTCGTACCAAATTATTATCTTTGAAAAAATTAAATTTCTATGCTCAAAGCAGGTTTAGTCGGTGCAGGACATTTGGGAAAAATCCATTTGAGATTGCTGAATCAGTCGGAAAAATATGAATTGGTAGGTTTTCACGATGCGGATGTTGAAAACGGAAAAAAACTTGAAGCCGAATTCGGTTACAAATATTATGCGAATTTTGATGATTTGTTGAACGAAATCGACATGCTCGATATTGTAACACCCACCGTTTATCATTACGATTATGCGATGAAGGCAATTGAAAATAGAAAACATTTCTTCATCGAAAAACCGGTTACCCAAACCTTGAAACAGGCAGAAGAAATCCTCTACAAATGCCGTGAACACGGGATCAAGGCGCAAGTTGGACACGTTGAAAGATACAATCCCGCCTTTATTGGCTCTAAAGATTTCATCAAAGACCCGATGTTTATAGAGATTCACCGTTTGGCGGAATTCAATCCGCGCGGAACGGATGTTTCCGTGGTTTTGGATTTGATGATCCACGATTTGGATATTTTGCTTTCCATCGTGAAATCAACAGTGAAAAACATTCACGCAAGCGGAGTTTCTGTGGTTTCGAAATCGCCCGATATTTGTAACGCAAGAATTGAGTTTGAAAACGGTTGTGTAGCGAATTTGACAACCTCAAGAATTTCGATGAAAGCCATGAGAAAGTCTCGATTTTTTCAGAAAGACGCCTATATTTCTGTCGATTTTTTAGAGAAAAAAGCGGAAGTTATCCGAATGAAACCAGCTCCGGAAAATCCAACTGATTTTGATATGATTATCGAAAATGCGGAAGGTGAAAAAAATCAGATTATTTTTGAATATCCCAACATTCAGCCAAATAACGCCATTTTAGATGAACTAGAAAGTTTTGCCGATGCCATTACCGAAAATAAAAATGTGGAAGTTTCCCTGGAAGACGGAACCGAAGCTTTAAAAGTGGCGCTTGAAATCGTGAAGTTGATTTCTTGAGCTGCATGATGGGTTTTTCAAGACGGATGTACATTTTTGCAAGTTGACAATTTCAGATTTAATTTAATGATTCGACCTATTTTTATAGTTTTTTTTCTTTTTTTTTCAAGTTTTGCTTTCTCCCAAAACAAATGGAACATCCGTTTTTACAATGAAACGGTAAATCGCAATATCATTATTTTCGCAGACAATGACGAGGAAATGCCGATGTCGGCTAAGTTTGACTTTAAGCTGTCGAACATGACTTCTTCGCTTCCGAGTAACCAAATTGTAGTGATTCCGGCGAAAGCGAAGAAATTTGAAATCGCAAAAATTACGGTGATCAAGCAAAATGCTGCAAATTCCTTTTCGTACACCAATACTTTCAATTTCGGAAATGCTTTGCAGAAAGATTATGACAAAGATTACATCTATGACCTGCCTTTTGAGAAAGGAAAAACGCAGTTGATTTACCAAGGCTACAACGGAAAATTCTCGCACCAAAATGCAAACGCGCTCGACTTTAACTTAAAAACCGGCGAAAAAATTTTTGCAGCAAGAGAAGGAAAAGTTGTTGCGGTGGTCGAAAACAATACGCAAAGCTGCGCCAATATTTCCTGCGCAAAATTCAACAACAAAATAGTGGTAATGCATCCCGACGGAACTTTTGCCGATTATGTTCACTTAAAATTGAACGGTGCGGAAGTAAAAATAGGCGATGAGGTAAAGAAAGGACAGTTTATAGGCTATAGCGGAAATACAGGATTTTCAAATGGTCCACATTTACATTTCGCCGTTTTTTTGAACAGAATTGATGGAAAAAGAGATTATCTGCCAACAAAATTTAAGACTTCTGAAAGTGATTCACTACTTTTGGAAGAAGGTAAAAGTTACACTAAAAATTACTAAACAAAAATGATTAAAAAAGTTTTCACTTTTCTACTCTTCACATTATCTTTATTGAGTTTTGCACAAAAATCTGCTCTAAAAAAAGAGTTAAAAAAAATCATTGATGGTAAAAACGCAACAGTGGCGGTTTCTGTACTTTCGTTGGATGATGCACACTTAAATTTGAACATCAATGGTGATAAAAAATTGCCGATGCAAAGTGTTTTTAAATTCCACATTGCATTGGCTGTACTGGATCGAGTGGATAAAGGCGAATTTAAATTGGACGGCAGAATTTTAATAGCAAGACCGTGGCTTTTGGAAAATACATGGAGCCCAATGCGCGAACAACTTCCGCCGAAAGGTAACGTAAAAACATTACTTTCCAGAATTATAAAATTTACTGTGGCAGACAGCGACAATAACGGTGCAGATATTTTAATAAGACTTATAGGTGGTACTCCGGAAGTTCAAAAATTTATGAACAGTAAAGATGTTAAAGATTTATCGATTAAATTTAATGAAGAAGAAATGCACAAAGTGAATGATTTTCAATATCAAAACTACACCACCACCAATTCAATGAACAACCTCCTTAAAAAATTCTATGACCAAAAAATCGTGTCGAAAACATCCACCGAATTTTTGATGAAAACGATGGAAGCAGCTTCTACAGGAAAAAACCGTTTAATTGCTCAACTTCCAGAAAACACCGTTGTTGCCCACAAAACAGGGACTTCCGCCACACAAAACGGAGTAACCGCAGCAACAAATGATGCAGGAATTGTAACTTTACCAAACGGGAAACATTACGCCATCTCGGTTTTTGTTTCCGACTCTAAAGAAGATGAAGCGACGAACGAAAAAATCATAGCCGATATTTCTAAAAAAGTTTGGGACTATTTTATCAAAAGAAAATAAATTACAAATAAAAATTAAGCTTGAAAAACAATTGACATGAAAAACATCGTCGTAATCGGAGCCGGAACCATGGGCAATGGAATTGCACACACCTTTGCACAAACAGGATTTAAAGTAAATTTAGTAGATGTTTCGGAGGAAGCTTTAGCAAAAGGCGTGAAAACCATCACCGCAAACCTCGACCGAATTATTGCCAAAGGAAGCCTCACTGAAGAACAGAAGACAGAAACTTTGAACAATATTTCCACCTTCACAAAGTTGGAAGATGCAGCAGGAAGCGCAGATTTGATCGTGGAAGCGGCTACCGAGAACATTGACTTGAAATTGAAAATTTTCAAACAGATGGACGACCTGGCTCCTGAAAACTGCATTTTGGCAACGAATACCTCATCAATTTCGATAACGAAAATCGCTTCTGTAACCAAACGTCCCGAAAAAGTAATCGGAATGCACTTTATGAATCCGGTTCCCATCATGAAACTGGTGGAAATTATCAAAGGTTATTCTACTTCCAAAGAAACCTTCGATGCGGTTTACGAAATGAGCAAAACTTTGGGAAAAGTTCCTGTTGAAGTGAACGATTATCCGGGATTTGTGGCGAACAGAATTCTAATGCCGATGATTAATGAAGCCATTGAAACTTTATACAACGGCGTTGCAGGAGTTGAGGAAATTGACACCGTGATGAAACTGGGAATGGCTCATCCTATGGGACCGCTTCAGTTGGCAGATTTCATTGGATTGGATGTTTGTTTGGCCATTCTAAATGTGATGTACGACGGCTTTAAAAATCCGAAATATGCACCGAATCCATTGTTGGTAAACATGGTAACTGCAGGAAAAATGGGCGTGAAATCAGGCGAAGGTTTTTATGATTACTCCGAAAGCAAAAAAGCAGAAAAAGTTTCGAAAATGTTTCTGAAGTAATATTTTTCCCAAAAAATTTCAACAAAATCCATGAGAAGAAGACTGCTTGAAAACCGCATTCAAATCACTTTAATTTTCATCACTTTGGTTATGATTATTTTGCGTTTTCTGCTCAACGAAAAAGGGAGAACAAACCCTGATTCAATTCGTTTTATGCGAACTTCGAACGCTTTGCCTGTGGTTGATAATACAACTACTCCACTTGGTTACCCTTTAATTCTAAAATTTTTTGCACTGATTGGAGTTGGTGAGTTTTGGGGCAGCAAAATCGTTGGAATATTGGCTTACTTTTTTATCGTTTGGTTCGCCTGGAAAAAGAAATTTTATCTGAAAGAAACCATTTTAATTGGCGGACTGTTCAGCTTTGTCTCGATCTATTCTTATACAATGAGCGAGGCGTTGATTCTGCCGTTCGTTTTTGTTTTCCTGTATGTAGGGAGACAAATCATGATTGAAGAAATTAAAGGTTTTAAAGCTTTCCTTTATTTAAGCCTGATACTGATCGCGTTGTACAACATTCGGTATTCTGCGTTGTTTTTTATTGGTGGAGTTTTGCTTTACGGAATTTTAAATTTCAAAAAACCTTTTGGGAAAACCTTTATTTATGCAGGTTGCACAGGATTGCTTTTTGTTGTTTTGTACAAATTTTTATTTATTGATTACTACAATGAACGGTATGTTGATCAGTTTTTAGAAATCGGTCTTCATCCTACTTCTAAACTTTTGGTGGAGCTTTTTCAGGGACTTTGCACCACCTTCAATCCATTTGTGCATATTGCAAAGCCAGATGGTGGCTTCATCAATTATGCAATTTTCGGGCTCGGATTTCTGAATATTTTGTTGATGGCATTTTTATTCATCAAAAACAAACTTTCAGAAACAGGTAAGTTTCTTGTTTTCAGTGGAGTTATTGGAATTATCTGCTCTTACTTTATACAGTATTTTTATTCTGTTAATGCAATTGATTATCGTCTTTTGGCGCCGTTCTCGTTTCCCATTTGGTTGGTTTATTTCAAGAAACTTTATCAGGTTTTCGGGAAATTAACCTACGGAATTACCGCTTTGTCTTTAATGACGGGGTTTGCTTTCACATGGCTTTCTAAAGGAAATTATCTGGAGAACAGAAGGCAGATTCAGCAATTTTTAAAACTCGAAAACCTCGAAAACAAGCCGCTAAAATTTTATATGGAAAGCGAAGAACAACTGGACCGTATACAAATCGCCGAACTGATAAGCACGGTAAATCCAGATATGACGGTAACTTTCAAACCAAAAGACACGCTGCAGAAAAATGTTTTAACCGAGTATAAAGTTTTACAAAAAATTAAAATCGACAAGAATAAATTCCAATAAAATTTTTATCTTTGAAGAAGTTATAATACATTAGAAAAATGAAACATCACGCGATGATATTTCCTTTAAGAATATTATTGAATAGCTGATGTTGAATCCGAACCCTAAAAAATTATTAAATAGATAACAGATGAAATTACCAAAGTTTTTACTAGCCGACAATTCAGATTTTCCTGAAGATTTATTTGTTGTTCATACCGAATATCCAAGATTTATCCTGAATGTAGAGGAGGAAGAAGTTGAGTGGTTGGATGATTTGGAAGGCGATGACGAAGAAACCATGGCCGACGAAGCAACCAAAGTTGTAGAAGCCGCCTTCAAATGGTGCGACGACGAACTCGCAAAATACGACGACGAAGACGACGACGAGCAATAGATAAGAAACAACATACCGCCCCAAAATAATATTTTGGGGCGGTTTTCTTTTAAGGTTATCCTCACAGAAAACTTTCGAACTTGTCTGGGAAACCAACAGTTTGCGGTTAAAAAACTCAAAATTGCGGTTCATAACCTCAAATTATACGTTCATCAGATATATTTTTCTGTATATAACCCCAAATTTTAGGTTCACCAACCGTAGAATTGCGGTTCATAACCCCAAATTTTGCGTTCACCAACCTATAGTTTCCGGCTTCCAACCCTAAATTTTATATCAGGTACCTAAACGGAGTTCTAAAAGACCGAAACCGACAGTTTTTTTTAGCTGATAAGGTCAAAAAAAATAATAGGGAATAAAATAGATCTCTGAAAAAAAAACCGTCTCACTTTTGGTTAGGAGACGGCTTCTTTTATTGCAATACCTCCGAAATTAGGCAGCCGGAACTTCTTGCGATTTTGCAGCAGTTTCGGAAATGACCTGTTCTCTATTTTTCTGTTCCTCCATAATTTTCGGAAGTTCAGGTTCAATGATTCCGTTCAGTTCCTCCACCGAAATATCGTTGGAATGCGGATCGTCAATTAAATTTTTCCAAGGTTTTTTCCCGCCCCATTTGTAGTCGCCGAAAACGATGACCGGTGTTCCGTGCGCTTTTACCGTTGCACCGCCTTTGTTCAAAACCCACGTATCGACCCAACCGTACATGAATTTTGCGTCATCCATCAACAACCTCAAACAGGAATGCGACGCCGGAAATCCCGGCAAATCATACTGATGCCACCCGATTCCCAAAGTATTGTGAACGTTCACGTTGAAAGGCAGTTTCCATTCGCTGTCCACGGTGGAAATGGCGAGTTCTTTCTTCCAGTTGGCGTGCATTAATCCGCGTTTGGTTTGCGCGTTTTTTTTTCCCATGCTTGTTGGTCCCCATTTAATGAGTTTCCCGTTTTCATAAACAGAATATGCCTGAATTGGATACGAGAAAAAAACGATTTTCTTCACGTCTTTCAATTTGTCCACATAAGTTGGAAACGGCGTGTACGACATTAAAGTATTGTCGATTTTATTGGGAATTGCGAGTGTGTCGGCTCTCCATTTATTTTTAGAATCGAGTCGGTTTAAAGCCAAAATCGTATAACGTTCTTCCTCCGAAAACTGTTTGTTGAAAGCAGCCATCGCAGAATCTCTTTTCTTTTTGGGAAAGATAAAAGCGGTGTAAGTACTATTAGTTTTTTGCGGAACTTCCTGTTGAATGGAATTTTGCTCCGCCACTTTTGTAGAATCTGAATTAGGATTAATGGTTTCTTTGATCACTTCCGAAACAGGATTTTCCTTTTTGCACTGAATAACGAAAGCAGCAAAAGCCGCCAATAAAAATAGTTGAAAAATTTGAGTTTTATTAATCTTCGGAACCAACATAATTTACTTTTATTAAATAAGAGGTTTACAAGAATAATACCATTGATGGGAGTTGTGGGGAATTAAAAAGAATGTTTGAGTATATTAAAAATAGATCAATTAAAAAAATTTTATTAAAATGATAGTGATTTGGAAAAATTACCTCCCATACAACTCCAAATACTTCTCCGCAGATTTCTCCCAGGAAAAATCATAATTCATGTTGGAGTGTACCAAAGAATCCATCAAACCATTCTCATGGTAAATGTTTAATCCCTAGTGAATTGCATTAAGTGTTTATAAATTTTAACGTTTAAAATCTTTAAACTGAAATATTCAAATAAAATTTCCCGTTTTGGGAATTTTGTATTATATTTGCTTAAAATTATTGGATTGCGAGTTATAGCAAAGAAAATATTACGGGGGTTTTGGGAAAAACATTCTGATTGTGAACAGCAACTTAAAGCGTGGTTCAAGGAAGTAAGTAAGGCAAAATGGAAAAATCCTAATGAAATAAAATCGGAATATCCAAGTGCAAGTATCCTTAACAATAACAGAATTTGCTTCAATATTAAGGGAAATAATTACAGACTAATTGTAAAAATTAATTACGAATATCAAATGGTTTGGATTCGATTTATTGGAACTCATGGTGAGTATGACAAAATTGATGCTAACGAAATTTAAAAAAATGAAAATCAAACCTATAAAAACCGAAAAAGACTACAATCAAGCATTAGAAAGACTTGAGGTAATTTTTGATGCAAAAAAAGGAACCAAAGAAGGTGATGAACTTGAAATTTTGGGAATTTTGATTGACAATTATGAAAATGAATTCTTTCCTATAAATTTACCCGACCCTATTGAAGCGATTAAATTCAGAATGGAGCAATTGGACTATTCTCAAAATGATTTGGCAACGGTGATTGGATTAAAAAGTAGAGCAAGTGAAATTTTGAACAAGAAAAGGAAACTGTCTTTAGAAATGATTAGGAATCTGCATGACAAGTTAAAAATTCCTACTGAAGTTTTAATTCAATCCTACTAAAATACTTTGTAAATAATAATTTCCGAGTTAATGTGAAATAAATCCTGGAAATATTTACCGTGTAGAAAATCTCCTATTTCTCGTACAACTCCAGATATTTCTCCGCCGATTTCTCCCAAGAAAAATCATAATTCATGTTGGAGTGTACCAAAGAATCCATCAAACCATTCTCATGGTAAATGTGTAGCGCACGATGCATCGCATGAACCGCATCTTCCGCAGTGGCGCTTCCAAAATTAATTCCGCTTCCGCCGGTGGAAATATCTTGTACCGTGTCGCGCAATCCACCGGTGTAACGCACAACGGGAACGGTTCCGTAACGCATTGCGTACATTTGGTTCAGTCCGCACGGTTCCACTCTTGAAGGCATCAAAAGGAAATCAGACGACGCATAAATTTTGTGGGAAAGATATTCCTTGTAACCCAAATCCAAAGCAAAGTTCGAGTAGCTGTAACTCAATTCGCTCAACTGATGTTCCACGTGTTTTTCACCGGAACCCAAAATCATGATGTTTAAGGCGCCATACGTTTGCTGAATGCTTTTCCACACGATTTCGGGAAGTAAATCTGCGCCTTTTTCAACCGCAAATCTTCCGATGAAACTGAAGAGCGGCAAATCGGGATTTAGACCGTATTCTTCGCAAAGTTCTTTTTTGTTTTTCCACTTTCCTTCGAGCGCATTTTTTTTACCAAAATTAAAGTCGAGGAAAGCGTCGGTTTCGGGATTCCAAACTTCGGTATCGATACCGTTGATAATTCCGTAAGCTTTTGAATGTTCCTGTTGAACAAGCGATTCAAGACCTTTTAAACTTTGGAAAAGTTCCTGCAAATAACCTTCGGAAACCGCATTGAAAGCGTGACAACATTTCAGCATCGTCGCCAAAGGATTGATGTATCCATCCCAATCCAAAAGTCCCACTTTATCTCCTCTAAACCACGGAAAATAATTCAGCATGTCCCATTTCATCTGACCTTGATATTCACCATTGTGAATGGTTCCGATGGTTTTCACGCCCTTCAAGAAACTAAATTCCGGGCAATTTTCAATCATAAACGGAACCAAACCGGTGTGATAATCGTGGCAATGAAGGACATCGGGACGAATTTTCATGGCAGTCAACCAATGCAAAACACCGTGTTGAAAAGCGAGAAACTGTTGACTTTCATCCCAATATCCATACGGATTATCTCGGTCGAGAAGTCCGGGAATTTTCACCAAATACAAATCGAAACCAAGCGTTTTACCTCTTTCCTTCATCACCTGAACTTGAAAAGCATGGTGACTTTGGTGAATCCAACCGTCGAAAACGATTTCAAAACTGTGGTCGTGCACGAAAGGTTTGTTGTACCACGGCATAATCACGCTTGCTTCTACTCCATCGATTTTGTTGAGATATTTTGGCAATGCTCCCACTACATCGGCAAGTCCACCGACTTTTGCGACAGGATAACATTCCATGGAAAGGTTGAAAATTTTCATCGTTTATTGAGTTACGAGTTACAAGTTTCGTGATACGACGTGTAAAACATGAACTTTGTTTTTGTCTTTTATATTTTAAATATAATCATTGTTTTTTTTCCTACTTCGCACTTCCGTCTTCGGACTTTCCACAATTTTCTTCATTTCTGCGGCGGCTTCATCGGTGGCTTTTTTCAAGCGAGAAGTTTTTGGAGCGGCAACTTTCTCGGAAACCTCTTTTTTCACTGTAGTTTTTCTAACCGGTTTTGGTTTATCTTTTAAAGTCAAAGATGCAATATCTTCTTTTGGCTGATTTAAAGTATCCTCAGGTTTTTTCCGAGCCGTTTTTGGTTTTGAAGCTTCGGTTATTTTTCCTGAAGTTTTTGCAACCGTCTTTTTAGCTGCTACTTTCTTTTGTATCACTTCTTCTTCTGAAGCGATTTTTTTCGTTGTCTTAGGTTTTGCCACAACTGCTTTTGGTTTGAAAACTTTTTTCTTCGCTGCTTTTTTCTGTTTTAAAATTACCCCCGAAAGTGGTGGAAGTTTTAAGATAATTGCGTTTGGGCGGTACATCCATTCATCATCTTCTTCGTCCACGATTTCTGCGGCAACTCCGCTTCCTGCATATTTTTCGTCATCAGAATTAAGAATGACTTCCCAATTGCTTCCTTCATCTACGCCAATTTTATAATCAAAAACTCTTGGAGTTAAGTTCAAAACCGTCATTAAAACATCATCTTCCTTTTTTCCTTTTCTTAAGTAAATATAGATGGAATTATTGCCGTCATTCGCTTCCACCCATTCCATTCCTTGGGGTTTAAAGTTGTTTTCATAAAGTGCGGGTTCGCTCGTATAAAGATGATTTAAATCTTTTACAAACTCCTGCATTCCTTTATGGACGGGATAATTCAATAAATGCCAATCGAGACTTCGGGTGAAATTCCATTCGTTGGTTTGTGCAAATTCATTCCCCATAAACAGAAGTTTCGCACCGGGATGCGTGAACATATACGTGTAAAGCGCACGAAGATTGGCAAATTTCTGCCATTCATCTCCCGGCATTTTGTAAATTAAGCTCGCTTTTCCGTGTACCACCTCATCGTGAGAAAGTGGCATCATATAATTTTCATTATACACGTACATTGAGCCAAAGGTCAATTTGTTGTGGTGGTATTTTCTGTTAATGGGGTCTTCTTTGAAATATTTCAGCGTGTCGTGCATCCATCCCATCATCCATTTCATTCCGAAACCAACCCCGCCGTCGTGAACGGGTTTTGTGAGCATGGGAAAGTCTGAACTTTCTTCCGCAATCGTCATGATATCGGGAAACTCTTTATAAACCGCTTTGTTGAATTCCTGTAAAAATTCTTTGGCTTCAAGATTCACGTTTCCACCAAATTTATTGGGTTCCCACTCTCCTTCATTTCTTGAATAATCGAGGTGAAGCATTGAAGTTACCGCATCAACACGAAGTCCGTCTGCATGATAACGGTCGAGCCAAAACATCGCATTGGAAATTAAAAACGATTTCACTTCAGGTCTTCCATAATTGAAAATGTGGGATTTCCAATCGGGATGAAAACCTTTTCTCGGGTCTTCATGTTCATAAAGGAAAGTTCCATCAAAGAAATGCAGACCATTCGCATCCCCCGGAAAATGGGAAGGAACCCAATCTAGAATGACACCAATGTTACTGTTGTGAAGTTCATTAATCAAATACATCAAATCTTGCGGTGAACCAAAACGCGAAGTTGCGGCAAAAAACCCCGTCACTTGATAACCCCAACTTGGATCGTAAGGATATTCCATCACCGGCATAAATTCGACGTGAGTAAAACCCATTTCTTTGACATAAGGAACTAATCTTTCCGCAATTTCTCTGTAATTAAAGAATTTTTGAGGATCATCTGTTCCGCGCATCCATGAACCGAGGTGCATTTCGTAAACCGACATTGGCGCGTCGAGGGAATTTTTTTTCCATCGTTCCGCCATCCATTTTTTGTCGTCCCATTCAAACCAAGTTGTTGAAATTAAGGAACCTGCCTGAATATTTTGTTCCCAACTCAAAGCGAAAGGATCACCTTTTTCAAGTAAAACTCCTTTGTTGGTTCTAATGCCGTATTTGTAAACATTTCCCCAATTCAAACCGGCAATAAATCCTTCCCAAATTCCGGAACCGTCCCATCTTGGATAGAGTTTGTGTGCTTCAGAATGCCATCCATTAAAATTCCCAATCACGGAAACTTCTTTTGCAAATGGTGCCCAAACCGCAAAGTAAACCCCTTCTAATCCATCAATTTCGGCGGAATGAGAGCCGAATTTATCGTAAAGTTTGTAATGTTTTCCCTCACGGAAAAGGTAGATATCGTGATCGGTAAACAAGGAGTATGGACGAACGTTTTGCATGACAATGGTTTATTGGATTTCGTAGGGGAAATATACGAATTAATCCTTATTTTCTGAAAAAATAGCACTAAATTTTAATTGCAAATACTGTGAGAAACTTTTCGTATTAAAAACAAAAAAAACGTTCCCGAAAGATTCAGGAACGCTTAATAATAATTCAGAAAAATTTATTTCTTAACAATTCTTTTTGAAACAGTGTTTCCTTCTTTATCGGTAATTTGAACTATGTAAGCACCTGCCGGCAATTTATGCATGTTGATTATACTACCATCAAATGCTACAGGAACAGCTTTACCATCCATTGCAAAAACTTTAACAGAAGCCGGAGTCATTCCTTTTACATTAAGCACATCAGAGGTTGGATTCGGATAAATTTCTACATTACTCGCTTTCACACCGTTTGACACTCCCATTACATGTTGAGAAATCTGCAATTGATAAGAGACAGTTTGCGGAGCAGCCCATGTAGAAATCACAAAGTAATAGGTTGTTCCAGCTGTAACAGGCATAGCGGTAATTACTCTAGGAGTAGACCCCGAGTTTGCAACACCAGCAACACATCCAGTTCCTATATTGCTGCAAGAAGTATAGACGAATATTCCAGACCAAGTTCCACCTGGAGTCATTGTAACATCAATAGCACCGTCTGATGTAGGGGTATAGGAATAGAAAACATCATTTCCGTTTAAATAATTGCTTGTACTTCCGCAACCTGTTGCACCAGGAGTTCCGTCAATATAATCGCCATAGTTAGATGTATTATCAGAAGTTGAATACGGCAATGACGAAATTTGAATAGGATTATTGCAGGCAAATCCTACAGGAGCCAATACTGATAATACACCGTTTACGTTGTTTGTACCGTCCCATGCTCCACCACCAGTAGCGTTATATCCGCCATAATAGTACGCTCCTCCGTTGTAGTTATATCTTGTTGCATAATAATACGTTCCAGGTGCAGCAATTGCTCCACCAATGTTCGCAGAGTATTCATCATTATTATTGGAAGGACCTGCAGCATTATAAGTTGCCGGAATCCAATTGGACCAAGTTGAAGGATCTGTATTAGAAGTGCTGTAACCAACCCACGCATTAATTCCAGCTCCCTGTCCAGCGGGTTCAGTAACTCCAGCTTTATAAACTTGACCATAGGCGTCAAAAGCAGCACCTACATTTGCAGTTCCATTCGGTGGCCATTGAAGATTTCCCCAATCAACCGTTTCTGCAGAAAAAGCTTGCTGAATACTAATGTTATCAAGGTAAATATACCAATCTCCTGCAAGTCTCACATGATTAAACCTCATCTGCACTGAAGTTCCTGTTGGTACTGTTCCTGCAGGAATTGTTGCCGTTTTAGTGGCACAACTTGTCGAAACAACGTGATTGCTGTCGTTGATCACTAACAAATCAACCCATGTTGTACCCCCATCAATTGTATATTGTAGCGTTGAAGAACCCCATCCTGCCGGTGTTGCCGTTCCCGGTGGAGTTGATGCTCCTGTAAAGTTAATGACTTTATAGTCAAAACTTACAACTATTTCTTTACCGTTGGAAGATGTAAATGACGGACTTGAAAATGTTCCAGTAGCACTAGAAGCATATAAATTATCCCGCAATGAATTTCCTGCACACGTATTGACGTTTGAAACCGCGGCTCCACCAGATTCTGTCCAACCAGTTGGTAAAGCTGTACTACCTTCAAAATTTACGATAGTGTTAATTTGTGCGGAAGCCCATGTAAGACTTGATAACATGAGAATCCCGAAGTAAAGTTTTTTCATAATAAATAGTATTTAATTGTTTTATAAAAATAGTAATTTTTTTTAAACAAGACCACTACCATTTTAAAAAATTAAAAATAATAATATTAAAACTTTAAAAAACATCCAACATCATCCTTAACAAATCAAACTTCAATGGTTAGAAATTAGATCTTTTTTAAAAAAAGGCCGAAAAGTAGAAACATCGGATGAAGCTAATAAAATAAATATTAATTTTACAATTCAAAAATTGAATGCTGAAGAAAATGAATTTCACAATCACCTCGCTGGAAGACGACAAAAGACCTGTTTACATCACCGGAAATTTCAATAAATGGGATCCCAGAGATTCGCAGTTCGAATTAAAAGAAATTGCCAAAAACACTTATTCTATAGACATTGATGACAAAACGCTTCCAGAAAACATAGAATATAAATTCACTCGAGGAGGTTGGGAGAATGTGGAAATAGACCGTTTTGGAAACATTACTCCCAACAGAAAAACAATCAAAGCAGAGAGTAAAACCACTGACACCGTTGAAAAATGGAGAATCAATTGGGGTCCTTTCAAGAAAGAATTTTTCCCGATTGTGGAAATTATCTCCGAAAAATTCTTTATTCCCCAACTCAACAGAACTCGCAAAATTTGGGCGTTACTACCATATAATTATCATAATACAGATAAAACATACCCGGTTCTCTATTTACAGGATGCGCAAAATCTCTTCAATGAAGGTTCTGCATATGGAAATTGGGAAATCGACAAAAAAATGTCAATCCTTGCTGAATATGGAAGAGGAGACGTCATCATTATAGCGATTGAAAACGGAAGTGAAGACCGGATTAAAGAATATGTTCTAGACTACAATTCCATCACCGAAAATGCGGAAGGTAAAAAGTATATCCGATTTCTTGCAGACACTCTGAAACCTTATGTAGATTCCGTTTACCGCACAAAACCTGAAAGGGAATTCACAGGAATTGGCGGCAGTTCTCTAGGAGGATTAATCAGCATTTACAGCGGTTTTCTTTATCCTGAAGTGTATTCCAAACTGATGATTTTCTCACCTTCACTTTGGGTAAATCCAGAGAATAATTTTCCGCAGATGAACTTTAAAAATCCTTACAACATTAAAGTTTATATGTACGGCGGTGAACAGGAAGGCTCACAAATGACCGAACGAATCGAGCGTTTTGAGAAAACTATGGAAGGTTGGGAAGATTCACACTCCCTCCAATTCGATTTCAAAATAAGCATCAATCCTGAAGGAAAACATCAGGAGTTTTTTTGGTCGCAAGAATTTCCTCGCGCAATGGAATGGCTGTATTACAACACCACGGAAGATCCAAAAGAATTGGCAAAAAAGGCAGAAATTATTCGCAGCGAGACAAGTGACATTTGATGAGAGATACGAGTTACAGGCTTCGTGATTCGTGATTCGAGCATTGCGAGGAAATGTCTTTCATCTACGAAAATAAATAACAACCTAAATTTTAGTCTTGAGGATTCCTCACTTCGTTTGGAATGACGACTTCTTGCAGCAGATAAATAATGGGGAATCGGCGCGGCTTCGCCGCGCCGATTCCATCAAAAAATTATGACAGGAAATGTAATTCCTGACGGAACCGAGGAATATGTTTCATAAAAAAAGGCTGTCTCAAAGGACAGGCTCTTTTTTAAGTATCTTCTTTTTTCTTATTCAGAAACTTCTGTTTTTGGTTCTTTTACCGCTAGTTCGTAAACGTTTCCGCGCATCAAATATTTGATTCTCTCTCTTGTGGTCACTGTATTTACTTCACCATTTTTTACGATGATGATTCGGTCACCCGGAGCAATATTTTGATCACCGATCCAATCTTCAGGAGCGACATCATTTTCCTTTTCCTTCATATCTTCCAAAATAATTTCCGCCATTTCCTGAAACTTTGGATCATCGGAATAAATAACTTGATATTCGGGATCTAATCCAACTCTGAACGTTTTTCTGTCGGCAATTAAATTTCCTGTTGTATTCGGCATCGGATTATCAGAACCATCCGTGAAACCTACTTCAATTAACTCACCGCCCTTTTCGCTGGCGTAATTTTCCGCATCGGCAAATGTTTCGAAATTCGTTACAACCGTGTAATCGTCATATGCAAATCTTTGCAATCTTTCTGTACTTTCCATAACTTTTATTTTTGTGATTAGTGATTTCTATTGGTCTTTTTTTTCTTCCATTTCCTCTTTAACTTCGTGCCATTCGTTGTCTTTCAATTTCGCTTCAATTTTTTCAGATTTTAAACTTTGTCTTAAATAGCCGAACAAACTCATGTAAACATTGGCGACAAAAACCAAGGCAAAGAACGAAACCAAATAACCGCGCCAATCTTCATAAAGCAATTTAAACTCAGTAATGAACAAAAAAATTGCTGTTACGTAATGGCTGAAACAATACTCGCAGGTAAAAAGGTAAAAGAATTTTCTTTCCAGCAACTTTCTGCATTCCTGCGATTTTTTCACGCAATATTCTCTTGGTTCTTTGAAGATTTCTTCGTGAGTTACCGTCCATGCCACACACGCAATCGGAATTGCAAGTACCAATAACGATAAGATTTGTTGAAGTAGAGGTTCCATTGTTTATTTTAAAATTCACGGACAAAAGTGATGCCACATAAAAAATATTGGTGCTTAATTTGTATATTTCGTCAGAAAAAAATATTAAAAAATGTCCCAGGAATGTTGCAGCCACGAACCGAAAACGCCTCAAAAACAACCTCAAGCAGACACGCACCAACATCAGGAAAACGATGAACATGACCACGACCATTCTCATGCTTCAGAGGGGAAATCAACTTTTCAGATGTTCTTTCCTGCAATAATTTCTTTTTCACTTTTATTGATAGGAATTTTTCTCGACCATTTTCTAAAACCTGCTTGGTTTGCGGGTTGGGTTAGATTTGTTTTTTACCTTTCTGCTTACATTCCCGTTGGTTTTCCTGTTATGAAAGAGGCATTTCACAGCATTCGTTATAGTGACTTTTTTTCTGAATTTTTATTGATGTCGATTGCAACAATTGGTGCTTTTGCCATTGGCGAATATCCGGAAGGAGTTGCGGTAATGCTTTTTTATTCAGTGGGTGAAGTTTTTCAGTCGATGGCGGTGCAAAAAGCCAAATCAAACATCAAAACTTTGCTCGACCAACGTCCGGATGAAGTGACTATTTTAGAAAATGAAATTCCCAAAACCATCAAAGCACAACATGCAGAAATTGGTCAAATCATCCAATTAAAACCCGGCGAAAAATTAGCTTTGGATGGAGAATTAATTTCAGAAAGTGCTTCTTTCAACACCGCTGCTTTAACAGGAGAAAGCAAACCTGATACGAAAAAAAGCGGCGACACAGTTTTGGCAGGAATGATTAATTTGAACACGGTTTCTTCGGTTAAAATCAATACCAAATTTCAGGATTCCAAACTTTCAAAAATTTTGGAAATGGTCCAGAACGCCACTTCCCAAAAAGCAAAAACCGAACTTTTCATCCGAAAATTTGCGAAAATTTATACGCCGGTTGTAGTTTTTCTCGCGATTGCAATTATGCTTCTACCCTACTTTTTTGTAGAAAATTATATTTTTCGCAACTGGTTGTATCGCGCTTTGATTTTTCTGGTGATTTCCTGTCCATGTGCTTTGGTAATATCGATTCCCCTTGGATATTTTGGTGGAATTGGGGCCGGAAGCAAAAACGGAATTCTATTTAAAGGAAGCAATTTTTTAGATATTTTGGCGAATGTTCAACATGTAGTGATGGACAAAACAGGAACCATGACGAAAGGTGTTTTCAAAGTACAGAAAGTTCATTTTCAGGATGGATTCAATAAAGAAGAGACCATGAAATACCTAAATCTTCTCGAAAGCAAATCCACACATCCGATTGCGACTGCAATAAATGAATTTGCGGGAGAAATTGATCATTCTATTTCTATTGAAAATGTGGAAGAAATTGCAGGACACGGTTTGAAAGGAACCATTCAAGGCAAAGAAATGATGGCAGGAAATTTCAAGCTGATGGAAAAATTTGGAGTTCAACACAACATCAATCATCAAAATGTTTCTGAAACTTTGATTGCTGTTGCCTATGACCGGAGATTTGTCGGTTATATCACCATTTCAGACCAAATAAAGGAAGATGCTGCTGAAACAATTTCTTTGTTAAGAAACATGAAAGTTAAAACCACGATGTTGAGCGGCGATAAAACCGCAGTTGTAAAAGAAGTTGCCGAAAATTTGGGAATTTCCAACTATTTTGGAGACTTACTTCCAGAAGATAAAGTGAATAAATTAAAGGAACTCAAATCCAAAAATGAAAGTGTCGCTTTCATCGGAGACGGCGTAAATGACGCGCCAGTTGTTGCTTTAAGCGATGTTGGAATTGCAATGGGCGGATTGGGAAGCGATGCCACGATTGAAACTGCAGATGTTGTGATTCAGGACGATAAACCTTCAAAAATTCCGGTCGCGATAAAAATCGGAAAGGAAACAAAAAAAATTGTTTGGCAAAATATTGTTTTGGCGTTTGGTGTAAAAGCCATTGTTTTAATTTTAGGAGCGGGAGGTTTGGCCACAATGTGGGAAGCGGTTTTTGCGGATGTTGGCGTTGCACTATTAGCAATTTTGAATGCGGTGAGAATTCAAAACATGAAGTTTGCGTAGGGAAACATCGCAATTTGTGCAAAATCCGCAGGATTTTACCAATGAATCCGTTTTGTCCAAAAATTGTAGATGCACGATTTATCGCTTGTTAAGCAAAGAACAATTCGTAAAAATATAAACCATTCCGTCAAAAATTCTGCGAATTTTCGCCACCCTAGACTGCTTCGTTCCTCGCAATGACTGGGGAATTGGCGTAGGTTTTTCATTTCCCTAAAATTCCGTATTTTTAGCAATCAATTTTAAAATTTTAATTCATGATAAAGAGAAGTTTTTTGCTTTCGGCAATCATTGTTCCGGCTGTAATGGCTTTTGCGCAGCAATACGGTGGAATGTGGATTCCCACGGAAGTAAACGAAAAGGAAATGAAAGCAATGGGACTGAAAATTCCTGCAAAACAATTATTCGATACGCAAAAAGCGAGTATTAAAGATGCCGTAGTTCAGTTTGACGGCGGTTGCACCGCGGAAATTATTTCTCCGAAAGGTTTGCTTTTAACCAACCATCATTGCGGTTATGACAATATTCAAAGTCATTCTACGGTAGAAAATGATCTGTTGACGAACGGTTTTTGGGCAAAAAACATGGGCGAAGAATTGCCAAATCCTGGAGTTACGGTAGATTTTATTGCTGACATAAAAGAAGTTACATCCTCCATTTTAGCGGGAACGCAAGGTTTGGAAAGCGCAGATTTAACCAAAAAAATCAATGAAAATATTGAGAATTACAAAAAATCTCAGAAAATTGAAAGCTATCAAACGATTTCTGTAAAACCGATGTATTACGGAAACAAATACTACGCGTACATTATAGAAACCTACAAAGATGTACGTTTGGTGGGAGCTCCGCCAAGTTCTATCGGGAAATATGGTTCGGATACCGATAATTGGGTTTTTCCACGCCACACAGGCGATTTTTCGATGTTTAGAATTTATGCCGACAAAAACAACAAACCTGCAGAATACAGCAAAGACAACATTCCTTATAAGCCGAAACATTTTCTTCCGGTTTCTATGAAGGAGAAAAAAGAGGGAGATTTTACATTTGTTTATGGATTTCCAGGGAGAACGCAGGAATATTTACCCGCAATTGCGGTAGAAAAAATCAGAACCGAGATTGATCCTGCAATGATTAGCGTTCGAGACATCGCGTTGAAAACTTTGGACGAAAAAATGCGTTCTGATGCTGCAACAAAGATAAAATATGCCTCAAAATATGCAAGCATCGCAAACTCTTGGAAAAAATGGAAAGGTGAAGTAGAAGGACTCACAAAATCTGATGCCGCAGGAAAAAAGCAAAAATATGAGCAGATGCTGATTTCAAAAAATCCTGCCGTGAAAACAACTTTGGATGAGCTGAACCGACTTTACAACGAACAAGCTCCTTATGCGTTGAACCGAGCTTATTATGGCGAAACCGTGAGAAACGCTGAAACTTTAACTCTTGCCAATAACTATTACAATTTTATCGCAGCTGTAGAAGCCGGAAAAATGGATGCAAAAACTTTGGAAGGTTTCAAAAACAGACTTTCGGGAGTTTACAAAGACTTTGATGCTGAATTGGATGCAAAAGTAACAGCAAAATTGCTTGCGCATTACGCCAACAAAGCTCCGAAACAGTTTTTACCAGCTGGTTTTGAGCAATATAAAAACGAGGCTCAAAATCTTCAAACCATCGAAAATTTATCCAAAAATTCTGTGATTACGGGAAGAGGTTCCATGAATGGAGCAACAACTTATTCGGACATTAATAAAGTTTTTGCTGACCAAAATGCGTTGGTTCAAAATTTAAAGAATGATCCTTTGATGAAGTTATTTTCCGCTCTCAGAGAAGGTTACATGACTTCTACCGATGGGAAAGTATCCTCTTTACAACAGCAAATTGACGCCAACCAGAAGAAATTTATGGCGCAACAAATGGAAACCGATAAAGACCGCAAATTTTTCCCTGATGCGAACTCAACTCTTCGTGTAACTTATGGAAAAGTTGCTGGTTCCAATCCGAGAGATGCTTTGTATTACGGTTATCAAACCCATTTAAGCGGTGTTATCGAAAAATATATTCCGGGAGATTACGAGTTTGATTTACCGAAAAAACTCATCGAACTTTACAACAAAAAAGATTACGGAATTTACAAAAATTCAAACGGTGATGTTCCGGTAAACTTTACGGCAACAAACCACACTACTGGTGGAAATTCTGGAAGTCCGGCTTTGGATGCGTATGGAAACTTGATCGGACTAAACTTCGATAGACAATGGGAAGGAACGATGAGCGACATTAACTACGACCCAAAATTCTCCAGAAATATTATGGTGGATACGAAGTATATTCTTTTCATCATTGATAAATTCGCCAATTCCAGATGGTTGATTGATGAAATGAAGGTGGTGAAGTAAAAGAGCCAAGAACAAAGATCCATGAAACAACAAAAATCCGCAGAATTTTCTGTGGATTTTTTTATTACTTTTGAATATGTCTTTCAAGCAGAACCTCATCACTTTTTCATCAAGATTTCAAGGGGACGATTTCGGAAAATCTTTTCCACTAAATCATTTCATCCCGGTTTACCACACCGTTTCTGATGAGCATTTGCCACATTTAAAGCACATTATACATTATAATAACATAAAAGATTTTGAAAAAGACCTCGATTTTACTTTAAAGCATTTTCAGTTTGTGAATTGGGATGAGTTTAAAGATTTTCAAACAGGAAATTTTAAACCAAAAAAGAAAATTGCGCTATTAACCTTCGATGACGGACTTAGGGAATTTTACGATGTGGTTGCTCCGATTTTAGAGCGAAAGGGGATTTATGCCATCAACTTTATCAATCCAAAATTCATCGATAATAAAGAGTTGATGTTTCGCTGTAAAGCAAGTTTAGTGGTTGATGTTTTAAATAACATAAGGAA
Source organism: Candidatus Kaistella beijingensis (assembly GCF_020084865.1). Classification (NCBI taxonomy): domain Bacteria; kingdom Pseudomonadati; phylum Bacteroidota; class Flavobacteriia; order Flavobacteriales; family Weeksellaceae; genus Kaistella; species Candidatus Kaistella beijingensis. The sequence goes on along the minus strand of NZ_CP071953.1, from coordinate 61,808 downwards.
TCTAAACCCAGAAATTTATAAAATTCTGGAAACAGGCTTATCATCAAAAGAGGTTTTAAAACAAAAAATTAATGAAATCAGTTATAAAAACAGAAAGATTTTAGACCAAATTGCGGAGCTTTTAGAAATTGATTTTCAGGAATTTTTACAGCATCAGAAACCTTATATGGCTTTAGAGCAACTCAAAAAAATTTCACAAAAAGGATTTGGAATCTCCAATCACGGTTTTGACCACCCACTATATAAAGATTTGACCTTGCATCAACAAGTTGAAAACACCGACCAAGCAAGACATTATATCAAGCAAAATAATTTCATCCACGAAAGCTTTGCGTTTCCGTTTACCGATTTCGGCGTAAAACAAGAATTTTTCGACGAAGTTTTTAAGAATCAAAATCTATTTTGTAGTTTTGGTTGCGCAGGAATAAAATTTGACAGTTTTTCTAAAAACTTCCAAAGAATCCCGATGGAAAATGGCAAGGTTGCAGAACAGACCTTAAAGGAAGAAACCGCCTATTTCAATCTTAAAAAGCTGTTCAACAAAAATACAATTCGCAGGATATGATTACACTTCTATGTTTAAATAAAAAAGAACTGGAATCATTTGTGAACTCTGGTGAATACAGCACATTCGATTTTCTTCCGATTACGAAGCATCGAGCTTTGTCACAAATTAAAAATGAAAAAGCAGATGATGAAGACGTTTTGCTCACACTCGCTTTTGAAGGTGAAAAACTTGCAGGTTATTTAGGAACCTTCCCAGACAGATTAAAACAAGAAATAAAATTTGCTTGGTTGAGCACGCTGTATGTAAGTGAAAATTTTCGCGGAAAACGGATTGCACAGCAACTTTTAGAAAAAGTGTTTGAAAAATATGACGGGAAAATAGGCATCACGGAATTCACCAAAGAAGCAGAAAGCCTATACAATAAAACAAAACAATTCCATTACATCACCCCTAAAACCGGAAATCGATATTATTTCAAAAGTGACCTGGGCGAAATAGTTCCGAGGAAAAAAAAGAGTTTAATGCGATTTAAACCTATTTTTCAAATTGCAGATTTTGTGGCCAATTCTGTTATTTCTTTTAATAATCAATTTACAAAAACGCACCAAATCAGTTTTGAAATAAAGGATTTTGTGGATGAAGCAAGCTCTATATTTTTGGAACAGTTTGAAAAGCATAGAGCTTCCGAAGAGATTACTTGGATTATGAATAATCCTTGGGTTTTGGAGGGAAATAATGTAGAAAAAGATTATCTATTCTCTAGCTATGCGAAAGAATTCAAGTATTTTTGGGTGAAGATTTTTGACGAATATGGAAATATTGAAGCATGTTCCTTACTTAATCTGCGTGATGGACATTTGAAAATTTCCTATTTTTTTGGCAAAAGAAAGAACTTCGTATTTTTTCTACAAAACTTTATCAGAGATCATAGAGTAAAGGTCCTCACCTCTTATCAAACTGAATTAAACGAAAGTTTTAATAAGAAAAAGTTCCCAAAGATTCACCAAAAAGATTTAGAGAGACGTTACCTGTTTCATAAAAAATTGCTGGAAATCCTGCCGGAAGATTTTGAACCGATCTTTCAGGACGGAGATGGCGATCCTGTCTTCACCTAAAAAAGTTCCGGAAAAAAATTCCGGAACTTCAGCTTTCATGGGCACAGTTTTTTCTCAATTATTCATTTTGATCCTATGTAAATTGAGCTCTCATTGTTATGTTTCACATTACAAATATGCGTAATTATTTTCAATAACAAAACCGTCAAATCACCCATTTTTTTTGTTATTGATTAAAAATTTTAATCACAGTTACATTTTTTGCGGCGGTGCCTCTTCAAATCGTTGTCCCAAAACGGATAAAATTTTAGGGCAAGGTATAAATCTGCGGCATGAAGCTTTTTATGTTTAAACAGTAATGGAAGTGCATTTTCGCTCCCTATAATCAAAGGACCAATTCTGAAATAACCGCCAAATTGCAAATTTCGATATTCGTAAAGGGAAGTCGATACTCCGTAACCAATCACCGGTTTTTGCACGGAATAGGAAAGGTGCAAAATATTGCTTCTTTTCAAGGAATTTTCAAAAATTGGCACACGCTGAATCCAGTTTGCATTCATGTATCTATTTTCACCAACATTTTTGCTGAAGTTCAGATTAACGCTTGTCGGCAAGCCAACTGTAAAGTGATTTCCCTGAAAAGAGGCAGTAGGACTTCCATAAACTTCCTGACTTACTGTTTGTAGAATTTTCTGCGGCGTATCAAATTTTTTATTTTCAAAGGTTGAATTTTCTGTAAGCTGAATCGACTGACCAGTAAATCGGTGGTTTTCTCCCAGAAAATTCACAAATCCTACGTCAAGTATGTTAAAACTGATTTTTGAAATATAATCCTCTGAATTTTCATCCTTATTAACGAAAGTTAAGCCCAGGTCAACTCCTGCTCCATTTCCACGCCTTTTCAATTCATATTTGCTGGAGTCGAAATTGTAATTGGTGGCATAACTCGCTTCGATGTCGAAATTGTGAGCCGAAATTAAATCTTTGGAAACTCCGTCTGCATCAACAATTGTAGTTCTGGTCAATTCCATTTCAGCACTTTTGACCACCACTGCATCCAATCCCATCCCGTATTTCAAATTTCCACCAATAATCCACTGATAATTGGAATTTGGGAAAACTTCTGTCGCAAAATTAAATCCAAATTCTGCCCAATTCATGACATTTACTTTTACCGGCTTTAATTCATAAAACTCTGGTTCTTGGTAATTTTGATTACCAAAGCGCAAATAATTGTCTACCCGTACTGCAGCGGTTTGAGTTCGAAGTCTTGAAAATAAGCCAAAAGCAAAGCCTTTCTCCTTGATTTTGGTTTTGAGACTGAAAGAAGGTCCTAACACATCTGAGCTGAAATGATAAGTTGCAAAATTTTTGTTGTAAAAATCAAAAACATCGGGCGTGTTCTCACCTGTAATATTTTTTCTTGGACTTGCGGTTTGGATGGAGGCATTTCTTAAACCTAAAATACTTTCCTGAGAAATGTACCCATAATCGTTTTGAACAAAGACATTTTCTGCAATCAAATTCACATCCCACGGATTTGGATTGAGAAATGTTTGAGTTGGCGAAATTATCGCCGCGTTGATTCCGCTGTACTTATCATTGCTGAAAAGGTAGGATTCTTGCCCGAAAATTGTACTGGAAATCATAATCCCAATCACAATCGATATTTTTTTTTGATGCAATTTTCAGTCTTTAATAGATCAACAAAATTACTTCAATTTTATTTTTGAAAAATAAAAAAAGTGAAACCGAAATTTCACTTTTTAGTTATAGGGGATAATTTTTTTTAATAGCCAAAAATCTCTTCCAAGCTCACTTCCTGGAACGTTCCCATTTTATTGATCGAATCCATATCAAGGTTTTCATTTTTCCCGATGATGGCGGTATTGTATTTCAATGGCTTCACTTCCGTATTGTAGAAATTGGTTAACTCAGCTAAAGTCAGTTTTCCGATTTCTGCGTAAATGTCTTTTCTTAAATCGTAATCAACGCCTAATTTTTTAAGGTTTAACTGATTAAAAAAGATGTTGGTTCTGTTGATTCTCGCGGAAGCAATTTGTTTCAACGCAGAATATTTCGCATTGTCAAACTGCGCCGGAATTTGCGGAAGATTCGCCATCAATTCATCCATCGCATTTACCGCTTGTGGAAGCTTGTTGGCTTGAGTTCCGATATAGGTCGTCACATAATCGGGTTTGTTTAACTCGCCATTTGCGGCGTAAGAAACATAAGCAGAATAAGCCAAACTCTTACTCTCACGAATTTCCTGGAAAACGATTGATGACAAACCACGACCAAAATATTCGTTGAAAACATTGATTTTGCCAAAATTTTTAATGTCAACGTTATTTCCCTTGCCTACTTTGCTCATTTCGGTTTGCACCATGTCATAATTGGTGAAAAACACTTTTCCTTCTGTTGCAGGTTCAGGATAATTTTTCTTTGCAGGAACTTTCAAGGTTTCCTTTTCTACAAAAGATTTCGCGTAATTTTTAAACTTGTTGAAGTCTTTTCCGTAGAAGAAAATTTGGTAAGGCATTTTCAGCAAATACTGAATTTTCTTGGTCATTTCTTCAGATTTAATGGCGTTCAGTCTTTCTTTTGAAACCACATCTGTAAATCTTGATTCTTTACCGAATTTGGCATAATTAGAAAGTGCGTTCATAATTCTTGCCTTGTCTTTTTTGGCAACATCGCGACTTTCCAATATGGTTTTCACCGTTTCCTGATATATTTTTTGGTCAGGTTTTGCGTTTTGCATCCAACTTTTCAAAAGCTCGATTCCTTTCGGCATATTTTCTTCCAAACCAGTTAATGAAATGATTAATTGATCAGGTGCAGTTCGGAAATCGTTGGTAATTCCGATCTTAAAGAATTCCTTCTTCAAATCTTCTGCAGAAAATCGATCGGTTCCCAAATATTGCAAAACTTGTGTCGCCAAACCAAGCTCTTTATCATGATCGCTTCCAAACGGAAAAATGTAGTGAACTTGCGCAATATCGTTGTATTTATTCGCAACAAAACTTACCTTTTTGTCACCAATTTTATCGGTTTTAATGGCTTTTGCATAATCGATGAATTCCGGTTTTATTTCAGACGATTTCTCGTTCAAAATATTTTTCAAGAATGGCGATTGCGATTCTTTGTTGAGTTTTATCGGCGTAATTCCCGGATTTTCAACTCGAACCAATTTGTCGTTTACACCTTTTTCTTTTTTAATGACTACATAATTGTCTTTAAAGAAATCGTTCGCAAACTTCACCACATCGGCTTTGGTGATTTTTTCATACTCATTGATTTCATTCAGTTCTTGTTCCCAATCTTGTTTGTTGATATAGGTTTCGTAAAGTTGTGTCGCCAAACCATCCGCAGTTTCATAACTTTTCATACGTTGGATTTTCATGTCGTTCACGATTGCCGGAATTAGCCAATCAGGAAAATCACCTTTCTTAACTAAATCAATTTGCTCCAACAACAATTTTTTGGCATCATCTAAAGTTTGGTTATTTTTCGGAACAATCACCATCGAGAAAGCTCCATAATTTTTGAAAGCAGATTCATAAGCCAATGCGCGCAACGCTTTTTGTTTTTGGTTGATGTTCAAATCAATCAAACCTGATTCGCCGGAATTGGTCAAGATATTGGCAACCAAATCTGCAAGTCGAGCTTCCTGAGTTCCGTAAGAATCAGTTCTCCACGCCATTTGAAGTCGTGGTGCGGAAGGACTTTTCACTGTTCTTTCCACGATTTTGGTCATCGGTTCTTCAGAAACCATTTTCTTCATCGGCAATTCCTTGAATTTAAAAGTCCCGAAATATTCATCAACCAATTTTATAGTTTTGTCGAAATCTAAATCACCCACCAAAACCATTGCGTAATTATTTGGTACGTAATACTCGTCAAAATATTTGTGAATTGCGACCATTGAAGGGTTTTTCAAGTGTTCCGATTTTCCGATCGTAGTTTGTTGTCCGTTCGGATGTTTTGGGAAAAGTGCGTCCATCAATTCATAATTCACCAAACGGGAATCGTTGTCTTGAGCCCGGTTATATTCTTCGTAAACCGCCTCTAATTCGGTATGGAACAACCTCAATACCAATTCTGAAAATCGCTCTTTTTCAACTTTCAGCCATTTTTCGAGTTCGTTGTTTGGAATGTTGTTTTTGTAAACGGTCTCGTCCAACCAAGTGTGTGCATTCGTTCCGGTTGCTCCGAGTGAAGAAATGGCTTTGTCGTATTCGTTTGCAATAGCGTATTTACTCGCTTCCTGGGAAACTTCGTCGATTTTTTTGTAAATCGCCTTCTTTTTTTCGGGATCTTTTTCGGCTTTGTGTTTTTCGTACAAATCAGAAATTTGGGCAATCAGGACTTTTTCTTTTTCCCAATCGGAACTCCCCAATTTAGAAGTTCCCTTGAACATCATGTGTTCCAAATAATGCGCTAAACCCGTATTGTCCGAGGGATCGTTGTTGCTCCCCGTTCTTACAGGAATATAAGTCTGAATTCTCGGTGCGTCATCATTTTTTGCCAAATAAACCTTGAGACCGTTTTTTAAGGTATAAATTCTTACTCCGGTTTTGTCGTTTTGTACAGTTTCGTAAGTGTAACCGGATTTATCGGTGATTTTTTTTGTTTCAAATTTTTGTGCGTTCGTCATTAGTATCGCTCCTATTATTGATAATGTTGTTAAAAATTTCTTCATTTATTTTTATTAAAATTATTGATTTTAGTTATTAAATATTTATTAAACAAAAAAATATTTACTAAAGGTTGTCAATTTTGGCTAAAGCCAATGGAATTTCCACTATTTAAAAACGGGCTAAAGCCCGTTCCTACTGTTATTTTCAAATTAATGTGGATTCAACATGTTTTCGGGATCCAAAATTTCGTCTAATTTTTCTTGTGACAAAACTCCTTTTTCCAAAACCAAATTATAAACGCTCTTTCCTGTTTCTAGAGCTTCTTTCGCAATTTCGGTAGAATTTTTATATCCAATGTATGGATTTAAAGCCGTTACAATTCCGATGCTGTGTTTCACCATATTCAGGCAAACTTCTTTATTGGCGGTGATTCCGTTAATGCATTTTTCCCTTAAGGTATCTAAAGCATTTCCGAGGAAAATATTGCTTTCCATGATGGCATGAGAAAGAACGGGCTCCATCACATTCAATTGAAGTTGTCCTGCTTCTGAAGCGAAAGTAACTGTTAAATCATTTCCGATCACCTTGTAACAAACCTGATTCACTACTTCCGGAATTACAGGATTTACTTTTCCTGGCATAATCGAAGAACCGGGTTGCATCGGCGGAAGGTTGATTTCAAAAAATCCTGCTCTTGGTCCCGAAGAAAGCAATCTCAAATCATTACAAATTTTTGAAAGTTTTACCGCAAGACGTTTCATTGCCGAAGAATAAATCACATAAGAACCTGTATCAGGAGTTGCTTCCACTAAATTTGGTGCGGAAATAATTGGAAAACCTGAAAGTTGGGCTAAATTCTTCGCACACAAATTCGCGTAACCAAGCGGCGCATTCAAACCCGTTCCTATTGCAGTTGCACCCATGTTGATTTCTACGAAAAGATTGGCGTTGGCGTTGAGTTTCGAAATATCTTCTTCCAAAGTTGCCGCAAAAGCTTCAAATTCCTGTCCCAAAGTCATCGGAACCGCATCTTGAAGCTGCGTCCTTCCCATTTTGATGACCTTTGAAAACTCCTTCCCTTTTGCACGGAAAGCTTCAACAATTTTTTTGAGTTTTTCCACCAATTCGATGTTCATATTCAACAACGCAATTTTGATGGACGTTGGATAAGCGTCATTGGTGGATTGTGATAAATTGATATGGTCGTTTGGCGAACAAAACTGATAATCGCCTTTCTCTTTGCCTAATTTTTCTAAAACTACGTTTGCGATGACTTCATTCGCATTCATGTTCACGGAAGTTCCTGCACCACCCTGAATCATGTCGATTGGAAATTGATCGTGGTATTTTCCGGCAATCAGTTCATCGCAGGTTTCTGCAATTTTTTGGTAGAGATTCTCCTCCAACAAACCCAATTCATAATTGGTTTTTGCAGCGGCTTTTTTCACCATTCCTAATGCCGCGATAAAGTGAGGATAAGAGGAAAGATGTTGCCCCGAAATTTTGAAATTATCAATCGCTCTCTGTGTTTGAACTCCATAATAAGCATTAAGCGGAACCTGTAATGTGCCCAATAAATCGCTTTCATTTCTGAAATTTTCCATAAAAATAATTTGTGGAAAAGATAAGATTTTTTGTGGAATCCTTAAAATTGATTTTCACCGATAACAAAATAAGAAACGGGCGATTGAATGTCGCCCGGATTATTCTGAATTGAAATTTGAATTTATTTATTAGGATATTTCTGGTTTAAAGCCTGTAAAATTGCCCAAGTTTCGGCATCCATAATTCCATCATATTTCTGTGGACGGAAATGATATTGAAAAGCCTCGATTGTCTTTTTCGTAGCATCATCAATCGTTCCAGATGCAGCCAAATCATAACCAAAAGTTTTCAAGGCTGACTGAAATTTATAGATAAATTGTGGTGTATTTTGTTGCAAAGCAAAATCTTCGGAATTGGCTTGGTTTAAAAATGCATCTTTAGAAGCATCATCATACCACATCCCTATTTGGAATTCGTCATACAGTTTTTTCCACGGAAATTTCGGACCGGGATCCTGTTTTCTTGTGGGCGCAATATCGGAGTGCGCTAAAATATTGGTCGGCGGAATCATGTAACGCGTTGCAATATCTTTTACCAAAGCTGCCACTTTTTTCATCTGATGTTCATCAAAATCAGGGAAAATTTTTGCTCCCGAAGCATCGGTCGTATAACCGGGATTTACGATTTCAATTCCTATCGAGGTGTCATTCAGCATTTTGTCATTCCTCCAAGCACTGATTCCCGCATGATAAGATCGTTTATTTTCGTCAACCAACTGATAAATATCCTTATCACCTAAATTGTTAACTAAATAATGCGAACTCACCGATTGTTGTGTTAAAACGGAAACCGATTTTTCATCGTTCAACGCCGTATAATGGAGGATGATGTATTTCTGCCTAAAATTTTGAGCCACCGCAGGAAAATAATCCTTTACCACTTTAAAACCTTGTGGATCAGCAGAAACGATTGAGCCGTAACTGATTGTATTGTCGTTTTTGCTTACATCTCCAATATTGGTTTTGTAAAAATCATAGCTGCCTTCGTGCTTCACTTGCGGCTTTTGCGGAACGGGAGTTTTTGGAGTTGGATTGGTTGTTATTGATGTTTTTGGTTTAGCTTCAACTTTCTGTACAGGTTTCTGTGAACCGCAAGAAAATAGTAATGAAGTTAAACCGATGAAATATAACGAATTACGCATTGTTAAATGATTTATGATGATTTAAGTTTCAAAAATACAAAAAAAATTAAGCAAAAAATTTTGGTTAATATTGAAAACTATTATATATTTGCACTCGCAATTACAGAAAAGAAGTTCTTACAAAATATTGCAAAGGAGGGTTGCCGGAGTGGTTAACGGAGCAGTTTGCTAAACTGTCGACCCGCAAGGGTCGCGTGGGTTCGAATCCCACACCCTCCGCAACCTTTGGACAAAATTCTCGGGGCGTAGCGTAGTCCGGTCATCGCGCCTGGTTTGGGACCAGGAGGTCGCAGGTTCGAATCCTGCCGCCCCGACTTTTAGTAATTCCTTCGGGAATTTTTTTTTACCGCAATGGGTGCGTAGCTCAGCTGGATAGAGCATCTGCCTTCTAAGCAGACGGTCATAGGTTCGAATCCTATCGCGCTCACTTTACAATCAAAACCTTCTTTTCCTAGGAGGTTTTTTTCATTTTTTAGAGATTCTTCTCTGTAATTTTAAGACTTCTTAATTTCATAACAGCAAATCAATTACGGTGCCGATGAATAAAATTAAATTTTAAATTATCCTAAATTTCCTTAATAAATGTAAATTTGCATTCCATTAAATATCATTTATGTCACTTCAAGTTATTGAACTAACCAAAAAATTTGGGGAGCAAACTGCATTAAGCCAAGTTAACATTGAAATTGGAAACAGCGAAATCATTGGGCTTTTGGGACCAAACGGCGCTGGAAAATCAACGCTGATGAAATCGATAGTCGGAGCTTTGAAAATTGATGAAGGACAAATTCTCTTTAATGGAAAAGATATTACAGAAAACGATATTGAAAGTAAAAAAAACATAGGTTTTCTCCCCGAAAACAACCCGCTTTATCAGGAAATGTACGTGAAGGAATACCTGAATTTTGTTGCTGATCTTCACAAAATTCCAAAAGAAAGGCTTGATGAAGTCATTGCGCTCGTAGGAATTGTACCAGAAAAATCGAAGAAAATTTCTCAGCTTTCAAAAGGCTACAAACAGAGAGTGGGTTTGGCTCAAGCAATCCTGCACTCACCGGATTTGCTGATTTTAGATGAGCCGACGAACGGTCTTGACCCCAACCAAATCATCGAGATTAGAAATGTGATAAAAGAAATTGGGAAAGAGAAAACGGTGATTCTTTCTACACACATCATGCAGGAAGTGGAAGCACTTTGTTCGAGAGTGATTCTAATTCACCAGGGAAAAATCATGCAAGATTCGCCCATTGAGGAATTCAAAGGAAAGTTTGGAAGTTTGGAAGAAGCCTTTGCGAGTTATACGAACTAATGAAAAATTTGAACATAAAAATCCCTGAAACCAATAGATTTCAGGGATTTTTAATTGAACCTTACAGTTTTTCAATATTATCTGTAAGTGAATTGATAAAATTCTGTAGTGGCTTCTCAACCATCATTTTGATGAACGGATTAAATTTTCCGTCAAAAAGCAGCTGAACTTCTGTTTGATTTTCGTTTACCGGATTCATCGCTCCAGTCAAAGCAAAATCCAAACTTGAACTTGCGGATTTCAACACGATTTGCTTGTCGGAAACCTCATCGATAGTCAAGGCGATTTCCGGCATTCCTTTTAAACTGAATTTAAAACCGTTGTCTCGAACTTCGAAACTTTGCAGCGATTCCGGCATCAAATTTTTGTAATCTTCGGGCTTGTTTAGCATTTCAACCAGCTCATTTACCGATTTATTTACCACAACTTTACGTCCTTCTAAATTCATTTTTATATTTTTGTATGATTAAAACGCTGCAAATGTATAAAGTTTTTGTGAATGAAAAAAAATTAACTTTAAGTAAATATCCGGAAGACATAGAAAAGAAACTGCGGTTCGAGGGTTTTGCCACTTTGGAAATTGCGGTGGATCTTTTGGAGAACACTTCGTGCCCGGAACTTAACGTTTATGGTGAAAATATCGAGGATTTATGGGAAGATTTCACTCACATGTTCAAAGTAGTTGAAGCTGCAGGTGGCGTTGTAAGCAATAAAAATGGCGAAATTCTCTTTATCCGACGAATGGGAAAATGGGATCTTCCGAAAGGTAAAATCGAGAAGGGCGAATCGCTGGAACAAGCTGCAATTCGCGAAGTGGAGGAAGAAACCGGAATTAGGGAATTAATTTTAGAGGAATTTCTCAACAATACTTTTCATATTTATAATGAAAGAAACGGGGAAAAAATCCTCAAAACGACCTACTGGTTCCGAATGAATTTTGTAGGAGACGAAACGCCTGTTCCTCAAATAGAAGAAGGGATTTCTGAGGTTTCCTGGAAAAATAGGGAGGAAATTATGAGTGACGTTTTCCCGATGACTTTCAAAAATATCAAACTTATTTTGAACGATTATTGGGATTTGAATTAATTGATAAATTCCAATGCTTTTTCCAAAGCGATTCCGCGTGAAGCCTTTAACAATACATTTTTTGAGCTGATTTTTTCAGATTGTAAATATTCTGAAAGTGCTGCCGAATTTTCAAAAGCTTGCGATGATTTATTTACGTTTTTGAAATGTTTACCAACGGTAATGATTTCATCAAAACCCATTGAATTAGCCAATTCCAGAATACTTTGATGTTCCACTTCAGATTCAGTTCCTAATTCAAGCATATCGCCGATAATGATGGTTTTTGAGCCCTCGAATTTGCTAAAATTTTTAAGAGATTCCGCCATCGAACTTGGATTGGCGTTGTACGTATCCAGAACAAAAGTTTTCCCGTTCTTTTCTAAAATTTGGGAACGCATATTGGTTGGCGTATAATTTTGGATCGCAGCTCTTATTTGGGCGAACTCTAATCCAAAATGAAAACCTAAACTCGCTGCAGCACAGAGATTGGTAAAATTGTAATTTCCTGTTAATTTCGATTGTGCCTTATTTCCGTTAAAACTTAAACCAACGAAATTGTCTTTTGAAAATTCTTCGAAGAAATAATCCGAACCTTCTTTTCCAAAGGTGATTTTGGGTGAATAGTTTTCCGTTTTTTCAAATTGAATAGGATCATTTTCATTGACTAAAATCGTTTGCCCATTTGATTTTAGATCATCATATAGTTCTGATTTTCCTTTAATTACGCCTTCAAATCCGCCAAAACCTTCCAAATGTGCTTTTCCGAAGTTGGTGATATAGCCAAAATTGGGTTGTGCGATTTTACAAAGAAGTTCAATTTCTTTTTGATGGTTCGCTCCCATTTCGATCACCGCCATTTCGTGTTCAGGTTTAATGGAAAGCAATGTTAGGGGAACTCCGATATGATTATTAAGGTTTCCGAAAGTGTACTGAACATTAAATTTTTGCGACAAAACCGCGTGGATTATTTCTTTTGTAGTCGTTTTTCCATTACTTCCTGTTAAAGCGATAACTGGAATTTTCAACTGATTTCTATGGTACGTCGCCAATTGCTGCAAAAATTCCAAAGTCGAAGGAACATAATAGATTTTTCTCTGCTTATTTTCGAATTCTCTCTGTTCCACAATAACCGCGAAAGCTCCTTTATTTATGGCATCTTCTGCAAGAGTGGCCGCGTTGAAATTTTCACCTGAAAAAGCAAAGAAAATGTCATTCTTTTCAATTTTTCGGCTGTCGATGGTTATTTTGGATGACTGTAAAAATAACGGATAGAAAGTTTCTGGATTCATTGTTCAAAAATAAAAAAATCCTTCTGCAATTGCGGAAGGATTTATAAAATATTTTTCTAAAAAATTATCTTTTTGTTCTGCCTTTACCGGAGGATTTAGCGTCCTGTGCAACACGGAAACCAACCCACCCGAAAGATTTTGCCTCGTCGCGGAATCTTCTTTGCCCTGGATCTAACCAGTAAGCTCCGTCTAACCAAGACCCTCCTTTAATAACACGTACTTCATTGGAAATTCTGGTAGTTCTTGAAAGTGGGTCTTTTTGTAAAATAACTCTTCCTCTTTCATCTACGATAAATCTTTTCTGCTTGGAGTTATACATATTATAGCCCATCGTTGTACTGTCTTCTGCTCTTCCGTAACCTGCATCAAGCGAGGATTGGAAATCCCCGTCACGGAAATTTCTGTTATCCGCAACTGTTTCTCTTTCATACTGACCAGGAAGACCTTTATAAACTAATCTTCCGTCGGCAAGTGTATCGTATTTAGCAGCGTCAATTTTTTTGAAAGTACCGTCAGCATTTTTCACCACTTCTTGTGGAACGTTTCCTCTGTAGTAGTTGAAATCACTCGCTTCTTCGTCAATAATTGGTCTGTAAACATCTGCTGTCCATTCTGCAACGTTACCGAACATTCCAAAAATACCTAAATTGTTTGATGGATACTGTTTCACGTCAGCTGTTGTAGGAGAACCGTCATTTTTCCAACCTGCAACTCCGGAATAGTCACCTCGTCCTTGCTTAAAGTTTTCAAGATACATCCCACGATTCTTACCTTTTTTACCTTTCAATTCTTCGATTTCAGGTTTTTTGTTTTGGTAAAGGTTGTATTCTCTCTCTTTTTGCATTCCTAAAGCAGCGAACTCCCATTCCACCTCTGTTGGAAGCCTGAATTTCTCAACAACACCAGCTGTAGCATTACGGTTTGCCGCCATAATTCTCTGATTGCTGGTTTTGATCCCTGATTTTTGCTGCAATCTTTGCTGATTGATGTACGCTTCCATTTCAGGATCATTTGCTTTGAACTTGTCTAAGTTAAATGAGTTTGGACCTTGATTGTTCGCATCGTTGGTATAGAAATCTTTTGAAATGACACCTTGTTCCATCAAAGCCTTCTCGTTTGCTCTGTCGGTTAACCAATCGCAATATCTGGAAGCTTGCAGCCATGAAACTCCTACTACAGGATAGTAATCATATTCTGGCCTGCGGAAATAAGTTTCCGCGAAATCGTTTCTGGAGAGCTTATTGTTCCACACCAATGTATCAGGAAGCGCTCCTTTGTAAATTTCTTTAAAACTAGGATCAGATGGAGGAAATACAAATTTTAACCAGGTAACGTATTCACGATATTCGTAATTGGTAATTTCAGTTTCACCAATAAAAAATGAGCTAACCTGCATTCTTCTAGGGGTATTGTTCCAGTCATGCATTACATCGTCTTTCACCAATCCCATGGTAAAGGTACCGCCTTCTACATAAACCATTCCCGGCCATCCTTTTTGTTTCTGTTGTTTTCCGGTGAAGAACCAACCTTTCTGATCGTTGGGTTTCCAACCGGTTTTACTGGTAAAACGTTTTGTACCACCGCCCTTCTTTCCGCCGCCGCTACCGCCGCAACTTACTAAAAGCATAGTGGAACTCAACGCTATTAAAGAAAACAACTTAAGTTTATTCATAGTCAATATAGATATTTTCAGAGTACAAAGAAAAAAGAAATTATTTAATAAATCAAATTATGTATTGATTTTTTTGCAAAACGTTAACAAATTAATTTTATTGTATGATATTATTATTTATTATTTTTCGTTTAATTTGTAACCGCGAAAAAAAAACTTCAGATGAAACGAATTTTAACTTTATTATTAATCAACATTTTTATCATATCGGCTTATTCTCAAAACGTCAAAATTGAATGGGAAGGAAGCCGGATCATGGATTTCGGGAGCTATAGTGTTACCGTTCCGTCATTTAAGAATGATGGTTTTGTGTACGAAGAAGGTTCTGTTTTTTATCGTTCGACCAGTAAATATTCAGGGGCGGACCAACAAATATCCAATATTGTTTGGGAAAAAATAAGTCCGAAAGAACTTTTCGAAATCAGCAGCAATCGCATTCCTTCAAAAGATTTTGCGGACGTAAGTTACTACACCAATCCTTACACGAAGGAGAAAACGACCAATCTTCGGGTTTCTGTCTTAAAAAATGAAAACGGAAACTTTTACCGCCTGACTTCTTTCAGTATTGTGAACAGTGGTACCAATTCTTTAAACCAAAACTTGACGAAGAGATCCGGAACTACCGATAATCCACTAAAATCTGGAAACTTCTTTAAAATTAAGGTTGATAAAACAGGGGTTTTCAAGATTACAACCAAGTTTTTACGCGATAATGGAATCAACCCGGCAAATATCAACCCGAAAAACTTCCGAATCTATGGAAACGGCGGATTAACCTTGCCAGAACACAACCAAGATTTCCGATTTGCGGCTTTACAGGAAGACGCAATACAGGTTGTGGGAGAAAATGACGGTGTTTGGAATGAGGATGATTACGCTCTTTTTTACGCACAGGGACCTCATGGATATAATGTTTTCAAAACTTCCAATGACAGAAACGGAAACGGAAACCGAAGATTTGAGACTAGAGCAGACAATTCTTATAACTTTATGAATGTATATGAGGATTTCGCTTATTATTTCATCAATTTTGATTTAGGTCCCGGAAAAAGAATTCAGGATAGCGATGTAAACGTAAACTCCAACATTATTTCAAGGTATGATGAGTATCAATATATTAACGAAGAGAAATTCAATTTGATGAAAGTAGGCCGTATTTGGATTGGAGATTCTTTTTCCGAACCTAAGACAGTTACCTTTACCACAAGATTCCCTCTTCAGACAACAGACGTTATAAAATACCGTGCAAGACTTATTGGATATCAATCAAATGGCAACAAGGTTGATTTCAATTTAAACAATACGGAATCCGGAGTATTTGCCGTTCAGGCTACCGAAAAAAATGAGTATGTCATGGGTTACTTTTTTGGTAATACCTCCAACTTTAGCGGCAATCAGCTTAGTTTTAATTTTACTCCCAGCTTTTCAGCAAATCCACAGGGAAAATTTTTCTTCGACTATGCAGAAGTTCAGTATAAGCAGGATTTAAAGTTCAATAATACACAGATGAATTTCCGAAGTTATGATATCTCCGAAGGCAGCGGTACTACTTATACTTTTAGTATGAGCGATGCTTCATCAATTGAGCAGGTTTGGCAAGTTTCGGATGTTACCAATGTTACAAGAAAAGTGAACAAGTCCGGAGGAAATGCAAACTTCGATTTCGGGTATGTTGCAAATAGCGACCTTTTCGTCAATGAATTTGTGGCTTTCAAGAGTGCAGACGCATTTTTACCATCATTTGTAGGGAAAACTGAAAATCAGGACTTATCAGGTCTTCAAAATGTGGATTACCTTATGATAACAGTTCCAGAAATGATGGGGCAAGCCCAGAGATTAGCAAACTACTACCAAAATAAATACAACGTAGCCGTAGTTGATGTCAACAAAATTTACAATGAATTCAGCAGTGGAAGTAAAGATATTACAGCCATTCGAGATTTTGTCACCAAACTCAATACTCCTGCTGGAAAATTAAAATATGTGTTCATTTTAGGCGACGCCTCTTATGACCACCGTGGTAAAAATAACCCTGGTTCAGACATTGTGCCTAGTTATGAAAGTGAGGAAAGTGCTACCTATTCTAATTCTTTCGTAACGGACGATTATTTTGTGATGACCGCTCCGCAAATCGCGCCACTTAATCCTGCAGAACCACCAACCTATATTTATTCACTTCTACCCGACTTGCCGATAGGAAGACTTCCTGCAGCTAATGTTTCAGAAGCAAAACTTTTGATCGACAAAACCCTTGCCTACTACAACGCTCTTCCAGGCCAGTCAACACCTTTTGGTGAATGGAGGATGAAATTAGATTTTGTGGCAGACGATGATGCGGACAATGTTCTTCCATTCCACAATACAGTGAATACTGCAATTGTAAATTCTTTTGAGACAGGAACCGAACGTAAGGAATATAACGTACGAAAATTATTTTTAGATTCATTTGCGGCTCAGTCAGCTTCTGGCGGACAGCGGTATCCGCAAGTGAACCAAGCTATTTCTAATGATGTAGGAAACAGTTTGTACCTCCTTTATTTCGGTCATGGCGGTATTAACGGTTGGGCGCAAGAAAGAGTCTTGAGCATCGATGATATCCAAAATTTCAATAATTACAATAACGTTTATTCACGGTTTCCTTTGGTTTCCACGATAACTTGTGAGTTTACTTTGTGGGATGAGCCAGGAACTTCTTCCGCAGGTGAACAGGTGATCAAGCACAAAACGGGTGGTGCCGCAACAATGATCACCTCTAGCCGTGCAATTTCGGTGGTTTACGGGGAACTGTTTAGCTCCATATTGATAAAGAATATTTTTGCTCTAAACAATGATCAATTCAGCACGCTTGGTGATGCGCTTTTAAAAGCTAAAATTGAAAAAGGTCCGCAAAGTGACCACTTGAAGGTAAATTTCCTCGGTGATCCTGCCGGAACTTTGAGCCGACCAAAACGTTTACTGAAAATTGACAACGTTGAATCTCCTGTTCCTGGACAGCTCCGCGCTCTTGATTTTGTAAAAATTACAGGACATATCAATAAGGAAGACGGTACTTTGGACAATACTTTTAACGGAAGAGTAGCCATTAACATTTTTGATAAAAGGCTTAACAAGAAAACACTGAATAACGACGGATCACCAAAATTAAATCCGGTGCTTCAGTACACCGAAGAGGGTTCGCCTATTGTAAAATCTTCTGGAGTTGCCAAAGATGGGGTTTTCACTGTAGAGTTTTACGTACCGAAAGACATCAACTATACTTTAGGAACAGGTAGAATTTTAGGTTATGCAGACAACAAGGTGTTTGACGTATTTACCAACCAGGCGCAAACCATTGGTGGAATTAATCCCGATGGAATTAATGATAATGATCCACCAAAAGTGAAACTTTATATGAACAACACTAATTTTGCAGATGGCGGTATTACCAATGAAAATCCAACTTTGTTAGCTTGCGTCACCGATGATAAAGGAATCAATTCTACAGGATCTGGAATTGGCCACGACATTACTGTAGTTCTCGATGGAAAAATTATCGACACGGTGGTCTTGAACGACTTCTATTTTTCTGGGGAAGGAAATGGCTGTACAAACCCTAGTTTAGCAGATTATCAGAAAGGGAATGTAAATTATCCTTTCCGAAATTTAACCCCCGGTCCGCATCAATTAACTTTTAAAGTGTGGGACATCAACAATAATTCCACAACTGCCACGTTAAACTTTGTAGTTAAGGGCGAAAACGACCAAAATTTAGTGGTTAACAAACTGCTAAACTGGCCAAATCCATTTACCAATAAGACGTATGTTCAATTTGAGCATAATTGCAATGATATTTTAGATGTAAATGTGCAAATTTTCACCATCACTGGAAAACTGGTAAAAACCATTTCTACTGCTGTAACGGCAGAACCTTTCTTCCAAGGTTTCCGCACGCCAAGAACCGCGATTGAATGGGATGGAAAAGATGATTTTGGGGATTCGGTTGGAAAAGGAACCTACATCTTCAAAATTTACGCTAAAAGCCAGAACCAGGATAAATGTAAAGGAAGTGCTACAGCTGTTGAGAAAATGGTATTATTAAAATAAAAATTCTATAAACGAAAAAAACGATTTTATGACATTGACTAAAAAACTCTTTTTAGGTTTGGGATTAGGGATGAGTGTCGCCGCTTATTCTCAAATTGGAAATATTTACCCGGTACTTACCGGAGCTCCCTTCTTAAGAATTTCTCCTGATGCAAGAGCAGGTGGAATGGGTGATCAAGGTGTGGCAACTACAACAGACGCTTTTTCCCAGTTTTGGAACGCAGCAAAATACCCCTTCAGTAAAACAACTTCTGCTGTAGGAGTTAACTATACTCCTTACATGAGTAAACTTACTAATGATGTATTTTTGTTATACGGTGCCTATCATCAATTTTTAGGAGATGAGGAAAGAGCCACCATTTCCGCAAGCATCTATTATTTCAACATGGGTTCTGTGGATTTAACAAAACTTGTTGGGACGGAAGTTGTTCAGGAAGGTACCGCAAAACCAAATGAGTTTTCTATTGACGTTGCGTACGGATTAAAGCTTTCAGACTATTATTCCATGGCGGTTACAGGTAGATTTATCCGTTCAGATTTGTCTGGTGGATTCAATTCCGACAATACTTTAAAACCAGCGAATTCCTTTGCAGTAGATGTTTCAGGATATTTTCAATCCGAAAAACACACCAGTATCAACGACTTTGAAGGCCGTGCAAGAGGTGGTTTTGCCATCCAAAATCTAGGACCAAGACTGGATTATACCGGAGATGACGAGTCAAGATCTTATTTGCCGACAATGGCTCGATTAGGAGCGGGCTACGATTTATTTATTGATGATTTAAATCGCGTGGGAATAAATTTCGAAGCGTCAAAACTTTTGGTTCCTGGACCCGATAAAACTGGAAACGTACCAAATGTGGGCGTAATGTCCGGAATCGGGAAATCTTTCAGCAACCCGAAAAGCTTAATGCTAAGTGGCGCTGTGGAATATGAGTACGACAACGCTTTCGCAGTAAGAGGAGGTTACTTCCATGAAAGTCCTGAACAAGGGGGAAGACAATACGCAACCGTTGGTGTTGGATTAAAATACCAATCTTTTGGTTTGGATATGTCTTACCTCATCAATACATCAAAAGTAAATTCCGCTTTGGACAACACTTTAAGATTCGGGCTCACCTGGAATATCGGCGAAGAATCATCCAACGCAGATTACTAATCAAAATCAGATTTAAAACAAAGTCCCGATTCGTTGGGACTTTTTTTGTGGAATAAAACTTTAAATTTGTACAATGAACTACGCCACCGAACTTAAAAAATTTGCAACCAGCCAGTCGATTTATTCCGGCGTGCGAATTTCTTTGGCAATTGTAATTCCAAGTATTATTTTGGCGCATTTCGGTTTGCTGAAAGAATTCTTCCTGTTTCCGCTTGCAACCAGTTTTGTGGGATTAACTGATCAAGCCGGACCATTTATCAGGCGAAGGAATGCTTTGCTTCTCGCAATTTTCAGTTTTTTAATAGTTGCGACCGTGGCGAGTTTAGTTAAAGATTTTCCTCTACTAATTTATCTCGAAATCATTCTCTTCGGAATGTTTTTCTCACTGATTGGTGTTTATGGACAACGATTGGCGGCAGTTGGCGGACTTTCGTTGGTCGTTCTCGGCATCTTTATCGACGGACATTTAACGGGGCAAAACATCTTTAAAAGTTTATTGATATTTTTTGCCGGATCGGTTTGTTATTTTCTGATATTTCTGATTGTTTCTAAAATTCAGCCTTACAAATTGGCAGGACAAATGATTGGTGAAAACTATCTTGAACTGGCAGAATATTTAAAAATTAAATCCAAATTCTATCTAGAAAACCCTGATTTTGATGAGCTTCACCGACACGTCATCTCGCAACAGATAAAGATTAAAAATTTACAGGAAGAAACCCGCGAAACCGTTTTTAAGACCCGACAAATTGTAAACGAATCTACCACGACAAGCCGTCTTTTAATGTTGATGTTTCTAAATTCAATCGATTTGCATGAAAAACTGATGACTTCGGAAACCGACTACCGAAAAATGCAGGAAAGTTTCGGGAAGAGCGGTTTTTTGAATTCACTGAGTGACTACTTGTCTAAACTCTTAGAAGAACTTACAAACATCGGCATCGCCTTACAAAGTGGAATTAAGGCTAAACCAATTCATCATATCGACTCTGAACTCGAAAAAATTTTTGAAGAATATTTCGATTTAAGGAACGAGAAACTAAATCCCGAAACTCTTGAAAACTTCATGATCATGCGTCTGATTTTGGTTCGGATTACCGACATCGCGGATGAAATCAAAACGATGTACAAAGTTTTCAGTCAAGACAAAAACTTGGCGAAAAGTCTTTCGAGCGGCCTTGATTTAGAAAAATTCGTGACCAACAACGAAAAGCTGAACATGAAAGTTCTGCTAAGCAACTTTTCATTAAAATCATCACATTTTCGACATTCAATTAGAATCACAATTGCTTTGTTAATCGGTTATTCCATTTCCAAATTCCAATTTTTGGGAATTGGTCATTCGTATTGGATTTTAATTACGATTGTTGCGATTATGCGACCTGCATATTCCACGACAAAACATAGAAATCTGCTTCGTTTGTACGGAACTGCTGCAGGTGCCGTAATTGCTTATGGAATTTTATTTTTTGTGAAAGACACCACTGCACTTTTAGTAATGCTTTTTTTTAGTATGATTATGTGTTTCAGTCTTTTAAAGGAAAAATATTCTTGGGCAGTTTTTTTTATGACGATCTATATTTTTCTGAGTTTTAATTTCCTCAATCCCGGAAATGTAAACCTTATTTTTAAAGATAGAATTCTTGATACGGCAATTGCAGGAATTGTCGCTTTCGTCGTCTCCTATTTCGTTCTTCCTGTTTGGGAACATACACAAAATATCGATTTGATGAAACGGTCATCCATCAGTAATCTAGAATATTTTAGGGCGGTGATGGATCTTTTCTCAGAAAAAAAATTAGGGGTTGAAAACTACAAGCTGAAAAGAAAAGACGCCATCATCAGTTTGGCAAATCTTTCCGATAGTTTTCAACGCATGATTTCCGATCCCAAAAACCAGCAGAAAAGGCTTGAAAATGTACACCAATTCGTCAACACAGGGCATTTGATTACCGCCTATATTGCTTCTCTTTCCCAATATACAAAAAGTGCAGACCAATACCCTGAAATTGATTTCGAAGGTTGGAACACCAAAATTTCGGCGGAACTCCGTGCAACTAATCTCATCTTGAATCAAGAGACTGCATTTGAGCAAACACTTCATGAAAGCCAAATTCAACCTGAGGATTCCGTAGAAAAACTCTTGGAAAGAAGAAAAAAAGAAATCAGCGAAACCGAAGTTTTCAACCGTCGCGACCCGAATAGAATCACTCATTTAACGGAACTGAAAAACTTAAGCGAAATTCTCGACCTGCTTTACGATGTGGCAAAAGAACAGCGTAAAGTGGCAGAGAAATTAGGCTTGTGATTTTGTGGGTGAGTCGTTGAGTTTTGAGGAATTAAGAGTTTGAGAATGGAAGTTTTTGAGTTTATTAAAAAGCTGGCATCTCGTATCTCGAACCTCAATCCACAATGGTCAAACAATAGTTGTCAAAAAATTCAACTCGGGCTTTAAACAAATCGGAAACTTTTTCGTCGTGAACCCTGCACCTAATTCCGTAAGGAAAATCCAGGTCGAAAGGTTTTACCTCATAATGCTTTTTTAGCGACCAATAATTCGAGTGGTGAATTTTGTAAAGGCTCTCTTTCAGCGACCAAATCACCGTGAGATAAGCAACTTCCCTACTCTTTTCAATAAATTCGGCCTCTTCAGGAAAAAGAAATTTGTCTTTAATCCTTAAAATTTTCTGGTTAAAAGGTTCGATATCGATTCCTACTTTATTTTTTGAAATTGCCAAAGCCGCAAAAGGAAAGGAATGGGTAATTGAAATCTCAAAATCTTTGGGATACAGCAAAGGTTCTCTTTCTTTGTAAAGAATTTTGTGATGGGGTAAAACTGATTTCAAGATCTTTCTTACCAAAAGATGTTCCTTTAACTTCGTTGGGTGATAATCTTTAATCTTTTCGTAGTCTTCCTTATCCAAAAGAAATTCTTCATTCAATTCCTCATTTTCGTCATACTTCCATAAAAGAATAGTGGCATTTTGGTCAGAAAAATCTCGGTAAAGCGGCATTGTTATTAAATTTTAACAAATATATGAAAACATTAAATTCTCATTAAATTTTGTCATCTGGATTGTAGCTTTATATTAAGCTTTGTAATTTTGTACCGTGAAAAAGGGAATAATTTACTTTTTAGCCGTAATTTTTGCAGTATTTATTGTAGGAAATAGTTATGAAATGGCATTAGGTCAGGAAATTTCAAACACAACAATTTCTCTACAAACAACCGCAAAAAATTCTCACTTTCACCAAAATGTCGAAAAAAAGCAGCACAAGAAAAATTTTGAAAAATTCTTAAAAACTACGGTGACTGAGGATAATTTTCAGGGACTGGATACCGACATTATTACTTTTGTTGCTGCACTTTCACTTTTTTCAAGTCTGATATTTTTACTCAACGGAAAATCAGATTTCACTGGTTTTAATCCTGAAGTTGTCCTTACTTCAAAACGTTATCTCGTTCTGAGAAACCTCCGTATTTAAAATTTTTATTTTCTTTTAAGAAGTTGATTATCAGTAATAATCAGCGGAAAATTTTGTGTTTAATTTTATGAATTGAATACATAAGTCACATTAAAAAATTCAAAATTATCTTTCTAAAAACGTAATCAACTTATGTTTAAATTATTTTCAGGCATTGCTTTGTGCAGCGCGTTACTGTTGGTTTCCTGCTCCAAAAAAGAGGAAAAAAATGAAGAAGCCGCTGTTTACCCCATCACCAATCCCATAAAACAAGACACCGTTCTCACCAAAGAATATGTCGCCCAAATAAAATCGGTAAAGAATATTGAACTTAGGGCGCAGGAAAAAGGTTTTCTGCAAAAAGTTTTTGTGGATGAAGGTCAATATGTGCATCAAGGACAGGTGATGTTTCAGATTATGCCGCAAATTTATCAGGCAGAGTATTTGAAAGCGAAAGCCGAAGTTGCACAAGCACAAATCGAGTTGCAAAACGCATCGACTTTATCCAAAAACAATGTCGTTTCTCCGCAGGAAAGAGCGATGGCGAAAGCAAAATTAGACGGCGCAAATGCCGAAATGAGATTGGCGCAACTCCACCTTTCTTTTACAAGTGTAAGAGCGCCGTTTTCGGGAATTATCAACAGACTACCTTTAAAAATTGGAAGTTTAATTGATGAAGGCGATTTGTTGACCACGCTTTCCGACAATTCCGGAATTTTTGCCTATTTCAATGTCGCTGAACCGGAATACATCAATTATATGACGCATTCATCTGAAAATCAACAAACTTCAGTTTCATTAATGATGGCAAATGGTGAAAAATTTCCGGAAAATGGTTATGTTCAAACGGTTGAAGGTGAATTTGACAATGAAACAGGAAACATCGCATTCCGTGCGAAATTCCCCAATTCTAAAGGTATTTTGAGAAACGGCGAAACTGGAAAAATTCAGATGGCTGTTCCTTTGATTGGTGCGATTATCATTCCACAAAAAGCAACTTACGAAATTCAGGATAAAACTTATGTTTTCGTGATTGATAAAAACGGTCTCGCAAAATCCAGAGAAGTAAAAATCGGAAACGAACTTCCAGATATTTACATCATTTCTTCAGGATTGACCGAGAATGACAAGATTTTGTTGGATGGCGTTCAGAAAGTGAAAGACGACCAAAAACTGAAAGTGAAGTTTGAAAAACCTTCCGATGTGTTCAGAAATTTGAAATATAAAGCGAATTAAAAACAGAGAAAAAATGTTTAATAAATATATTCGCAGACCAGTTCTGTCCATCGTCATCTCGCTAATTATCGTGTTTTTGGGAATTTTATCATTATTAAAACTTCCTATTACCCAATTTCCGAGCATTTCGCCCCCAAAAGTAAATATCACCGCAGAATATCCCGGAGCAAACAACGAACTTTTAATAAAATCAGTCATTATTCCTTTGGAACGCGCCATGAACGGAGTTCCCGGAATGAAATATATGGAAAGTGACGCCGGAAACGACGGTGAAGCGTCCATCAATTTGGTTTTTCAATTGGGAACCGACCCGAATGTTGCAGCGATTAATGTACAAAACCGCGTTTCTTCGGCGATTAACAAACTTCCGCCGTTGGTTGTTCGTGAAGGTGTGAAAATTACTCGTGAAGAACCGAACATTTTGATGTATGTAAATGTGTACAGCGACGACAAAAAAGTGGACAATAAATTTGTTTACAATTTTGCCGATATCAATATTTTGCCGGAATTGCAAAGAATTCCAGGGGTTGGTGAAGCCGATATCGTAGGAAACCGCGATTATGCGATGAGGATTTGGCTGAAACCGGACAGAATGACGGCTTACAACATTTCTGCCGATGAAGTAATGGAAGCATTAAGCGCACAAAGTTTGGAAGCGTCGCCCGGAAAAACAGGCGAAAGTTCGGGGAAAAAATCTTCAACTTTTGAGTATGTCATCAAATATCCCGGAAGATACACCAACGAAAAGCAATATGGCGAAATCATCGTAAAATCAAATTCCGACGGGCAATTTATCAGATTAAAAGATGTTGCCGATATTGAATTTGGAAGCAGTATGTATGATATTTACACCACATTGGATGGGAAAACTTCGGCTGCAATTACCATCAAACAATCTTACGGTTCCAATGCGAGCGATGTAATTACCAAAGTAAAAGCATTGATGGAAGACATTGGAAAACACAACCTTCCGAAGGGAATGCACTACAAAATCAGTTACGATGTTTCCCGATTTTTGGACGCGTCGATTGAAAAAGTAGTTCACACGCTTTTTGAGGCATTTGTTTTAGTGGGAATTGTGGTATTTCTGTTTTTGGGAGATTGGCGTTCCACGATTATTCCGATTATTGCGGTTCCGGTTTCGTTGATTGGCGCATTTGCGGTGATGTCGGCGTTTGGAATTACTTTAAATTTAATTTCACTTTTTGCTTTGGTAATGGCAATTGGTGTCGTTGTAGATGATGCAATTGTCGTCATAGAAGCAGTTCACTCCAAAATGGAACATGAAGGACTTTCGCCTTTACGAGCGACGGAAAAAGCGATGCACGAAATCAGCGGTGCAATTGTAGCGATTACTTTGGTGATGGCTTCGGTTTTCATTCCGATTGCGTTTATGAGCGGTCCGGTTGGCGTTTTTTATCGTCAGTTTTCCATCACAATGGCTTCTGCGATTATCCTTTCGGGAGTTGTGGCATTGACTTTAACACCGGCTTTATGTGCTTTAATTTTAATAAATAATCACGGAAAAGAAAGAAAGAAAACGCCGATTAATCTGTTTTTAGATAAATTCAACAATATCTTTAACCTCGGACAGAAAAAATATGAAAATGTTTTAAGCAAAACCGTTTCCAGAAAGATGATTACGCTGCCTTTATTATTACTTTTTTGTGGATTGATTTATCTTCTGGGCAACAAACTTCCGTCCGGATTTATTCCTCAGGAAGACCAAGGAATGATTTACGCCATTATCCAAACTCCGCCCGGTTCAACTTTGGAAAGGACAAATAATATTGCGCTTCAACTTCAAAAAGTGGCAGAAAAAGTAGAAGGCGTTCAATCCGTTTCTTCATTGGCAGGTTTTGAAATTTTAACGGAAGGAACCGGCGCAAACTCCGGGACCTGTATGATTAATTTGAAGGATTGGAAAGACCGAAAACTTTCCGCCCAAGAAATCATTAAAGAATTAGAGGAAAAAAGCAAAGATATTACAGGAGCCGACATTGAGTTTTTCCAACCGCCGTCAATTCCCGGTTATGGAGCAGCAGGAGGTTTCGAGATGCGACTTTTGGATAAAGCCGGAAGCGGCGATTTCCATATGATGGAAAAAGTGTCTAAAGATTTCGTGAAAGAATTAAAAAAACGCCCCGAAATTGGTGAAGCCTTCACTTTCTATTCCGCAAGTTTTCCGCAATATTCCCTCAACGTTGATAATGACATTGCGCAACAAAAAGGCGTTACTTTGGACAATGCGCTCAACAATCTCTCAACTTTAATTGGTTCCAATTATGAAACTGGTTTCATTCGTTTTGACCGTCCTTACAAAGTGATTGTTCAAGCAGGTCCGCAATATCGTGCAATGCCGCAAGATTTGTTGAAATTGTATGTGAAAAACAACAAGGATGAAATGGTGCCTTATTCCGATTTTATGAGTTTGAAAAAAACCTACGGATTGTCGGAAATGACGCGCTACAATATGTACAATTCCTCGGAAGTAAGCGGAAACCCCGCATCAGGATACAGTTCGGGAGAGGCGATAAAAGCCATTCAAGAAGTTGCCGACAAAACTTTGCCGAGAGGTTATGGAATTGATTGGGCGGGAATTTCAAAAGACGAAGTTTCGCGCGGAAACGAGGCGATTTATATTTTCTTGGTCTGTCTCGGATTTGTTTACCTTATTTTATCGGCGCAATATGAAAGTTTCATTCTTCCGTTACCAATAATTTTATCGTTACCGACGGGGATTTTCGGGGCATTTCTGTGTCTGCAATTATTCGGTTTGGAAAATAATATTTACGCCCAAATCGCAATGATTATGTTGATTGGCTTGCTTGGAAAAAATGCAGTTTTAATTGTAGAATTTGCCGTTCAACGAAAAAATGAAGGAATTTCTGTTCGTGATGCTGCTTTGGAAGGTGCTTCATTGCGTTTCCGCCCAATTTTGATGACTTCGTTTGCATTTATCGCAGGTTTGCTTCCTTTGGCAATGGCGACAGGACCAGGCGCAGTTGGAAACCGAACCATTGGAACGGCTGCAGCAGGAGGAATGCTTTTGGGAACGATTTTCGGGCTGTTTTTAATTCCGGGACTTTATTATATTTTCGGATTGATTGCCGCGAAATCACGATTGGCAAATTATGAAAAAGACAATCCTTTGAGTGAAGAATTGGATGACCACAATACAAGTTTAATAAGAGGAGATGAAGAACAAATTTAATTTTAAATATTTTGGCGTTGCAATTGGTTTTTTGGCTTTAATGGAAAGTTGCAAAGCACCGATGGCGACCGTAATTGCAAGTAAAGCGAAGGAAGAAGTTCCGCAAACGTATCAAAATCAGGAAAACAATTCCGAACAAAAAAATAGCGGTTTAATTCCGTGGAAACAGTTTTTTACCGATGCAGATTTGACGAATTTGATAGAAATCGCTTTGAAGAATAATCAAGATTTAATGATTACGCTTCAAGAAATCGAAATCGCGAAAGCCAATGTTCTGTATAAAAGCGGCTCATTGAAACCAACCGTTTCTGCAGGTGGAGGAATTGGCGCAGAAAAAACGGCGAGATACACTTCTTCCGGAGCCGGAAATGCTTCAACAAAAATGGAAGGCGACAAAAACATTCCAGAACCGCTTCCGGATTTCAGGTTTGGTTTGTCGGCAGATTGGGAATTCGATATTTGGCATAAATTAAGAACGGAAAAAGAAGCGGCAGTTGCGCATTATCTTTCCACGGTGGAAGGAAAAAATTTCGTACTTTCTTCTCTGATAGCTGAAGTTGCGGATAATTATTATGAACTTTTGGCTTTGGATAATCAGTTGGATATTATTCAGAAATACATTGTTTTGCAGCAAAAGGCGTTGGAAGTTTCCAAAATCCAAAAACAGGCAACAGCGACGACGGAATTGGCGGTAAAGAAATTTGAAGCCGAACTCGCCAAATCAAAAGCAGCGAAATTCGACCTCAACCAACAAATTACAGAAAAGGAAAACATCATTAATTCTCTTTTGGGAAGATTTCCGCAACCAATTGTGAGAAATAAGGAAAACTTTATGAAACTCGTTCCGCAAGCCGTTTACACCGGAATTCCGAATGAACTTTTGGACAACAGACCCGACATCAAAGCCGCTGAATTGGAATTAAAATCCGCAAAATTGGATGTGGAAGCCGCAAGAAAAGAATTTTATCCGTCGCTGCATATTGGTGCGACTTTGGGTCTGCAGGCGTTTAATCCGACTTATTTAACCAAAATTCCAGAAAGTATTGCATCAAATCTTGTTGGAGATATTGCTGGTCCGTTGATTAACAAAACCGCAATTCAAGCAAATTTTAAAACGGCGGATGCGAAACAAATTCAGGCGCTGTATGAATACGACAAAACGGTTGTGAATGCTTATTTGGATGTTTCGAGTTTGATGTCGAAAATTAAAAATATGGAAGGTTACTATAAATTGAAAGCGGAACAATCCAAAGCGTTGGATGATAGTAATGAAATCGCAGTTTTGCTATTCAAAAATTCCCGCGCCGATTATTTGGAAGTTTTACTGAATCAACGCGATGCTCTGGACGCCAAAATGGAACTGGTGGAAGCGAAGAAAAACCAGTTGAACGCGGTGGTAGATATTTATAAAGGATTGGGTGGTGGTTGGAAGTAATTTTTTGAAAATTTTTTGAAAATCTCTGATGTCGCCACTTCGTGGCTTCTTTAATCGAAAAATTTCATTTTTCTCTATAAACCGAAACTCCGTCGCGAAATTTTTGTGGCGGAGTTTTTTTGATATTAAATTTTGGCTAAAGCTAATTATAAATTCCTCCTTTTAAAAGCGGTCTAAAGCCCACTCCTATCGATATTTTAATTGAATTTATAAATTGTTCTATTCTTCAAAAAAACTTAAAAAAATATGTCGTATTTTTGCAAAAATTTTCTAAAATAAATGGAAACTACAACACAATACGTTCCTTACAAAGTAAAGGACATTTCCCTTGCAGAATGGGGAAGAAAAGAAATTGAGCTTGCCGAAGCAGAAATGCCGGGATTAATGGCAATTCGTGAAGAATATGGCCCTTCTCAACCGTTAAAAGGAGCAAGAATTGCGGGATGTCTTCACATGACGATTCAAACTGCGGTTCTTATTGAAACTTTGGTGGCTCTTGGTGCAGATGTTACTTGGTCTTCTTGTAATATTTTCTCCACGCAAGACCACGCTGCTGCTGCAATTGCTGCTGCAGGAATTCCTGTTTACGCTTGGAAAGGAATGAACGAGGAAGAATTCGATTGGTGTATCGAGCAAACTTTGTTTTTCGGTGAAGACAGAAAACCATTAAACATGATTTTGGATGATGGTGGAGATTTGACAAATATGGTTTTCGACAGATACCCTGAATTGACAAAAGACATCAAAGGGCTTTCTGAAGAAACCACAACCGGAGTTCACAGACTTTATGAAAGAATGGAAAAAGGAACTTTGGTAATGCCTGCAATCAACGTAAACGATTCTGTTACCAAATCCAAATTCGATAATAAATATGGTTGTAGAGAATCTGCGGTTGATGCGATTAGAAGAGCAACAGACGTGATGTTGGCTGGAAAAAGAGTAATCGTTTGTGGTTTTGGTGATGTTGGTAAAGGAACTGCCGCTTCTTTCAGAGGTGCAGGTTCTATCGTAACAGTTACAGAAATCGACCCAATCTGTGCGTTGCAAGCTGCAATGGAAGGTTACGAAGTGAAAAAACTCGACAACGTAATTGAAACTGCGGATATCATCATCACGACTACAGGAAATTACAACATCGTAAGAGGTGAACATTTCAAAAAAATGAAAGACAAAACCATCGTTTGCAACATCGGTCACTTCGATAATGAAATTGACATGGCTTGGTTGAACGAAAATTATGGTTCTACAAAATCAACCGTAAAACCACAAGTTGATATTTACAATGTGGATGGAAACGACATCATCATCCTTGCAGAAGGTCGTTTGGTAAACCTTGGTTGTGCAACAGGACACCCAAGTTTTGTGATGAGTAATTCATTCTCCAACCAAACTTTGGCACAAATTGAACTTTGGACAAACAGCGATGCTTACGAAAACCAAGTCTATATGTTGCCTAAAAAATTAGACGAAAAAGTAGCGATGCTTCACCTGAAAAAAATTGGTGTAGAACTGGAAACTTTATCACCAGAACAGGCTAAATACATCGGTGTAGAGGTTGAAGGACCTTATAAGCCGGAATATTACAGATACTAGGAAATACGAACTACGAAATTCGAATTACGAATATGACTCCTCGAAAATTTTCGGGGAGTTTTTTTATGCGGTTTTTTTGAAATTTAAAGGTGAGGTTCCTTTCAGTTTTTAAAAGTTCGGCGAAATGTGGAAACACATTGTATGATTATTAATGATGCAAAGCCTATCCAAATAATCAAAAAATAAATTGTGATCAATGAAAAAACTATTTTCTATTACCTTTCTTTTTTTTATTAATTTTAAATATTTCGGCACAAAACAAACCTACTTTTTGGGATGATATTCAATATTTTAACCAATTAAATAAAGACAATCCACCTAAAAAAGATGCAATACTTTTTTTAGGAAGTTCCTCATTTACAAGATGGACTAATATCTCAGATTATTTTCCAGATAAGACCATTATTAACAGAGGATTTGGCGGCTCAAGTTTATCCGACCTCAATTTTTATTCAAAAGAATTGTTACAACCTTATTCGCCAAAACAAATTATTATTTATTGCGGCGAAAACGATTTTGCCGCTGATGAAGAATTGAAACCAAGACAGGTTTTCAAGAGATTCAAAAAGTTTTATTGCGAAATCAGGGATTATTATCCGGATATTCAGGTTGATTATATCTCAATAAAGTTATCACCGAGTCGGCAACATCTTTGGACAAAATATTGGGCAACAAACGAATTGATTAAAAAATTTATGCACAGAAAGGAAAATGCTCATTACATCGACATTACGAGAGCAATGAACGATGTAAATGGAAATGTGCGTAAAGATCTGTTTTTGGAAGACATGTTACACATGAAACCGGAAGGTTATCAAATCTGGGCAAGAGAAATGAAACCTTTTCTGAAATAGATGAGTCTATTTTTTTCTCTTCGATTTCGACTTTGATTTTTGTTGCGCTCTATTTGCACCCACTTTTTTAGCAGGTTTTCTTTTGTGCGGACCGCCCCAATTTTCCTTCTTGTTCTTGTCTTTTTTATCGTGAAAAGCGCCTCCTCCTTCTTCAAATTTTACCGTGTGTGCGTTTTTCATCTTCACTTCTTCTTTTTCGGAAGCTATTTTTAAAGGATTGATTTTAACTTCCGCAGGAAAATCTTTGAAAGTCAATTCTTTATCCATCAAAACTTCGATATCCAACAAAAGGGGTTCTTCTTTTTTCGTTATAAATGAAACAGAAACCCCGTCTTTATCGGCTCTTCCGGTTCTTCCGATTCGGTGAATGTATTGTTCCGGAACTTCAGGAATCTCAAAATTGATGACGTGCGTGATATCTGAAATATCCAATCCTCTCGCCATAATATCGGTGGTAATCAATCCACGAACTTGTTGGGTTTCGAAACTTTTCATCGCATTCAAACGGTAATTCTGCGATTTGTTGGAGTGAATCACATCAAACTCTCCCGGAAAAAGCTCATCTATTTTGGTGAAAAGATAATCAGCGTGTTTTTTATTGTTACAGAAAATCAATACTTTAGAAAACTCTGAATCCGTTTTTAATAGATTTTCTAAAAGATTTATTTTGGTATTGAAGTTTTCAACTTTGTAGGCAATCTGTTCAATTTTTTCGAGCGGAGTTCCTGATTTTGCCAAAGAAATTTCCACAGGACCTGCAAAATATTGTTCCAATAATGCGTCAACTGCTTCGGTCATCGTTGCAGAAAAAAGGATGTTTTGTCTTTTCTCACGCATCATTTCGAAAATGTGGGTTAACTGGGCTTTGAAACCGAGATTCAGCATTTCATCAAATTCATCGATGACCAATTTTTGAACTTCCTTTAAAGAAATCGCATTGTCAATCGCCAAATCCATCACTCTTCCCGGAGTTCCGACTAAAATATCGCAACCGTCATTAAACAAAAGTTTTTGGGTATTAATATTTTTTCCGCCATAAATTCCGATGACTCTTGCTGAAATATTTTGGGTTAAATTCTCCAAAATCTCGGTGACCTGAACGACCAATTCACGAGTTGGAACCAAAATCAAAACCGTAGGATTCCCCGATTTGTTATACTTCCACATTTTCAAAACAGGAAGAAGGTACGCCAAAGTTTTTCCCGTTCCGGTTTGTGCAATTCCCATCACATCGCGACCTGAAAGAATCGGTTTCAGTGCTTTTTCCTGAATCGGCGTCGGTTCAAAAAGATTGGAATCTGCAAGTACGTCAAGGATCTTTTCAGGCAGTTCGAAATCGGCAAAAGTGAGTTTTTCCATTTTGCAAAGATAACGTTTTAGCAGAAAGATGGATGTTGGAAGAGGGAAGTTTAAAAATTCACCAAAATAAATGCTATAATTTTTAAATTCTCAAACTCCCAAACACACCCACTCAAATCATTCCCACTCAATCGTTGCAGGCGGTTTGCTGGAAATATCGTAAGTCACCCGATTAATTCCGCGAACCTCATTGATAATTCTGTTGGAAACCGTGTCTAAAAATTCGTACGGAAGTCGGCTCCAAGTCGCGGTCATGAAATCGATTGTGTTTGCAGAACGAACAACCGCAGTGTATTCATAAGTCCTTTCATCGCCCATTACACCGACAGATTTTACAGGAAGTAAAACGACGAAAGCTTGAGAAACCTTTTCGTAGAGGTTATTTTTATATAATTCTTCGATGAAAATATCGTCAGCTTCTTGAAGAATTCGTACTTTTTCAGCATCAACATCACCTAAAATTCTAATTCCTAAACCAGGACCAGGAAACGGATGACGATGAACCAAATGGTGCGGAATCCCGAGTTCCTCACCAACTTTTCGGACTTCATCTTTGAATAATTCCCGTAGAGGTTCCAACAATTCAAAATCCATTTGTTCGGGAAGTCCGCCTACATTGTGATGGGATTTGATGACTGCAGAAGGACCTTTTACCGATTGAGATTCGATAACATCGGGATAAATGGTTCCTTGAGCTAAAAATTTTGCACCTTCAATTTTATGGGATTCTTCATCGAAAACTGCCACGAATTCGTTTCCGATAATTTTACGTTTTTCTTCAGGTTCAGAAATTCCTTTTAGCTTATTTAAAAACCTTTCGGAAGCGTCGATTAATTTGATGTTAAGATGGAAATGTTCGCCGTAATTCGTCATTACTTTTTCGGCTTCATTTTTTCTTAAAAGTCCGGTGTCGACAAAAATACAAGTGAGTTGGTCACCGATTGCTTTGTGGATTAAAACTGCGGCAACGGAAGAATCTACACCACCGGAAAGTCCGAGAATAACTTTTTGGTTTCCTACTTTTTCCCTAATTTCGGCGACGGTTTTATCGATGTAATTCGTGAGTTTCCAATTTTTTGGAGCGTTGCAAATATTGAAGACAAAATTTTCAATCATTCGGGAACCTTCTTCCGTATGCGAAACTTCGGGATGAAATTGGACGCAATATATTTTTTTTGATTCGTCGGAGATTGCAGAAATTACATCGGTATTTCCATTAATTTGAAAACCTTCCGGAGCAATTTCCACCTCATCAAAATGGCTCATCCAAACTGTTGAAAATCTGCTGATTCCGGAAAGAAGTGCGTTTGATTTTTGGATTTCAAACTTGGCTTTTCCATACTCTCCTTTTTCCCCTTTTTTTACTTTTCCGCCCAAAAGATGGGTCGTTAACTGCATTCCGTAACAAATTCCGAGAATGGGAATGTTTTTTTCAAATAAAGCTTTGTCCACCAAATGTGCATTTTCTGCATTCACGGAACTCGGCCCGCCAGAAAGTATGATTCCTACTGGATTTTTGGCAAGAAGTTCTTCTAAAGGGGTATTAAATGGAAGAACTTCTGAATAAACGCCGAGTTCGCGGATTCTTCTTGCGATTAACTGATTGTATTGCGAACCGAAGTCGAGGATGATGATGCCGTTGTTCATGAGAGGGTGTATTGGTGAGTGGGTGAGAAATTGGTTTGAGAGATTCAATAGGTTCAAATTGTTCTACGATTAAAACCCTGATTGTCTTTTAAAAATATTTTTGATTAGAAGCCGGAAATCGTAACTAGCCCCGATTGCAGCGACATCCTTTTTGTGAGGAGGAACGACGAGCAAAAAGATACAGCGGAAAGCGGGAAACAGCTCCTAATCATCCACAAAAAATGGGAGACGAATCCCCCAATTTTTCTAGAATTTTCCGATGTCGTCTCTGTAATATTCGTAATCGAAATTGATTGTTTTCGCATCTGCGTAAACGGTTTTTCTCGCTTCTTCATAAGAATCGGCGGTCGCGACCAGACACAAAACTCTACCGCCTGTCGTAAGAACTTTGTTGCCGGAATTTCTTGCACCTGCAAAAAGTACCTGGCTGTGCGCTTTTTCAAGATTTTTTATTTCAAAACCTGTTTGGATTTTTGCAGGATAACCTCCTGAACACATCACCAAACAAACCGCTTTTTTGTCGCTGAATTTTAATTCTACATCTTTCCCGTCGAGACAATCGTTAATTACGTCGAGCAAGTTGTTTTCCAGCAAAGGAAGGATTACCTGTGTTTCCGGATCGCCCAATCTCATGTTGTATTCCAGCAAATAAGTTCCGTCGTTGGTAACCATCAATCCGAAGAAAATGAAGCCTTTGAAATTGATATTGTTCGCATGAAGTCCCGCCAAAGTTGGCGTTAAAATATTGGCTTCAAAATCTCTATAATTTTCTTCCGTAAAATCCGGACAAGGAGCTACACTTCCCATTCCGCCGGTGTTTGGACCTTTGTCGCCGCTTCCTGCTTTTTTGTAATCCTTCACGGGAATACATGGGAAAAGTTTGGAACCGTTGGAAAATGCAATGATGGAAGTTTCAAAACCTTTTAAATATTCTTCAATCACCAACTGAATTCCCGCGTCGCCATAAATTCGGTCAATCATAAAACGGTGAATCGTGGATTCTGCTTCCACCAAATTATCTGCAATCACCACTCCTTTTCCGCCTGCAAGTCCGCTCGCTTTGATGACCAAAGGGAATTTCTGTGTTCTCACATAATCGATTGCGTCTTGGTACGCATCAAAAACTACCGCTTTTGCTGTTTTGATATTGTTGGTCTGCATGAATTTTTTAGAAAAAGCCTTGCTTCCTTCCAATTCCGCTGCTCTTTTTCTAGGACCGAAAATCTTGAGGTCGTGTTTTTTGAATTCATCTACAATACCTTCCACTAAAGGAGCTTCCGGACCTACAATCGTTAAATCTATTCTTTCTTTGATGGCGAAGTTTCGCAAACCTTCCACGGTTTCCTCGTACACATTTTGTCCTAATTTATCGGTGGTCGCAGTTCCTTTTGCGAAAAACATTTTGGTAATTCTGCTGTCGTCTTTCAGCTTCATAGCGAGAGCAGATTCTCTTCCGCCGTTTCCTACAATTAATATTCTCATTTTTTAAATTACTTTTCTAATATTACAAATTTAATGATTTGGTTTCAAATTTCCGATACTTTTAGGTGCAAGTTTCATGGCGCAGTTGGTGCAAGTTGCAATTGGTGAGATGTAAAAAGATAATATTGAAAATTTAAAATCATACACAAAACCAATTTCATCCGTCTGCAACTTGCACCAACATTCACCAAAAAAATTAATGCAGAAAATGTCTCATTCCCGTCAACATCATTGGTATTTTGTGTTCGTTTGCGGCTTCGATGGAATCTTGGTCTTTTACGCTTCCACCGGGTTGAATGATGGCTTTGATTCCTTCTTTTGCACAAAAATCAACCACATCGCGGAACGGGAAAAACGCATCGGAAGCTAAAACTAAATCTCCAGAAAACTTTTGCCTCAATAAACTCGGCGAATCTCCTCCGTCGATTTCTTTTGCTCGATTTACTGCCTGTTCTGTTGCCCAAATTCTGTTGACTTGTCCACCGCCGATTCCTAAAGCCTGAGTTCCGTTTGAAACTACGATGGCGTTGGATTTAACATATTTCACCACTCTTTGAGCGAACAATAATGCTTTTTTCTGTTCTTCGGTTGGCTGAATTTCCGTGACGGTTTTGATTTCCTCAGAGAATTGATTGTCATTGTCCTGAACCAAAATTCCGCCATCAATTTTTACCCAGGTTTGTTGGTCGGAAACTGGATTTTTGATTTTGATGATTCTTAAATTCTTTTTCTTTCTTAAAATTTCCAGGGCGGCTTCATCAAAATCGCTTGCCATTACAATTTCGAGGAATGTTTTGTTGAGTTCTTCGGCGGTTGCGGCATCGACTTTAAAATTCATCGCGATAATTCCACCAAAAATGGAAATTGGGTCGCATTCAAAAGTTTTCCTGTAAGTTTCTAAAGGAGAATTTCCGATCGCAACGCCGCATGGAGTAGAATGTTTTACTGCGCAACACGCCATTTCATTTTTGAATTCGTTGACGACTTTCCAACATAAATCCATATCGCGAAGATTGTTGAACGATAGTTCTTTTCCGCCTAAAATTTCAAAATCTTTCATCGCGCCGTTTTCAAACGTGGAAACGTAATATGCAGCGGTTTGATGCGGGTTTTCGCCATAACGTAAATCAGAAACTTTTTTGTAGGAAGCATTTAAGTATTGTGGGTAATCTTCATCCAACAGCATTTTTGAAATCGCGGCATCGTACGCAGAAGTTAAGTTGAACACTTTTCCAGCCAACTTTTTCCTTGTTTCTAAAGTGGAATCTCCCGTTTCTGAAATTTCATTTTGAATTTTAGAATAATCTTCTACATCTGTAATCACCGTAACCGAATTGAAATTTTTCGCGGCAGAACGCAACATCGAAGGTCCGCCAATATCGATGAACTCTACTTTTTCATCCAGAGAAATATTTTTATTCACATTTTCAAAAAATGGATAAAGATTGACGATAACCATATCAATCAAACCTATTTCGTGTTCTTGAACGGTTTTCATGTGTTCTTCGTTATCGCGAACTGCAAGAAGTCCGCCGTGAACTTTTGGGTGCAACGTTTTCACACGACCGTCCAACATTTCAGGAAAATTGGTGACCTCATCAATTTGAATTGGGCTTAATCCTGCTTCTTTCAGATGTTTAAAAGTTCCGCCTGTGGAAATGAGTTCGTAATTGCTTTCTTCTAAAAATTTTGCGAAATCAATGAGTCCAGATTTATCGGAAACACTGATTAATGCTCTTTTCTTTGACATTTTCTTTCTTTTTAACTTTTTATTAGATTTTTGGCATCGCCAATTTTTTTTTTTAATAATACATTTATTTAGATTGGGTACAAAGCAAAAGAACTTTCGGGACGAATCCCAAAAGTTCTAAAAACACAAATGATGAAAAAAAATTTATACCTATGTGAATAGATACTGGTGCAAATGTAATCCTTAAAAAACGCTTTGGAGATACGTAAAGTCATATTTTTACTACGCTAAATCAAATTATTGCTCAAATTTTGAGTTTAAATATTCAGTGGGTGTGATAGAAAAATGTTTTTTGAAAGCGGTACTGAAGTGATTGGGGTTTTTGTAACCCATAATGATTGCAATTTCCTTCACGCTATAATTGTTCAGCAACATTTTTTTTGCTTCATTAAATCTTAGGTTATTCCAATACTGAAAGATTGTAATGTGGTAATGCTGTTTGAACGAATTACTCACCGTACTACTATTGGAGCCCAGTTTCTTGGCAATGTCCCGCAGTGTAAACTCGGCAAATGTATTTTGCTTGATAATTTTATGGATGCTTTGTGCCAGTTTTTTTGTGGGATCTACCTTCTCTTCAGTATATTCCTGCTGTTTCAATGATTCCAGCTGAAGCATAAGAAGTTCGTAAAGTTTCGACTCAAGGAAAAGTTTAAGGAAAATTCCTTTTCTTTTGGTTTCAATGATTTCAGAAATTACTTTAAGCATTTCGTCGTTGATGATCTCACCGTCCTCTTTGAATATCCATCTCTCGCCTTCCGATAATTTGGAAAACCCATCATCCAGAATATTATTGTCTTTCCCAATGCATTTCAGAAAGAAATTTTTGTTCAAAAAAACATTCACTAACTTGATATGCTGGTTTTTCTTATAATACGTATTTACTTCCCTACTTTTCCAGAAGAAGATATTGTGGGTGTTGGTTTTTGATTCGTAGGTCTGCAAAGTATCTACTGAGGAATTTGTTAAGCTGCCTTCCAGAATAAAATAAAGACAAACCACCTCACCTTCGATATTAAACCTATAAGAAAAATCTTTCTTAGAGTCAATTTCCGAATACTGAAATACCGCATCCTCCATTTGAAAAATAAGATTGGTCACGGATTTCATCTCATTCGAGAACTCCAAACGCTTTTCCACGACATCTTCATTCCCGTTAACCGGAAAAAGGCTAATTTCAGGAATAATTTCTCCAGCTTCATTAAATACCCTGGTTTTCACTTATAATTTAATATTTTATTGATGGCTTTTGGGAAAATATCATATTCAACGGCGTGTACTTTTTCTGCCAAACCTTCGGGAGTTTCATTTGCTCCTATTTCAAAAGACTGCTGCAAAATAATTCCGCCTTCATCAATTCCCGCTGTCACAAAATGAACCGTTGCTCCACTCTCCTTTTCTCCGGCTTCCAAAACAGCATTGTGAACATTCATTCCCCACATTCCCAAACCGCCAAATTTGGGTAAAAGTGCGGGATGAATATTGATGATTTTATTTTGAAACTTTTTACAAAATTGCTCATTTAAAATGGATAAAAAACCTGCAAGTACAACTAAATCAATATCTTCAGGAACAATTTTTTCTAACTTTTCCGAAAAAGATTTTCCGCGTTTAATTAATTGGTGTGGAATCCCCGCATTTTCGGCACGTTGAAGCCCGTAACAATCGCGGTCTGCAACGACGAGTGAAATTTTCGTGTCAGCAATTTCTCCGCTTTCTACACAGTCGATGATGCGCTGAAGATTGGTTCCGGAACCGCTGATTAAGACAACAATTTTCTTCATAATCAAGATTTCAGATTTCAGATTTCAGATTTCAGATTTTAAAAGTCTGTTGTCTGATGTCTGAAATCCGATGTCTATACTAATTTAATTTTTTCTGAACCCTCCACAATTTCCCCGATTTCATAAGCGTCCTCCAACAAATCCATTACTTTTTCGGAGTGTTTTGCGTCGATAATCACCACCATTCCGACACCCATGTTGAACGTTCCATACATTTCCATCCGGTCGATGTTTCCACGTTTTTCGAGTTCGAGCATGATGGTTGGAATTTTAATTTTCGAAGTATCGATTTTAGCACAAAGATTGTCGGGAATAATTCTAGGAACATTTTCAATCAAACCGCCGCCTGTAATGTGCGCGATGCCGTAAATTTTCACTTCCTCCAAGAGTTTATGAATGGGGTTGAAATAAAGTCTTGTAGGAATTAAAAGTGTTTCATAGAGAGGTTTTCCTTCAAACTCTTCATTAAAATCCGTGAAAATTTTTCTTACCAAAGAAAATCCGTTGCTGTGGAAACCGGAACTCGGCAAAGCAATAATTTTATCACCTCTTTTGATTTTTTCTCCTGTAATTACTTGGTCTTTTTCCACAATTCCGACGCAAAAACCGGCAACATCATAATCTCCCGGTTGATACATTCCCGGCATTTCAGCGGTTTCGCCGCCGATTAATGCACATTCATTGTCTTTGCAGGCTTTCACCATTCCCATCACAATTTCGGCTGCAATTTCAGAATCGAGTTTTCCGCACGCTAAATAATCAAGGAAAAATAATGGTTTTGCGCCGTGACAAAGAATGTCGTTCGCACACATCGCGAAACAGTCAATCCCGATGGAATCGTATTTTTTGGAATCTAAAGCGACTTTCAGTTTGGTTCCCACTCCATCTGTTCCGGAAACCAAAACAGGATTTTTGTAGCCCGCAATTTCATAAAACGCCCCGAAACTTCCCAATCCCGAAAGCACATTTTTATTATGGGTTTCTGCAACGGCAGATTTTATTTTATCAACGGTTTTGTAGCCTTCTTCTTTGTCGACTCCGGCGGATTTATAGGTGTTGCTCATTTTTACTTTTTTGTTTCAAATTGATGCAGGTTGCAAGGTTTGAAATTGTTTGACATCATTTGATTTTGTTTGAAATCCAATCTTCAGTCTTCGGACTTTTCAAAACAAAAAAAGCCGACAATCTTACGGACGTCGGCTCAATATTTTGGGGTGGCGCAGATTTCATTTCCAAAATTTTGGAATTTTTCTTTTTCTGAAAATGATGGCTGCGTTTTCATTTCTTTAAAAATTTCGTTCTGCGAAAATAGTAATTTTTAATGAGTTTTAAAAGCGAAATTTATCCACAAAATAAATATGCAAACGTAAAAATCTGCTTTAAAAAACCTATTTTTGCCCCAATTAAAAATAAAGAATATGGCTTCAGGTTTTTTTGCAATTTTAGATGATATTGCCGCATTGATGGACGATATCGCCGTAACTTCAAAGATTGCAACCAAGCAAACCGCAGGAATTTTGGGCGACGACCTCGCTGTGAATGCCGAAAAAGCGACCGGATTTTTGTCATCACGGGAAATTCCCGTTTTGATGCAGATTATGAAAGGTTCTTTCATCAATAAACTCATCATTTTACCGATTGCGTTTCTTTTGCAATGGCTTTATCCACCCGCAATTAAGGTGATTTTAGTTTTAGGGGGACTTTATTTGGCGTATGAAGGTGTGGAGAAAATCATCGAATATTTTTTTCATAAAAAAGAGGACGAAGAAACCGGACAAGAAGTGATTACAGCAATTGAAGAACCAAGCGACGCTGGCGAAAATGAAGAAAAAGCAAAAATTAAATCCGCGATTACCACCGATTTTATTTTGTCTATTGAGATTGTGATCATTGCTTTAGGAACAGTTCTCAATCAGAGTTTGGCGATTCAGATTATTACGGTTTCCATCGTTGCAATTCTCGCGACTGTAGGTGTTTACGGAATTGTAGCATTAATTGTAAGAATGGATGATGCTGGTTACAAATTAATCAGAAAATCTAAAAAAGAGAAAGGATTTTTAGTTTCTTTAGGAACATTTTTGGTGAAGGCTTTACCTTGGGTAATTAAAGGTTTAGGTGTTATCGGAACAGTTGCCTTAATTTTAGTTGCAGGCGGAATTTTCGACCATAATATTGATTATTTGCACCATTTATTACCAAACGTTCCGTCAATGGCAAAGCAAGCGATTTATGGAATTATGGGAGGTTTGTTGATGGTCCCGTTTATTATTTTGTTTAAAAAGATATTTTATTCACTGAAAAAATCATAAAAAAATGCGCATCGTTTTGATGCGCATTTTTGTAATCTTCCGTTTTCCAACTTTCATCTTCTGACTCTATCCTATTTCAATTCCGTTTTCCACTTTTTCGTCGGGAGTTACGAAGGATAATTTTCCGTCGGGTTTTGTTGTTAAAAGTAACATTCCTTGCGATTCGATTCCTCGGATTTTTCGTGGAGCCAGATTTAATAAAATCATTACCTGTTTCCCAATTAATTCTTCCGGCGAGAAACTTTCCGCGATCCCGGAAACTACGGTTCTAATATCAACGCCGGTATCCACTTTTAGTTTTAAAAGTTTGTCGGCTTTTTCTACCTTTTCCGCTTCCAAAATGGTTGCGGTTCTCAAATCTATCTTAGTAAAATCGTCAAATTGGATTTCGTCTTTCATGGGTGTTGCGTTGGGATTTGTTTTGGCGTTGGACAGTTTCGTATTTTCTAATTTTTGAATTTGGAAATCGATGGTTTCGTCTTCAATTTT
Source organism: Candidatus Kaistella beijingensis (assembly GCF_020084865.1). Lineage (NCBI taxonomy): Bacteria > Pseudomonadati > Bacteroidota > Flavobacteriia > Flavobacteriales > Weeksellaceae > Kaistella > Candidatus Kaistella beijingensis. Next base: position 19,659 of record NZ_CP071953.1, on the reverse strand, counting down.
TGAAAATAAAAGTTCGGATGGATTGATTTGGTGTCCTGTTTTCACAAGAATTTTTTGGTTTTCAATATCCCTCCAATTCATTTGTGAAACGTTGAACATGTTCAATAATTTTTCTGAAGAGAACGGCATAAAAGGTTCCGAAATCTGCGCTAAACCAGCTGCAATCTGCGCCGCAACGAACAGAGAATTAGCCGCTTTTTCAGGGTTTTCTTTGATGGTTTTCCACGGCTCTTCGGTTTGAAGGTATTGGTTTCCAAATCTCGCTAAATTCATCAATGATGATAGAGCGTTTCTGAATTCAAAATTTTCCAGGAACGTTTCAATTTCTTTTGCGTGTTTGGCAACTTCGTTTAGTTCTTCAACATTTTCATTTCCGTCTGGAATTATTCCATCATAGTATTTGTGGATCAGAACTGCAACTCGATTAATGAAATTCCCGAAAATTCCCACCAATTCAGAATTATTTTTGGTTTGAAAATCTTTCCAGGTGAAATTATTGTCTTTGGTTTCAGGAGCCGAAGAAAGCAAGGCATATCTCAAAACATCTTGTTGACCAGGAAATTCTTCTACATATTCATGTGCCCAAACCGCCCAGTTTCTGGAGGTTGAAATTTTGTCGTTTTCTAAATTTAAAAATTCAAAAGCGGGAACGTTGGCCGGCATCACATAATCACCGTGAGCTTTCATCATTGCCGGGAAAATAATGCAGTGGAAAACGATATTGTCTTTTCCGATAAAATGGATTAAATCTGAATTATCGCTTTGCCAATAGTCTTTCCAGTTTTTGCCGTTTTTCTCTGCCCATTCCTGGGTGAAAGAAATATAGCCAATTGGTGCATCAAACCAAACATAAAGCACTTTTCCATTTGCATCTGGAAGTGGGACAGGAACGCCCCAATTTAAATCTCGCGTCATTGCTCGAAGTTTCAAGCCGTCGTTTAACCAAGATTTTACCTGGCCGTAAACATTGGGTTTCCAATCATCTTTATGACCTTCGATAATCCATTGGTTGAGGAAATTTTCGTATTCATTTAGAGGGAGGTACCAATTTTTGGTTTCCTTTAAAACAGGAACATTTCCGCTCAACATTGATTTTGGATTGATCAATTCTGAGGGTGAAAGGGTGGAACCACATTTTTCACATTGGTCGCCGTAGGCATTTTCGTTGCCGCAATTGGGGCAGGTTCCCACGATATAGCGGTCTGCAAGAAATTCCCCGGCTTGTTCATCAAAGTATTGTTCGGAAATCTCTTCAACAAATTTGTCCTTATTATATAGTGTGGTGAAAAAATCCTGGCTGACCTCGTAATGTTTGTGGGATGTGGTTCTGGAATACTCGTCAAACGAAATTCCTAAATCTTTGAATGATTTTTTGATGATTTCGTGATATTTGTCCACGATATCTTGCGGAGTAACCCCTTCTTTTTTAGCTCGAATGGTGATTGGGATTCCGTGTTCATCGGAACCACAAATGAATGCTACCTCTTTCCCCATTCTTCTCTGAAATCGTGCATACACATCTGCAGGAACATACACTCCCGCCAAATGCCCAATGTGAACCGGACCGTTTGCATAAGGCAACGCCGCCGTAATCATCTTTCTATCTGACATATTTTTGTTCTGAATTTGTTGCAAAGATAAGCGTTATGCATTTGAATTAAAAATTAATAAAATATTACAGAAATGTGAACAACTTAAAATTGAAAATTACAAAAAGCCGATGTAACGCGCCATATTTTGTTAAACATTAGTTTAACTTTTTGTTAAAATATTATAGTCTCCCGATGAGAAAATGAATATTTATTTTACTGAATATCAATACTTTAAATAAATTCAACTCGCTTAATATATGATAATTCTCATTAATAATTAACAATTTTATCAAAAAATTAATAATCATTGAATTTTTGATTAAATTGCAATGCTTCTTTTACAGAAGTAATTATGTATTGAATATTAATCCTTAAATTTTATTTTTGTGAGAAACTATACTAAAGTTTTGAAAATTGCTCCCGCTTTTTTACTGGCAGGAACAATGTTGCACGCACAAACCAAAGATTCGCTAAAAACTGCTGACATTGAGCAGGTGGTACTCATTGGTTACGGTAAACAGAAGAAAACAGATGTTACGGGATCCATCTCTTCTATTTCTTCTAAAGATTTTAACGGTGGGGCAACTTCACCGGCGCAATTGATTCAGGGTAAAACTCCCGGAGTTTCAATTACAGGAAATAGTGGTGCTCCTGGTGCAGGTTCATCCATTAGAATTCGTGGTATCGGTACTTTGAACGGATCGCAATCTCCATTAATCGTAATTGATGGTGTTCCACAAGATTTCAACGGTATTTCTGGAGCTGCAGATCCATTGTCATTGATCAACCCGAATGATATTGAAACTTTCGATATCCTGAAAGATGCTTCTGCAACTGCGATTTATGGTAACAGAGCTTCAAACGGGGTAATCTTGGTAACGACAAAAAGAGGTTCAGCCGGAAAATTAAAAGTAAATTTTTCTACTTTGGCTTCGGTTTCCACCAAGATGAAAAATACACCTGTCTTAAATGCGGCTGAATTCCGTGATTTTATCAACGCTAATGCTTCTGCAGCCTATGCAGCGAAATTAGGGAATGCTGATACCAATTGGCAAGACTTAATTTACCAAACAGCATGGGGAACAGATAATAACGTTGCGTTGTCAGGAGGAATTAAAGGTTTGCCTTACCGTTTGTCTTTAGGATACAATGAGCAAAATGGTATTGTAAAGACCAACTCTTTCCGTAGAACTTCTGTTGGTTTAAATTTAACACCTAAATTTTTAGACAATCACTTATCAGTTACAGTTAATGCAAAAGGAACTTTTACGGATAATCAGTTCGTTGCAGGTGGAGTAATTGGTGAAGCCACTTACTTTGACCCAACTCAACCAGTTTATTCAGGAAATTCTGCGTACGGTGGTTACTACGAGTGGCTGTTGAATGGTGGTTTGAATGTTAACGCAAACGCAAACCCACTTGCAAGATTGGCTGCGACAAGAGATGTTTCTTCAATTTGGAGAGGTTTGGGTAATATTCAATTAGATTATAAATTCCATTTCCTTCCTGATTTACATTTCAATGTGAATGCCGGTTACGACTACGCAAAATCCGATGGAGCAAAAACCGAAAACGGACTTTATAAAGTTGCTTTTGCTGACAAAGGAAGATACAGAAGCTATTCGCAAGAAAAGAAAAACAAATTATTGGAAACGTATTTAAGTTATACCAAAAATGTGGAAGCCATTAATACCAATGTAGATTTGGTTGGTGGTTACGCGTATCAAAATTTCTACAGATTCGAGCCTTTTGCACCAACATTTAACGGCAATAATGTACCACCAGTAATGGGGAACAATGTGGAAGTAAGAAACGTTCTACTCTCGTTTTATGGTAGAGGTATTTTCACGATTGCAAATAAATATATCGTTTCTGCATCAGTAAGAAGAGACGGTGCTTCAAGATTTTGGAATGGAGTTGACAAGAAAAATCTTTGGGGAACTTTCCCAGGAGTTTCATTAGCTTGGAAAATCAATGAAGAAAGCTTCTTGAAAGGAAAAGGAATTAACACCTTAAAATTAAGAGCTGGTTGGGGTAAAACAGGTAATCAAGAATTAAGGGATGTTGCAGATTATCCAGCCTATTCATCTTATAACTTGAGTAACGGTGGTGCACAATATTACATGGGCGACACTTTTTACCAAATGTTAAGACCAAACATTTTCAACCCGAACTTAACCTGGGAAACGACTACAACCAAAAACATCGGTTTAGATTATGGTTTTGCAAAAAACAGAATTTTTGGTTCAATCGATTTATTTGAGAAAGTTGCTGACGGATTATTGGTAGATTCACCAATCGCTGCCGGAGACGTTTCTAACCACAACGCTCTAAATGCAGGAACAATGAATTCTAAAGGTATTGAAGGTTCAATCACTTTAGTTCCAGTAAAAGCTGAGAATACAACTTGGGAACTTTCTTTCAACGCAACTCATTATAATTCGGAAATCACTAATCTGGTTAATGGAGCCGATGCAAATTATTACATTGCAGTTGGAGATATTTCTGGAGGTGTAGGGAACAAAATTCAGGCACATGTTGTAGGAAACAGACCTTACGCATTCCTAGTTTATCAACAGGTTTATGATAATGCAGGGAAACCTCTAGACGGTGTTTATGTTGACAGAAATGGCGATGGTAAAATTAATGCTTCTGACCAGTATTATTACAAATCAACTCAACCGGATGCGATTTTAGGTTTCAACACCAAATTCACGCACAGAAATTGGGATGCAGGTTTAAGCGCAAGAGCAGTTATTGGCAATTATGTTTATAACAATGCAGCTTCAAACAGTTCACTTCAATCAGGTTCAACCAACGAATATTTGCAGAATGTTTATTACACTGCTGTTGACAACAAGTTTTCAATTCCACGTTATTTCTCCGATCTTTTTGTTGAGAATGCTTCATTCTTCCGATTGGATAATGTGAATGTTGGTTATAACTTTAGAGATGTGTTCTCTCCAGGATCAAGCTTGAGAGTGTATGGTATGGCTCAAAATGTTTTGGTTATTACCAAATATACCGGAGTTGACCCGGAAGTTTTTGGCGGTATCGACAACGGTTATTATCAAATGCCAAGAGTTTATTCATTAGGACTTAACTTTAATTTTTAATTAAGAAAAGATGAAATCATATAAAATAAAATTAAAAACACTTATTGCAGCAGCATCTGTTGCAGCACTTTTCTCGGTTACATCTTGTATGAAGGATTTGGAACAGACTCCAATTGTAGATGTTACTGCTGAAAATATTTACTCGAATTTCGCAAACTATCCGAACGCTCTAGCTAAACTGTACGGAGGTTTTGCACACGGTGGACAGGAAGGCGGTGGTGGAAACCCCGATATTAATGGTATCGACGGGAACTTCTCGCAGTACACTCGTCAGCTATTCACTTTGCAGGTTTTGCCAACCGATGAAGCGGTAATCGCTTGGAATGACGGCACTTTGCAGAATATCCACAAAATGAACTGGGATTCCTCAAGCGAGTTTATCGGTGCATTTTATTACAGAGTTTATACAGAAATTGCTTTCTGTAACGACTTCCTTAGAAATACGACCGATGAGAAATTAGCCTCATACAACATCACTGGTGAAAATTTGGTACAGGCTAAATACATGCGTGCTGAAGCAAGATTCTTGAGAGCTCTTGCATATTACCATGCCTTGGATTTGTTTGGAAACGTTCCTTTTGCAACCGTAGAAAACATGCCGATTGGATCAACAAACCCACCGCCAAGAATTACAAGACCTGAACTTTACAAATTTGTTGAAGCTGAACTTTTGGCTTGTGCAAATGATTTGAAAAACCCTAAAGCTGCCGGTTACGGAAGAGCAGACAAAGCTGCGGCATGGTCTGTGTTGGCAAGACTTTATCTTAATGCGGGTGTTTACACAGGAACTACTCAGTATGGGAAAGTAATTGAATATGCCAATAAAGTAATTACTGCCAATTATGGTTTGAAATCAAAATACCAAGACCTTTTCCTTGCTGACAACGAAAAAAACAACCCTGAAGTTATCTTCCCGATTGTTTTCGACGGTCTTAAATCACAGACTTACGGTGGAACAACTTACCTGGTTCACGCAGCTGTTGGTGGAACAATGCCTGCTGCAGATTTCGGAATCAACGGTGGTTGGTCTGGTCTTAGAACAACTAAGGCTTATGTAAACCTTTTCGGTGGTGCAGGAACCAGCGATGTGAGAGGAAACTTTTATACCGATAAGCAAACTTTGGAGATTGATGATATAGGAAACTTCTCAAACGGTTACCCATTCATTAAATATAAAAATGTTACCAGCACAGGTGCTCCAGGTTCAGATGTTGCAGGAAATTTCGTTGATGCTGATATACCATTATTCCGTTTAGCAGATATCTATTTGATGTATGCGGAAGCTAACTTAAGAGGAGGTGGCGGCGACGCAGGAACAGCTCTTGGTTATGTAAACGCGTTAAGAACTAGAGCAGGTGCACTTCCGGTTGCTTCGATCAATCTTAACTTCATTCTTGACGAGAGAGGTAGAGAACTTGGTTGGGAAATGACCAGAAGAACAGACCTAATCCGTTACGGTAAATTTACTACCGCTTCTTATTTATGGCCGTGGAAAGGTGGTGTGAAAGAGGGACAAGCTGTGGAAGATTACAGAAATCTTTATCCAATCCCGGCAAAAGATCTTATTGCCAATCCAAATTTGGTACAGAACCCGGGTTATTAATTTTCAAATTTTTAAATGAATCATAATACAATGAAAAATAATCATATATACAAAGCATTATTTGCATTACTGATCGTACTGGGACTTTCGTCTTGTGATGACAGAGAATTGGTGCAGGTTGAAAATACCGCTGCGCCCATCGTAATGGATTTGTCGGCTGAAAACATTTTCCTCGACAAAAATTATCCTGATAACCCTGCGCTAAACGTAAGCTGGACTCAAGCGGGATACTCTACCCCTGTTTCAATTAACTATAAAATTGAAGTTGCGAAAGATGCAGATTTCAAAACACCATATACTTTGGGAACTGTTGCAGAATCGGTGAGAACCGCAACTTTCACGGTTAACCAATTAAATACGGCGGCACAAACCATCGGTTTGGTGAAAGATGTACCCGGAAAAATGTATATCAGAGTATCATCTTCTTTAGGAAACGGAGTTTTAACTGCAGTTTCAAATGTCACTTCAGTTATGGTTACGCCTTATGCACTTACCTACCCTACTTTCTATTTGGTGGGAGCAGCTAGTTACGTGGGCTGGAATTCAGGAACTGCGCAAATGCTTTACAAGAAAGACAGCAAATCGATGATTTATACGTACATGACTCCCGAGAATTTCAGATTCCTCGGTCAGCAAGCGTGGGGACCAACGAACTACAGTATTGATGCTCCTGGAACTGATGCAGCAAGCAGATATTTCAAACAAACTTCTACAAATATCATATTCGGTGATAATGAAAACATGAAATTTACTGATCCTGAAGGAATTTATATGCTTGAAATTGATGCCGATGGTACAAAACAAACATTAAAAGCTACTCCATCTCCGCTTGGATACAAATATGACAACCTTTATTTGGTGGGTTCAATGAACGGATGGAGCGATACCAACGCAATGCCTATGACCAAAGTTAGTGAAGGTGTATTTGAAATTACTACAGCTGTTCCTACTGATGCTGAATTCAAGTTCCTTGGACAAAAATCATGGAATGGCGCATTAGAATGGGGACATATCCTTAAAGACAACAACGGTGACTCAGGCTTCCTAGGCCCGAAAGGTGACAACTCAAACATCGTTTACAAAGGTGCAGGAGGAAACAAAATTACGGTCAATCTGAAAGCAGGAACTTATACTATTCAATAACAATTAGTAGATTCAAAAAATGAAAAATATATTTAAAATTTTGATGGTATTTATCTTACCATTACTTTTAATCAACGCTTGTAGAGACGAAGCAGATCGAAACTGGACTTCACCTGATCCTTCGATCCATCTGTATAATACCACCTTAAGCAGCAATACGCTTTACCCGTCAATGGATAATAATGCATTCCGACTTGTTTGGGATCCCGTTGCAGGAGCGAGTGGAAACTATACAGTGCAGTTTTCAAAAACTGCGGATTTTAAAACTCCGATCACATTTGGAACTTCTGCTACCAACAGCTTGACAAAAACGATTCAAGACCTTAATACTTCGCTATTGCAGGCTGGTTATTCGCCTTACGCACAAACCATGCTTTACATCAGAGTAATAAACGGAACTAATGTTTCAAACGTTATTTCTCTTGGCGTAACACCATATCCGGTTTCAATACCAGTTATTACAAATCCTTTGGCTGGTCAGTCCGTTGTTCTGAATGTAAATACTCCAACAGAAACGGCACTTACGATTAAGTGGAATGACTATGACTATGGAACTGATGTAAATTATTTGGTAGAGATTGCTAAAAAAGGATCCGCAGCGTTCAGCGAATTGGGATCTGTGCAGAATGTAAAAGAATTAGTATTGTCACATTTTACATTAAACGAAGCTGCATCCAAATTAGACTTGCCTGTGAACGTTGCTTCTGAAGTAGACATTCGTGTAACAGCTAAAACTGAATCTCCTGGTGGAATCATTACAAAAGTTTCTGATATTGTTACTTTCAAAGTTACCCCATACCAACCTGCGTACAAAGATTTCTATTTAGTAGGTGGTGGTACTGCCGTGGGCTGGAATGCAGGTGGTGCTCAACTTTTGAAAAACACGCAAAACCTTGCAGAAATATATACTTATCTTGAAAATAACGGAGAATTCAGATTCTTAGGTCAACAAGACTGGAACCCTATCAATTACAGTTTGAATACACCTGGAATTAAAGATGCGTACAAATTTTTCAAAACTTGGTCTTCTAACTTAACAATTGGTGGCGGTGATGAGAACATGAAATTCACAGGAGATTCCGGAATGTACAAAATTACCATTGACCAGAATACAAAAAGTATTACGGTAACCGCATCTCCTATTCCAACAATTCCGGCTGAATTGTACTTAGTAGGATCAATCAACAGCTGGAATGCGGGTTCTGCATTTACCATGGATCTTGTTGGGGATGGTGTTTTTGAATACACCATTGCTATTCCAGACGGTGCGGAGTTCAAATTCATCGGACAGCAATCTTGGGGTCCGTTGGAATGGGCGAATATCCATTCTTCGGGGAATTCAGGATTTTTAGGTCCAAAAGGAGATAATGACAACATCAAATTCAATGGTGGTGGTGCTACTTATAAAATCACCGCAAACGTGAAATTAGGTACCTATAAAATTACGCCACAGTAATTTTTGACAGTAATTAAGAAGGAAAACTGTTGCTTTTTAGCAGCAGTTTTTTTATTTTTAAAGATTGAAAAAAAAAAGAATATGAAAAACCTAAAAATATCCGCGCTCTTCCTATTGATGGGAAGTTTTGCCATTAATGCACAAACGTTAAAATCTCCCGACGGAAAATTTGAGATGAACTTTCAATTAAAATCCGGTGTACCATATTATCATTTAAAATATCAGGGAAGAACGGTGGTTGAAGATTCCAAATTGGGATTGAGATTGAATCGAGACGGTGATATTCAGTTCGCTTCTGAAATTGAAAGAAAAGACCAAAAAGGAAAAGATCTCAACAATGGTTTTGAGAAAACTTCTGAAAAATTTGATTCCAAAAATGAATCCTGGAGCCCAATTATGGGTGAAAAAAAGTCATACGTCAATCATTACAACGAACTCGCTGTGACACTGAATCAGCCTGAAAATGACCGATATATGGTGGTAAAATTCAGGTTATTTAATGACGGATTAGGTTTCAGATATGAATTCCCTGAACAAAAAAATCTAAATTATTTTATCATTAAGGAAGAAGACACTGAAATCGACCTTCCAGCGGATATGAAAACCTGGTGGATTCCAGGTGACTACGATTCTCAGGAATATCTCTACACAGAAAGCAAAATCTCGGAAATCCCTGCGAAATGGCCAACTTCTTATGACGGGAACGCTTCCCAAAATTTAATCAAAAACGGAATTCAAATTCCAACCATCATGAAATGGGAAGGCAAAAACCCTTTGTATTACAGCATCTCGGAAGCCGCGGTCATCAACTATCCCACCGCAAATGTGGAAGTCGATGCCGTAAATTTCAAATTAAAAACACACTTAACTCCAGATGCACAAGGAGCAAAAGGTTATATGCAGACCAGCATGGTTTCGCCGTGGAGAACGATTATTATTTCGCCCAAAGCCGAAGAAGTATTGGATTCGAAAATGATTTTCAACTTGAACGAACCAACGAAGTATAAAGATACTTCCTACATAAAACCAACAAAATATATGGGAGTTTGGTGGGAAATGATCATCGGTAAATCTCAGTGGGCCTATTCTACGGCAAACAACGTTCATATAGGAAAAACCGATTTTTCAAAACTCACTCCAAACGGAAAGCACGCTGCAAACAATACTAAAGTTAAAGAATACATTGATTTTGCTTCTGCAAATGGTTTCGACGCACTTCTCATTGAAGGTTGGAATACCGGTTGGGAAGATTGGTTTGGTCACTCCAAAGAATTTGTTTTTGATTTCATCACACCTTATCCGGATTTTGACATTAAAATGTTGAACGATTATGCGCATTCAAAAGGGATGAAACTGATGATGCACCACGAAACTTCGGGTTCGGCAACCAACTACGAAAGATGGGCAGATAAAGCCTTTCAGTTGATGAATAAATATGATTACCCTTCCGTGAAAACGGGTTACGTTGGAAACATCATTCCTCGTGGAGAACACCACTATTCGCAATGGACCATTAATCATTATATCAGAATTGCAGAAAAAGCAAACGAGTATAAACTTATGGTGAATTCCCATGAATCTGTTCGCCCAACAGGTTTGAACAGAACCTATCCAAACTGGATTGCCGCTGAAGCCGCTCGTGGAACTGAATTCGAAGCATTCGGTGGTAATAATCCTGACCATCAAACAATTTTACCCTTCACCAGATTTATGGGCGGACCAATGGATTATACACCGGGAATTTTCCAAACCAAGTTGGATTATTATTTTCCAGGTGACAACAGATTCGTGAAAACTACATTGGCAAAGCAGTTGGCGTTGTATGTGGTGATGTATTCTCCGCTTCAAATGGCGGCAGATTTGCCGGAAAATTATGCTCGACACATGGATGCTTTCCAATTTATCAAAGATGTTGCACTTGATTGGGATGACACCAAAATTTTGGCAGCTGAACCGGGAGATTATATCCATACAGCAAGAAAAACAAAAGGAAAGGATGAATGGTTTGTCGGTGGAATTACCGATGAAAACGCTAGAAATTACACAGTTGATTTCTCTTTCCTACCAAAAGGAAAAAAATACGAAGCCACCGTTTATGCAGATGGCGATACTGCCGATTACATCAAAAATCCGCAATCGTATAAAATCTATAAAAAAATGGTAACAAACACTTCAAAATTACCAATGAAATTGGCAAGAAGTGGTGGTTATGCGATTTCTGTGAAGCCGATTAATTAGAAAAACTATGGTAAACTTATAAGGTTTCCTCCAAACTATGAAAAAAACACTCCTCTTCCTCCTCATTTCAACTTTCACCTTCGCTCAAATCCAACGCGTAGAACCCGCATTTTGGTGGAAAGGAATGAAAAATCCCGAACTCCAAATTTTGGTGTATGGGAAAAATATTGCCAATCAAACTATTGAATTATCCAACGGTATTCAGGTTAAAGAATTCAAAAAAGTAGAAAACCCAAACTACGTTTTCATTACGTTAAACACTGATGAAATCACCGTTCCTAAATTCAAAATCAATTTGAAGAACGGAAAAAAATTGGTAAATTCTTTCGATTATGAATTGAAGCAGCGAAATCCAAATTCTGCAAGCCGAAATTCATTCACTTCCAAAGATGTGATGTATTTAATTATGCCCGACAGATTCGCAAACGGCGATTACAGCAACGATTCTCAACCCAATCTCACCGAAAAAGCCAACCGAAATTTACCAAGTGGAAGACACGGCGGAGATTTGCGCGGCATTATCAAAAATTTAGATTATCTGCAAAATTTGGGTGTTACCGCACTTTGGTTAACGCCTGCGAACGAGGACAATGAAAAACAGACTTCCTATCACGGTTATGCGCAAACTGACTTATACAAAATCGATGGTCGTTACGGAACCAACGAAGAATATCTTGAACTTTCGCGCGAACTACAAAAACGTGGAATGATGCTCATTCAGGATTATGTGACGAATCATTGGGGAATTTCGCATTGGCTGATTCAGGATTTGCCGACCAAAGATTGGATTCATCAATTTTCGGATGGTGAAGGAAAATATGGCTTCAAGCGTTCCAATTACCGTACAACGTCGCAATTTGATACCAATGTTGCAGAAATCGATAAAAAGGAAGCCTTAAACGGTTGGTTCGATACAACAATGCCCGATTTAAATCAAAGCAATCCATTGGTTTTAAAATATTTAACTCAAAACGCAATTTGGTGGATTGAATATGCAGAATTGGGCGGACTTCGCGTTGATACCTATCCTTACAACGACAAGGAAGCGATGTCGAAATGGGCGAAAGCGATTACGGATGAGTATCCAAACTTCAATATTGTCGGCGAAGCGTGGATGTATTCTCCCGCTCATATTTCGTATTGGCAAAAAAATTCCAAAATCGGCGAAATTGACGGCTACAATTCCAACCTTCCGTCGGTTATGGATTTTACGCTTTATACCGATTTACCGCACGCTTTGAAGGAAGAGGAAAGTTGGGACAAAGGCATGATTAAGATTTACAATTCTTTCGGCAACGATTTTCTTTATCCCGACATCAACAATATTTTGGTATTCTTTGAAAACCACGATACAGAAAGGTTTAACGAAATTTTCAATGGAGATTCCAGGTACTACAAAATGGCACTAACTTTAATTTCCACCGTTCGGGGGATTCCGCAGATTTATTATGGTTCCGAAATTGGGATGCGTGGCGACAAAAATAAAGGCGGTGATGCCGATATCCGAAGAGATTTTCCCGGTGGCTGGAAAGAGGACAAACAAAACGCTTTCAACATACAAACTCAAACAAAGGAACAAAAAGAATTCTACGATTTCACTCAAAAAATCTTGAATTGGCGTAAAGGAAAAGAATTGATTCACACCGGAAAGACCAAGCATTATATGCCGAAAGAAAAGGTTTATGTGTATTTTCGTTACAATGAAAAAGAAAAAGTAATGGTGGTTTTAAACAATAATGAAAAGGAACAGACTTTCGATTTAAACCGCTTTTCAGAAAGTTTAAACGGAGTGTCCAAAGGAAAAGATGTAGTTTCAGGAAAAAAATTTTCTATCTCAACTCAAAATAAATTGACCATCGCACCAAAATCTTCACTAATTTTAGAACTTGAATAAATTAAAAATCTTTGATTTTTAATCTTTTGTGACCTTATTTGTAGAATAAATTTCCACCTTAAAGTTAAATTAAACTTTTGTGACTTCTGTGGTTAAAAATAAAACTATGAAAAATATTGTTTTTTTAATGTTAATTTGCGTTGCAACATTCGCAAACGCCCAAACCAAAGGCTTCTACGAAAACGTTCAAAAGAAAAACGTCTCCAAAGTTTTGGATGATTTAAACACTTTCGCAGCCAACGCGGATTTCAAAAACTACTTCAATTTATATGCAGAAGAATCCACCTTCATCGGTACCGACGCCACAGAAGTATGGAATAAAAAAGAATTCATGGATTATGCAAAACCACATTTCGACAAAGGTAAAGCATGGAATTTCAAATCCTTAAAAAGAAACATCACTTTCAGCAAAGACGGAAAATACGCTTGGTTTGATGAACTTTTGGACACCCAAATGAAAATTTGTCGCGGAAGCGGTGTTTTAGAAAAAATCGGCAACCAATGGAAAATCAAGCAGTATGTCTTATCGATGACGATTCCCAACGATGTCACCAAAGAAGTCATCAACGCAAAATCATCAATTGAAGACTCACTCCTTCAAAAATTAAAACAATAAAAAATCTTTGCAACCTGCATCAATTGCATCATGCAACAACTTGAAACTTTGAACTTGAAACAAAAATTTATATGTCAAAAAAAATAAAACCAAACCTTTCCCTGCTCCAAATTATCAACATGAGTATGGGATTTATGGGAATTCAAATGGCGTTCGGATTACAGAACGGAAACGCGAGTAGAATTCTCGCCAACTTGGGAGCAGATGTGCATCAACTTTCATGGTTTTGGCTTGTTGCGCCATTCACGGGACTTATCGTGCAACCGATTATCGGACATTTGGGGGACAATACTTGGAGTCCGCTTGGAAGAAGAAAACCTTACTTTTTAATCGGTGCCGTTTTGTGCGCGATTGGTCTGATGTTACTTCCGAATGCGGCTTCTGTAACACACATTATTGCAGCAAATGTTTTGCTTCTTGCCGTAATTTTCCTTGCAATGATGGACGCTTCTATTAATGTGGCGATGGAACCGTTCCGTGCTTTGGTTGGTGATATGTTGCCGAAACATCAAGGAACAATCGGATTTTCAGTGCAAACGATTTTGATCGGAATTGGTGCAGTTCTCGGTTCTTACATGCCTGATTGGTTAACAAAATTAGGAGTTTCCAATGTGGCTCCACAAGGTTTTGTTGCGGATAACGTGATTTACTCGTTTTACATCGGTGCAGGATTTTTATTGTTAACCATTTTATACACCATCATTACCACCAAAGAATATTCGCCGCAGGAATTTGCTGAGTTTGAGGACGGCAAACAAATGGTGGAAGAACATTCAAAATTCTCGGATATTTTCAAAGATTTTGCGAATATTCCTGCACAAATGAAAAGATTGGGCGCAGTTCAGTTTTTCTCGTGGTTTGCATTGTTTACGATGTGGGTTTTCACGACAAGTGCTTTAGCGACGCATCATTTCGGACTTTCCCCAGAAGACACACACTCCGAAGCTTTCAACAAAGCGGGAGATTTAACAGGGAAATTATTTGGATATTATAATTTGTGGGCGATTCCTTTTGCTTTTCTATTAACGCCGATTGCCAAAGTGATTGGTAAGAAGCAAACCCACGCTTTAGCCTTACTTTGTGGTGGTTTGGGATTGATTTCAATGTATTTTATTAAAGATGTTGCTTATTTGAAAGTTTCGATGGTCGGACTTGGCTTTGCCTGGGCAAGTATTTTAGCGATGCCTTATGCAATGTTGATTGACAGTATTCCGATGCGGAAAATGGGAGTTTACATGGGTATTTTCAACTTCTTCATTGTAATTCCACAAATCATCAACGGAATCTTCGGCGGACCAATCGTTTCCAATATTTTTGGGAAAATGGCCATCGATTATGTAGTTGTAGGTGGAGTTTGTATGATTATCGGAGCGATTATCACGATGCTCTTCATTAAATCAGAATCGAATGAAACACCGAAAGAAGTGGAAGAAGAAATTCAGCAAGTTCACTTTTAATTCAAGATTCAAAAATTTAAAATTTAAAAATTCCGTCAAACTTTTGGCGGAATTTTTATGCTAATTGAATTTCACTAATCTCACCCTGAAAATTTTTACTAATTTTAAACATCAATATCAATTTTATGAAAATACTCGCCTTTGCAGGAAGCAATTCCGAAGTTTCCATCAACAAAAAATTGGTCACATTTGTCACTTCTTTTTTTAAAGATGACGACGTGGAAATTTTGGATTTGAATGATTTCGAGCTGCCGATTTACAAAAACGAGCGAGAAATAAAGGACGGAATTCCACAACCTGCGCTCGATTTTGCCAAAAAAATTGATGACAGTGATTTAATTTTACTTTCAACACCCGAACACAACGGAAATTTTCCTGCCGTTTTCAAAAATTTGATGGATTGGATTTCAAGAATCAAAGGACGAAAAATCTTCAATGGAAAACCGATGTTATTGATGGCAACTTCAGGTGGAGCAAGAGGCGGCGCAAGTGTTTTGGAAATTGCCGAAAAACGTTTTCCTTTCGATGGTGCAGAAATTTTGCAGACATTTTCATTACCAAAATTTCATGAAAATTTTGAGGTGGAAAAAGGAATTTTAGATGATGAAAAATTGAAAGAATTAAAAGAGAAAATCGACAAAATAAAATCGGAATTAGCATAATTTATCGAGTATCCACAAATAATTTTAAAATATTTTAAGATTACCAAATATGCGCAAAATCGACCATCTTTTTTCTGAATACGCAGAAAGCCACCAAAACTCCACCAACAAAACCATTCACTGGATTTGCGTTCCACTCATTCTCTGGAGCATTTTGGGCTTCATCTCACTTATTCCTTCTCCACATATTTTCATCGAATATTTTGGGATGATAAGCATTGTTTCGCTGGTTGCAATTTTTTTGGTTACCTTTTTCTATTTCAGACTTTCGTGGAGAATTGCTTTAATAATGGTTTTCATCATGTTTTTAATGGAACATTTGGTGTATTTCATCAACATAGAATTTCAGCACAAATCCTGGATCTTTTTTCTTTCCGTTTTTGTTTTATCGTGGATTGGCCAGTTTTACGGACATAAAATTGAAGGCAAAAAACCAAGCTTCCTGAAGGATTTGCAGTTTCTTTTGGTGGGACCAATTTGGCTTCTTCATTTTATTTTGAAAAAATTTGGAATTAAATATTGATTTTAGTCAGCAATTAAAATTTTAAACGTCTTAAAAGGAAATAATTTTTATTGAAACCTTAACTTTGATGAAATTTTAAGAAATGAGAAAAGTGATCATATTGCTTCCTTTTGTTTTACTTCTGTTCACCAATTGTAGTAAAAGAGAAGACGAATTAAGCAACGAACTTTTTGTTGGAACCTGGAACTGGAAATCTACTACATTTTATGAACCTCCATCTACCGAAACTCCTGCTTCGACTGGGATTGTAAGAAAAATGCAACTGCTGGAAAATTACCACTACAGCATTACGGAAAACGACGTGGTAAAAAGTGAAGGAAATTACAGCATACAGAAAGGCACAACGAATACCGATCACACTGAACAGAAGTACTTGGTTTTTTCAAATAATGGCGAATTAATTATTGTTTCCGTTGATGCGTCAAAGCTTATTCTAAAAACAGATGGTTACGACGGAGCAACTTACGAATATCAGAAATAGTTTATTTACCTAATACAAAAACCGCCGGAATTTTATGAAGTTCTGGTTTGTTTTTTTGCCAATCCTTCATGCTTAAGGTTTTGATGAATTCTGTTTGTGGATCATTAATATTTGCGGCGATACAAAGTTTTGTATTTGGATTCAAAAACTTTATTAAATCTTCTAAGAGCTGGTTATTTCGATACGGAGTTTCCATGAAAATTTGGGAGTATCCCGTTTTCTGAACTTGATTTTCCAACCATTGAATTTTTGATTTTTTTTCGGATTTATCAATCGGGAGATAACCGTTAAAAGTAAATTCCTGCCCGTTGAAACCAGAAGAAATCAAAGCCAAAATAATCGATGATGGGCCATTTATAGGAATGACTTTAATATTATTTTCATGACACCATTTCACCATCAAATTTCCTGGATCCGCGATACACGGAAGTCCCGCTTCGGAAAGCAAACCGAAATCCTGATCGTTTTTCATTAAAGTTTGTGATTCCTGTAAATCAGAAGTTTCCGAATATTTATCCAAAAGAAAAAGCTTCAAATCCGACTGTTTCTTTTCGGGGGCAAAAAATTTAATGACTTTTCTGGCGGTTTTCTCGTTTTCCACAAAAAAGTAGTCAGTCTTTAAAATATATTCTTTAATGATTGGCGCGAATTGCTCCATCGGGGAATTTTCGGAAAGATAGGCGGGAATTAAAAAAAGCATTCGATTTTAGTTTGATTGGGTTTGATGTTGTTTGATGCTGTTTGATAAAGTTAATCATTCGTTCGAACAATTTCAAATCGTTCAAATAATGCCAAACAAAATCAAACTAATTTACAAGTTTTTGCGCAATCTTGGAACTCGCTTCATCAATCATTTGATACACGTTTTCAAAATCTGCCAAATTTCCCCAATACGGATCTGGAACTTCATTATTTTCTCCATTATTACCAGCAGCTTCCAAAAAGAGCGAAATCTTTTTTCTTTGTTCCTCATTTTTCGCCATGGAAATCACATCTTCATAAACACTCAAATCCATACAATAAATATGGTCGAAGTTTTCCAAATCTGCCTTTGTAATCGGACGTGCCCTTTGTTTTGAAATATCTATTCCATGATTTTTTGCGATTTCAATTGACCTTTCATCGGGTTTCTTTCCTTCATGCATTGAAATGGTTCCCACAGAATCTACCACAAAATTTTCGGGAAGTTTCGATTTCAAAATTCCTTCACCCAGCGGACTTCTGCAAATATTTCCGAGACAAACAACTAATATTTTCATGAGTAATGAGTAATAAGCAATGAGTAATAAGCAATGAGTAATAGTACAAAAAAATGAAGAATATTTATACCCTTCATTTATATATTTGATGAATGATGATTGATAAGTGATGAAGCAGTATGATTTAATTTTTCACAACCCACTCACCGACTCACCAACAAATTTTACTGTTTTATCTTCTCCGTCAATTCCTTCACGTATTTCTTCAATTCCTTGTCGATTTTAGAAACATCTTTTATCGTGTCACATGCATACATTACGGTTGAATGGTCCTTTCCGCCCATTTCTTCGCCGATTTTGGTAAAGGTTGCATTGGTAAATTCCTTTGCAAAATACATCGCCAATTGTCTTGGTAAAGCGATTTCTCTCTTTCGGGTTTTCGATAAAAGTTGCTCTCTCTGGATCCCGAAATATTCGCAAACCACATCCTGAATGTACGGAATGTTGATCACTTTCTTTTGGTTTGCCGCAATTTTGTTGATGGTTTCCTTTAAAAGTTCCAAACTTAAATCCGACTTATAAATGGTGGAGTAAGCAATCACAGAATTGATGACACCAATCAATTCTCTTACATTCGTTTTCACTTCAGATGCCAAGAAATCAAGCATATCTTCCGTCAAAACAATTCCGTCTCGGCTTAATTTGTCAACGATGATTTTTCTTCTGGTATCGAAATCCGGCGATTTAATTTCCGCTGAAAGTCCCCATTTGAAACGGGAAACAATTCTGTCCTGAATATCTAAAATATCAACCGGCGCTTTATCGGAAGTCAGGATAATCTGTTTTCCGTTTTGGTGCAGGTAATCGAAAATATGGAAGAAACTGTCCTGCGTCGATTTTTTCCCGGAGAGGAATTGGATGTCGTCGATAATCAACACATCCACCATTTGGTAAAAATTAGCAAATTCTGTCTGTTTGTGAGCTTTCGCAGCAGAAACAAACTGTTGGATGAATTTCTCCGAAGACAAGTACAAAACCACTTTATCCGGAAAAGCATTTTTCACTTCCAATCCGATTGCGTGACCAAGATGCGTTTTCCCAACTCCGTAACCTCCGTATAAAAACAGCGGGTTGAATGCAGTTGCTCCCGGTCTTTTTGCGATCGATTTTGCAACAGTGGACGCAAACTTGTTGCTCTCTCCTTCCACATAATTATCGAACGAAAAATCTGCTTTCAAATTTGAATCGATATTCACCTTCTTCATTCCCGGAACGACGAAAGGATTGATTAAATTTTGGGAATAAGATGGCGGCAAAGTTTCCTGCATTTTGGGTGTGGAAATCGTTTTACCTTTTACGTTGACCGTGATCGGTTTTTCCTGACCTGCAGGTTTGTTTTCCATAACGGAATACCAAAGCTTCACCCCTTTTCCGATGTTCTTTTTTAATGCAGCTGAAAGCAAGGACAAATAATTGTCTTCGATATATTCTTTGTAGAAATCACTTGGTACTAATAGCGTAAGATTATTGCTCACCAAAGAAATGGGTTGCACATTATCAAACAGTAAATCAAAAGAGTTCTCCAGTTTTTTCAGGTCGGTATTGTCTTCAGCAGCATTTAGATTATCCCTCATAAACTGAAGACATTTTTCCCAAACAAGCATTAAATTTTCGTCCAT